>DASZMJ010000063.1:0-20870 GCA_035551935.1 Isosphaeraceae bacterium
CGAGCTGGACGAGCAGCTCACCGGCAGCGGCCACCTCTGCCCCGACTGGCGCGGGCGGATGCTGGCGATGCTCGGCGGCGCCCTCGGCGACCTGGACGACGAGCGGGCCCGCGTGGTGCACGGCCTGGGCATGGCGCTGGATGTGGCCTGCGACGCGCACCTCAAGACCCACGCCCGGTACACCGAGAAGGGCATCGCGATCGACGCGGACCGGCCGATGGAGCGGCTCCGCGCGATCATGGCCTCGGAACTGGAGGCGCTTCAGTCGATCCTGCCGGAGCTGGAGGCCGAGGAGGCCGAGCAGCGGCAACAGGTCCTCGACGCGGCGGCGGTCGACACGTCGGATGAGGGGTCGCGGCGGCATCGCTACCTGCAAGATCACCAGCGCACCTTCCGCCAGCTCTCGACGGCGCTGATCGCCTGCAAGAACGCGCGGCTGAAGCTGTACGGCCGCATCCTCTCCAGCAGCGAGAACGAGCCCGCGTGGACCCCTCCCGAGCCGACCCCGCCGGCCCCGGAAGCGCCGGCGCGGAACGAACCGAAGAACGATGTAACCTACGATTACGTAATGGTCTTGGATGAGATACCCTTGCCCACGACGCCCCGGCCGGCGTCCTCGGTCGTCATCGGCGTCGCGCCGAGCCCGACTTCGGCCCCGCCGCGACGCTTCTGAGGCCCGAAATCGGGCCCCGGAGCACCGCTTTCCATCAGTAAAAGCCGATCCGAAGGGGTCGGCGGCGATCGGGGTGCGCGAGGGTCCGGGGGGTGGAACTTGGGTCGCGAGGCCCGACCGGAGCCTTGCGGGTGCGCGAGTCGGGCCCGTATCCTCGGGGATGGGTGGACGAGGTGGGACAGGCCGCGCGGGGGAGTCGCGACGATGTACGACCTGATCGTGCTGGGCGGCGGCGCGGGGGGCCTGAACGTGGCGGTCGCGGCGGCGGCCGTCGGCGCGAAGGTGGCGCTGGTCGAGAAGGGAGAGACCGGGGGCGAGTGCACCTTCACGGCCTGCGTGCCGAGCAAGGCCCTCATCCGCGCCGCCAGGTTCGTCGCCGAGGCCCGGCGCGCGGCCGAGTTCGGCATCAAGCTGGCGCCGCCCGAGGTCGACTTCGCCGCCGTGATGGCCCGCGTCCGGTCGGTCGTCGCGGGTTTCGCGAGGTCCGACTCGGCGGAACATCTGCAAGGCCGCGGCGTCGAGGTGATCCGGGGGACGGCCGCGTTCGACGCGTACGACACGGTGCTCGTCGACGGCCGGACGCCGCTCCGCGGCCGGGCCTTCGTGATCGCGACCGGCTCGCGGCCGGCGTCCCCGCCGATCCCCGGCCTCGACGCCGTCGGCGCCCTCGACCACACGACGATCTGGGGCCTCGACGCCCTGCCGCCGGAGTTGTTGATCCTCGGCGCGGGGCCGGTCGGCATCGAGTTCGCGCAGGCGTTCGCCCGGCTCGGCAGCCGCGTCAAGGTCGTCGCCGATTCCGCCCACATCCTCCCCCGCGAGGACCCCGAGGTCGCCGATCGGCTCCAGGCCCTCCTCGAAGCCGAAGGCATCCGCTTCCACCTCGGCGCCGAGGTCTACAAGGCCTCCCTCCGCGACGGCCAGCCGGTCCTCGCCTACCGCCGCGAGGCCGACGCCTTCCCGCGCGAGGTCGGCGGCTCGCACCTGCTCGTGGCGACTGGCCGTCGAGCGAACGTCGAGGGCCTGAACCTCGACGCCATGGGCATCCACGCGACCGCCGAGCACGGCGTCGAGGTCGACGAGCACCTCAAGACCCGCGCCGCCAACGTCTGGGCGGTCGGCGACGTGCTGGGGCACGACCAGTTCACCCACGCCGCCGAGCGCGAGGCGGCCGTCGTGATCCAGAACGCGCTGCTCGCCCGCGACCTGGCCCCGAAGCGGATGGAATTCGCCACCTTGCCCCGCGTCACCTTTACCGACCCCGAGCTCGCCGCCGTGGGATCGGGCCAACCCGACGGCTCGCGGACGTTCCGCGTCGAGCTGGCCGAGCTCGACCGCGCCCGGATCGACGGCCGGGCCGAGGGCCTGGCCAAGCTCGTCGCCACGCCGTCGGGCAAGCTCGTCGGCGCCACGATCCTCGGCCCCGAGGCCGGCGAACTGCTCCCGCCGTTCGTGCTGGCCCTCGAGCGCGGGCTCTCGCTCGACGACCTCGGCGGGCTCGTCTTCGCGTACCCCACCTACTCCGCCCTCGGCCGCCTCCTCGCCAACCGCTTCCGCGCCACCCGGCTCGAGAGCGGCCTCGTCCGCACGGCGCTGCGGTGGATCTACGGGTTCAAGCCGCGGGCGGGGGGAGACGGGGAAGTAGGGGATTCACCACAAAGACACGAAGAAAAATCCAAATAATTGTTCGTGAATTTCATTTTATTTTTATTTCTTTGTGATCTTCGTGTCTTTGTGGTGAATCCCCTTCCTTTCTCGGATCGCCTCGAGCTGCTCGTGCGTGATCTGCTCGTCCTCGAGGAGTCGGAGGAGGAGGTCCTCGGCCGAGCCGGCGAAGAAGCGGGCGAGGAGGTTGCGGACGGCCTTGCGTTGGGCGCGGGCGCGGCCGACGCGGGCGCGGTAGACGTAGGCCTTGCCGCGGACCTCGTGGGCGACGTGGCCCTTGGCCTCGAGGACGCGGAGCAGGGTGCGGACGGTCGAGTCGTGGGGCCCGTCGGCCAACGCCGCGCGGACCTGCTCGGCGGTGGCGCGGCCGAGGTCCCAGAGGACGGCCATGATCTGCGCCTCGCGCTCGGTCAACGTCTCGGACGCCGGTCGTGCCACGGTCGGTCGGCCTCCCTCCTGGTTAATTCGTTAACAGGGTGGGAGTGTAGCACGGCCGGGGCGTCGTCGGCAAGGGGAGTCGGCGGGCCGTCGTCAGCGGCCGCGGGTCGTCGCGACGGCGGGGCCGGCCGGCTGGTCGGCCGGGGCCCGGGCCGGGCCGGGGCGGGCGGTCGCGGCGACGGCGGCCTCGTGCGAGGCGCGGGCCAGCGGCCGGGGGTACAGGCCGAGGGCCAGCGACAGGGTCGCGCAGGCGCCGACGGCCACGGTCGTCGGCCAGGAGGACCGGGGCGAGAGAGGCCTGGCGGGAACGGGCTGGAAGTACATCCAGACGACGATGCGCAAGTAATAATAGGCGCCGGCCGCCGCATTCAAGACGCCGAGGATCGCCAGCCAGCGGAGCGACGGCCCGCCGTCCTCCCCCTGGACGGGCAGGAAGGCCGACGAGAAGATCCAGAGCTTGCCCCAGAACCCCGCCATGGGGGGGACGCCCGCCAGGCTGAACAGGCAGAACGCCATCGCCAACGCCGCCGCCGGGTGGGTCCGCCCCAGGCCGGCGAGGTCGTCGACCGTCTCGACCGGCCGCTCGGGCGAGCTCAGCGAGATGATGACCCCGAAGGCACCCAGGGTCATCAACGCATACGCGGCCAGGTAGAAGAGGATGCCCTCGGTCCCCGAGAACGCCCCGCCGATCAGGCCCCCGCCCTGCGGGTAGCCGACCAGGCGGTTGGTGAAGGCGACCGCCACGCCGATCAACAGGTAGCCGGCGTGGGCGATCGACGAATACGCGAGCAGTCGCTTGAGGTCGTTCTGGAGCAGCGCGACGGCGTTGCCCAAGATCATCGTCATCGCCGCGAGCACCCAGGCCAGCAGGAGCCCCTTCGAGGCGACGTCGCCCACGACCGGCAGGACGGCCGTCAGGGCTCGGATCATCGCCACGAAGCCGATCCCCTTGGGCACCCAGGCGAGCACGGCCGCCACGACCGTCGGCGACCCTTGATACACGTCGGGCGCGTAGAAGTGGAACGGTACGGCCGCGACCCGGAAGCCCAGGCCGGCCATGATGAAGACGACGGCGATCGTCCCGAACTTCGCCACCGCCTCCCCCTGCACCTGCTTCTCCAGCACCCACGCCAGGGCCCGCAGGTTGGTCAGGCCGGTCAACCCATAGAGGTATGCGAGGCCGAACAGCAGGAACGCCGACGAGAAGATGCTCAGGAAGAAGTATTTTGTGGCCGCCTCCTGCGTCTCCCTATTGCGGCGCGGGAGGTAGAGGAGGAGGTATGTCGGGATGCTCACCAGCTCCAGGCCGGCGAACAGGAAGACCATCTCGTTGGCCGCGCAGACGAGCATGGCGCCGGCGTCGATCATCAAGAGGCAGCCGAAGAACTCGCTGGCCCGCGCGTCGTCGACCTGGTCGTGGGCGAAGGCCAGCACGACCAGGCCGGTCAGCAGTAAGGCCAGCCGGGCGTAGCCCGAGAGGGGGTCGTTGAGCACGACGGAGGCGTACGGGTCGGGCACCACGTGCCGGACGAGGATCAACGCGACGACCGCGACCGCCAGGGTCGCCGCCGAGAACGCCGCCCACGTCCGTCGCGGCAGTCGGACGAAGGCGCCGGCGGTCATCATGGCCGTCGCGGCCAGGACGACGATCAGCTCGGGGATCAGGACCGTGAGGGCTTGCCTGGCCACGTCGAAGGTCGTCATCGGGCGCGGTCCTGCTGCGGGAGGTTCTCGGCGATCTGGGATGCGGGCGCCGGCTCGGGTCGGCTCGCGACGTCGCCGGTCTTGGTCTTGTTGGCGTTGGAGACGATCGCCGCGACCGGCCGTTGGATGCTGTCGAAGATCGGCCGGGGATACACGCCGATCAGGACGATCAGGGCCATCAGGGGGGTCAGGCCGGCGATCTCGTGCCAGCCGACGGAACGGACGGGGGCGTGCCCATGCGAGGCGTCGTGACCGTCGTGCTCGGCCGGCTCGCGGAGCGGGCCGAAGACGACCCGCTGGAGCATCCAGAGGAGGTAATACGCCCCCAGGATCATCCCGACGGCCGACAGGACCGCGGCGGTCCGGCTCCGGGCGAACATGCCGGCGAGGATCGGGAACTCGCCGACGAAGCCGTTGAGCCCCGGCACGGCCGCCGAGCCGAGCGAGGCGAGGATGAAGAAGAAGGCCAGGAGCGGGAGGCGGTCCCAGAGGCCGCTCATCCGGGCCATCTCGCGGGTGTGATAACGCTCGTAGATCACGCCGACGCAGGCGAACAGGGCGCCGGTCGTCAGGCCGTGGTTGACCATCTGGATGACCGCCCCCTCCATCGCCGTGCGGTTCGCCGCGAAGATCCCCAACGCGACGAACCCCATGTGGCTGACCGAGCTGTACGCGACCAGCTTCTTGATGTCCGACTGCGCCAGGGCCGTCAACGCCCCGTACAGGATGCCGACGACGGCGATCGTCGCCAGCATCGGGAACAGGTACTGGGCACCCAGCGGGGCCATCCCCATGTTGAACCGCAGCAGGCCGTACCCGCCGACCTTGAGCAGGACCCCCGCCAGCAGGATCGACCCCGCCGTCGGCGCCTCGACGTGGGCCAGCGGCAGCCAGGTGTGGAACGGGAAAAGTGGCACCTTGATCGCGAACCCGGCGAACAGGAGCAGGAAGATCAACACCTGCGGGCTCGCCAGCGAGTCGGCCCGGCCCCAGTCGGGCCAGGCCGTCGCGAGCTTCGAGAGCGTGTCCGTCAGCTCGGGGATCGAGAACGTCAGCCGCGTCACGGCGCCCGGCAGCGGATGCTGATAGGAGACGACCACCAGCGCGATCACGCCCAGGAGCGTCAGCAGGCTCCCGGCGAGCGTGTAGAGGAAGAACGTCACCGCCGCCCGCCGGCGATCGGGACCGCCGTAGAGGCCGATCAGGAAGAACAGCGGGATCAGCGTGAATTCGAAGAAGATGTAGAAGAGAACGACATCGAGGCTCGCGAACAGGCCGAGCAGGCCCGTCTCCAGGGCGAGCATCAAGGCGTAGTGCGTCGCCGCCCGCTCCTTGACCGACTCCCACGAGGCGAAGACCGAGGGAACCATCAGCAGCGTCGTCAAGACGAACAGCCAGACGCTCAGGCCGTCCAGGCCGAGGGCGAACCGGATGCCGGAGCCCTCCGGCATGGCCACCCACGACCAGCCGTAGTCGTTGCCCACCTTGGGCGCGAACTGCGGCGTCACCACCCCGGGCCGGAACGACACGAGCAAGGCCAGGCTCAACGCCAGGGATGCCAGCACGGTCGCCAGGGCGATCGTCCGCGCCCGGGTGTGATCCAGCCTCGGCGCCAACGCCGCCAGGGCGATCGACCCGGCCAGCGGGAGCAGCACGGTGAGGACCAGGAGCAAATCCATCGACAACACTCCAAGAATCCGAATGGCTCGCGCCGGAGGATCAACCCGCGATCATGTCAGCAGCAGCACCGCCAGCAGGCCGGCGAGGACCAGGGCCGTCGCCGCCGCGTAGAACTGGACCATGCCGTTCTGGAACGGGGCGAGGAACTCGCGGCCGAAGAACCGGGGGAACCGCGCCGTGCCGAGCACGAGGCCGTCGACGACGAGCCGGTCGAACATCGCCGAGAAGGCCGCGAGCCACTTCGTCGGCGTGACGACGAGCCAGCCGTAGACCTCGTCGACCCGGAACTTCCGGTACGAGAGCCGGTACAACGGCTTCAGTTGCCGCGCCAGCCGGCCCGGGATCGGGCTCCGCATGCCGTAGAACACCCAGGCCAGGGCGATGCCGGCGACGCCGACCAGCGTGCCGACGATCGGGGTCGTGATGTCGTGCGGCTCCTTCGCGGTCCCCAGTCCCTCGAAGCCGGGCGTGCGCGCGACGTGGTGCTCGAACCAGCCCGTCGGGCCGAAGATCAGGCCGACGAGGGCCGCGCAGGCCGCCAGGATCAGGAGCGGCACGACCATGATCCAGCCCGACTCGTGGCCGAAGTGGTCGTCGTGGCCGTGCCCATGCCCGTGTTCGTGGCCGTCGTGCTGGGGGACGGGCTCGTCGGTCGCGTGGGGCGAGGGGGCGGGCAGGTCGGCCGGGCGGTGGGGGTCGGCGTGGGCCTCGGAGGGGTCGGCCTCGGGGTCGTCGGGCGAAGGGAGTTTTTCCGGCCCCCAGAACGTCAGGAAATAGGCGCGGCCGGTGTAGAAGGCCGTCAGGAAGGCCGTCAGGACCGCGAGCCAGTAGATCAACGAATACGTCCCCGACCACCCCGGGCCGATCGACAGCTCGGCCTCGCCGGCCGCGAGCTTCAGCGACGTCAGCACCTCGTCCTTGCTCCAGAAGCCGGCCAGCGGGAAGATGCCGGAGAGGGCGAGCGCCCCGACGACGAACGTGGCGTGCGTGTACGGCAGCCGTTGCCGGAGGCCGCCGAAGCGTCGCATGTCGATGACGCCCCCCATCGAGTGCATCACGCTGCCGGAGGCGAGGAACAGCAGGGCCTTGAAGAAGGCGTGCGTGAACAGGTGGAACATCGCCGCGACCACCGCGAACCGCGCCACCCCCTCGATCCCCGACCCGAGCCCCATGAACATATAACCGAGCTGACTGACGGTCGAGTAGGCGAGCACGCGCTTCAGGTCGGTCTGGGTCAGGGCGATCAGGGCCGAGAGCAAAGCCGTGGCGCAGCCGACGGCCGCGATGATCGCCTGGAGCCGCGGGACCTGGATGAGCAGGACGCTGGACCGCGCGATCAGGTAGACGCCGGCCGTGACCATCGTCGCGGCGTGGATGAGGGCCGAGACGGGCGTCGGGCCCTCCATCGCGTCGGGCAGCCAGACGTAGAGCGGGATCTGCGCGCTCTTGGCCGTGGCCGCCCAGAAGAGCAAGGCGGCGATCCCGAGCTTGGTCGCGTCGGGGACCTTGGCGAGCGTCTCCTTGTCGAGGATGTGGTCGTAGCTCAGGTCCTGGCCGAGCGCCGACCACATCCAGAAGATCGCGATCGCGAAGCCGACGTCGCCGATCCGGTTGACGAGGAACGCCTTCTTCGCCGCCGCGGCGGCCGAGGGCTTCGCGTGCCAGAAGCCGATGAGGAGGTAGCTGCACACGCCCACGCCTTCCCAGAAGGCGTAGGTGAGCACATAATTGTTCGAGAGGACTAGCCCGGTCATCGAGGTGACGAACAGGCCCATGACGGCGAAGAAGCGGGGGTAGCCGGGGTCGCCGGCCATGTAGCCGGCGGCGAAGACGGCGATGATCGTCGAGACGAACGTGACCATCGCCAGCATCATGGTCGTCAGGCCGTCGACGCGGAGCTCGACCGGGACGTGGAGGTCGCCCGCGTCGAGCCAGCTCGCGACGGTCGCGCGCCCCGAGCCGTCGCCGACGGCGCCGAGCAGGAGCAGGGCGACCACGCACGCCGCGCCGATGCCGGCGACGACCGGGATATGCGCGTTGCCCTTCAGCCACTTGCCGCCGGCGGCCGCCGCGATCGCCCCGAGCAGGGGGAAGGACGGCACGAGCCACGCGTACTGGATCAATCCGCTCACGGCAACTCCCCTCCCCGACTCGCGACCCGACGACTCCGCCCGATCGACCGCCTCGACGCGCTAGTCACGCCGCACCGTCCAGGGCCGCGCCGGGTGGGGCGGCTCGATGCCGGAGGGGGTGAGCGCGGGGTACGACTCGGGCCCGGCCTCGACCTCGACCGGCTCGGCCTCGGCGGGCAGCTCCTCGACGATCGTCGGCAGCTCGGGCTCGTGGATCTCGTTCCAGAGGCTCACGTCCAGCGACTCGCGGCGGTTGAAGAGGATCAGGATCAGCGCCAGGGCGATCGCCGCCTCGCTCGCCGCGACGGTCAGGATCACGATCGTGAAGACCTGCCCCGCCCACGTCCCGTGGTACCGGCCGAAGCCGACGAGCGTCAGCGCCACGCCCTGGAGCATCATCTCGACCGACAGGAACATGATGATCAGGTTGCGCCTGGCCAGGAACCCGATCGTCCCCAGCGCGAACAGCGCGGCGCCGAGGATCAGGTAGTTGTTCAGGAGTTCGAACGTGAACGGCGGCATGGGACGGCGGGCTCCTTCGGCGGCTTCGGTGGCTCAGGCGACGACCCGGGTCTCGGGCCGGATCGGGGCGCGGGGCGTGGCGATGGCCAGGGCGCCGACGAGCGCGACGAACAGGATCACGCCGGCGACCTCGACGCTGAGCAGGTGGTCGGTGAACATGGTGCCGCCGAGGCCGGCGACGTGCGGCGGCGGCACGCCGGGCGCGGGGGGCGCCTCGGGGCCGAGGCGGGCCGTCGCGGTCAGGGCGCGGTCGAGGACGGCCTTCGTGTCGGCGTCGATCGGCCCGACCGGCTCGGCCGCCTTGACCAGCGGCGGCATGTCGGCCCTGGGCGTCACGCCGAAGGGCGCCTGGACGAACAGGAGGGCGTAGAGCAGGCCGAAGAACAGGAGGACGCCGGTGAACGTCGCCCGGAACGGGGCCCGGGCCGCTCGGTCGTAAGGCGCCTGGCCGCCGGCCTGGGCGAGCATGATGACGAACAGGAACGTGACGATGATCGCCCCGGCGTAGACGATCACCGTGCCCGCCGCCAGGAACTGCGCCCCGGCCAGCAGGAACAGGCCGGTCGTCGCCAGCACGACGGCCGCGAACCAGAGGGCGCCGTAGATCGGGTTGCGGCTCGTGACCATCAACAGCCCGCCGGCCAGCGAGGCCAGGGCGAACGCATAAAAGAACAGCCCCTGCAAGAACGGTCCGACCGGCGTCAGCCGCGACAGCACGAGCACCCCGGCGATCGCCGCCAAGGCGGCCCCGACGAGGTGCGCGGCGCGGGGCTTGAGGTGGCCGTGCCGGTGCGGCAGGAGCATCGAGATCCCCGTCCCGCCGAGGACGACGATCGCGACCAGGACGGCGAGGCTGGCGCTGCTGAGGTTCATGACAGGACGGGCCCCTCGTCCGGTTTCGTGGCGGCCTCGGCCGTCTCGTACCCGAGCTTCAACGGCTCGTGCACCGTGCCGGGCAGGCCGGAGGTGCCGGCCGTCCGCATCGGCTCGGAGTCCTTGGTCAGGTCGAAGACGGACAACAACTTGGTCTTATCAAAGATCATCTGTTCGCGCGACAGGCCGGTCAGGTCGTACAGCTTCGTCAGCTCGATCGCGTCGACCGGGCAGGCCTCCTCGCACATGCCGCAGTAGATACAGCGGAGCTCGTCGATGACGAAGTTCTCGGGGTACTTCTCGCGGTCGTCCCAGCCGTCGGGCGCCGTGGCGCCGACGATGTCGATGCAGTGGGCCGGGCAGGCGGTGGCGCAGAGCATGCAGGCGACGCACTTGATCCGGCCGTTGTCGTCCTTGTTCAGGCGGTGCACGCCCCGGTAGTTGTCGCTCGGGACGTGCTGTTCCTCCGGGTACTGGACCGTGATCGCCCCCTTGCCCAGCGCCGCCGCGACCGCGTGCCGGCCGGTCACGACCAGCCCCTCGAGGATCTGGGGGATGTACGTCCTCTCGAGGATGTTAAGCCTCGGCGACTGCAATCGCTTCAAGCTCGGGTCATCGGGCCTCACGGCGGTCCCTCCGAGTTGGCTTCGTCTCGCCCGTGGTTCGTCAGAAGCCCCAGTGCAGTTCCCCGCGGAGGATCTGCACGACGAGCGCCGTCGCCACGAGGTTGATGATCGACAGCGGGATGAGCGACTTCCAGGCCAGGTCCATCAGCGTGTCGTAACGGAAGCGGGGGATCGTCCAGCGGATGAACATGATGAAGACGATCATCCCGCCGACCTTCGCGGCCATCACGAGCACCTTGAGGACCGTCCAGAGGAAGCCGCCATGGTAATGGTCGGTGACGAAAGGGATGTCCCAGCCGCCGAGGAAGAGGATCACCGTCAGGTAGCTGACTGTGATCACATGCATATATTCACCAAGAAAGAACATGCCGAATTTCATCGCCGAGTATTCGGTGTGATACCCGCCGACGAGCTCCTGCTCCGACTCGGGCAGGTCGAACGGCAGGCGATTGGTCTCGGCGAAGGCGCTGACGACGAAGAGGAGGAAGCCGATCGGCTGGACGACGATGCCCCAGACGTGGTCGTCCTGCCAGTCGATGATCGTGTTCAGGTCGAGCGAGCGGGCCAGGAGCACCATGCCGAGGATCGACATCCCCAGCGGCACCTCGTAGCTGATGAGCTGCGCGCTCGACCGCAACCCGCCGAGGAACGAGTACTTGTTGTTCGACGCCCAGCCCGCCAGGATCACGCCGTAGACGGCGAGGCTGCCGACGGCGAAGACGTAGAGGATGCCCACGTCGACCCCGGGCGCGATCTGGAACTGGACGCGTTCGCCGGGGCCGACCGGCCCGAACGGCACGACGGCGAAGCCGATCGTCGCCGCGATGATCGAGATCATCGGCGCCAGGATGTACAAGGGCTTGGAGACGTAATCCGGGATCACATCCTCTTTCAAGATCATCTTCGCGCCGTCGGCCAGGGGCTGGAGCAGGCCGAACGGCAGGCCGAACTCCCGGCCGGCGCGGTTGGGGCCGATCCGGTCCTGAGTGTACGCGGCGACCTTCCGCTCGACGAGGATCAGGTACGCGACCGTCCCCTGCGTGATGCCGACCACGCAAACGATCTTGAACAGGATGCCGACGATCGTCCAGAAGTCTGTCCCAGTCATCATCGCCCTCGGGCGTCAGGCGTTCTTCGATCCCTTCGGGCTCGGCTCGCCGGGCCGGTCCCCTTTGTGCTTGCGGGGGGCGAGCCAGGCGTCGACGAAGCCCATCAGGCCGTCGGTCGCGGGCTCGGTCGCCTCGAGGTCGAGGCCGTGCGAGGGGATAGCCCCCGACTTCGCGGCGGCGAAGGCGGGGACGGCCGCGGCGAGCTCCTTGAGCACGTCGCGCGAGCTCGCGGGGCCGACGCCGGGGCGGCCGTGGAGGATGGCCAGCAGGTCGAGGTCGGGCAGGCTGCCGTCGCGCGGGGGCAAGGCGGCCTCGGAGTACTGCAAGCGGCCCTTCGCGTTGACGTAGCAGCCGGCCTTCTCGGCGAACGTTGCGCCGGCGAGCACGACGTCGGCCGCCTGGGCCAGGGGCGTCGGCCTCGTGTCCTGGACGACGAGGAACTCGGCCCCGGACCGCAAGGTCAGCCCCTCCGCCTCTTCGAAGGCCGGGTCGATCGCGTCGGAGGCGATGTAGAGCCCGCGGAAGATGCCCCGGCCGATCTGGCCCATGATCGCGTGGAAGTCGATGACCTCGCCCTGGAAGTGCTTGAGCACCATCTCCAGCCCCCGCCGGTTGGGGCACTTCTCGGCGTGGATCGTGAACGGCCGGGGGACGACGAAGCTCGTGTCGCCCGTGCGGCCGGCGTGGGGGTCGGGGCTGAACGTGAGGTCCATGCCCGAAGTCGGCACCGGCCCGAGCGCCAGCACGTTGGCGGGGTTGAGCGTCTTGAGGAAGGAGGCCATCAGGTACGCCTCCTCGACGGTCAGGAACGGCGAGAGGATGCCGACGGTCAGGCCGTTCGTCTCGGCGATCTTCGCCAGCCCTTGCCGGGCCGCCGCGATCGCCTGATCGACGGGGGCCTCGCGGAGGTCGCCGCCTCGTCGGACGTACATGGCCGAGAGGAGGGTCGGGTCGTTGGCGGCCGTGTAGCTGAAGCGGCCCTCGTCGCAGATCCAGTAGTCGTTGACGTGCGGGTTGTAGCGGGCGCGGAACCGCCAGAGGGCGCCGCGGTTCTCCTCGGCGATGATGTTGCAGCCGGTGGAGCAGCGGGTGCAGATCGCATCATGCTTCGAGAGGAACCAGTACCGCTGCTTGTGGAGGAAGTCCTTGTCGAGGAGGGCGCCGACCGGGCAGAGGTCGACGACGTTGCCGGCCAGGGGGTTGTCGACCGGGTGGCCGGGGAAGACGTCGATCTCGGCGTGGTCGCCGCGGCGCATGACCATCAGCTCGCCGGTCCGGGTGATCTCGCGGGTGAACCGGACGCACCGCGTGCACATGATGCAGCGGTCCTGGTTGAGCTGGATCGCCGGCGAGACCTCCTTGCGGGGGTTGACGTTGCGCTCCTCGACGAACCGGTGGACGGCCTGGCCGTACTCGTAGCTGTAGTCCTGGAGGCCGCACTGGCCGGCCTGGTCGCAGACGGGGCAGTCGAGCGGGTGATTGATCAGGAGATACTCCATGATCATCCGCTGATGCTCCTTGACCTTCGGGCTGTCGGTGACGACGACGGTCCCGTCCTTGGCCGGCGTCTGGCAGGCCGGGACGAGCTTCGGGACCATCTTGATCTCGCCGGTCTTCGGGTCCTTCGAGCCGACCTCGACCTCGCACATCCGGCAGTTGGCCACGACCGACAGCGCCGGGTGCCAGCAGTAATAGGGGATGTCGACCCCCGCGCGCAACGCCGCCTGGATGGCGTTGAGCTTCTCCCCCTCGGGGAGCGAGTATTCGTGGCCGTTGATGAGGATGGTCGCCATCGAAACCTCGGATAAGAGTTTGCCACAGAGAACACAGAGACCACAGAGAGAAGAGACTTGAAATTCAAATTCTTTTCTTCTCTTCTCTTCTCTTCTTCTCTTCCCCTCTGAGTCCCCTGTGATCTCTGTGGCAAATCTTCTCATTCAAACATGGGTCAGGGCCCGCGGGCCGACGACGGCGTCGGCCGGGGTGCCGCGGGTGATCGCCTGCTGGAGCGGGGTCGGGTCGGCGTCGGGGTCCTGGTGGGTCCGGATGTAGTCCTCGAACTCGGCGCGGAACTTGGTCAACGCGTTCTTGACCGGCCAGGCGGCGCCGTCGGCGAGGCCACAGATGGTGGTGCCGGGCATGATGCCCATGTTGTCGGCCATCTGGAGCAGGATGTCGAGGTCCTCGGGCCGGCCGCCGCCGCGCCGGATCCGGGCGAGGGTCTTGTACATCCAGCCCGTCCCCTCGCGGCAGGGGGTGCACTGGCCGCAGCTCTCGTGGGCGAAGAAGCGGGAGGTGTTGTACAGATAGTCAACCATGCTGGTATGGTCGTCCATGACCGTCACCGCGGCGGTCCCCAGGCCGAGGCAGCCGGTCTTGCGGATGTCCTCGAAGTCGAGCTTCGTGTCGAGCTCGTCGGCCGACATGACCCCCATGCTGATCCCGCCGGGGACGACCGCCTTGGCCTTGCGCCCCTTCCAGACGCCGCCGGCGTGCTCGTCGATCAGTTCGCGGGCCGTGACGCCCAGCGGCAATTCGACGCAGACCTGCTTGTTGACGTGTCCCGAGACGCAGTAGAGCTTCGGCCCGTAGCTCTTCGGCGTGCCGATCGACTTGAACCAGTCCGCCCCGCGTTCGACGATGTGCGGCACGCAGCAGAGCGTCTCCACGTTGTTCACGACCGTCGGCTTTCGGAAGGCCCCCTCGATCGCCGGGAACGGCGGCTTGATCCGCGGCCAGCCGCGCTTGCCCTCCAGGCTCTCGATCAGGCCCGTCTCCTCGCCGCAGATATACGCCCCGGCGCCGCGGTGGCAGTAGACCTCCAGGTCGAACCCGCTGCCGTAGATGTCCTTGCCCAGGTGCCCCGCCGCCCGCGCCTCGGCGATCGCCGCCTCCATGACGCGGAAGGCGTTGATGTATTCGAACCGGAGATAGACGTACGCCGTGCTCGCCTTGGTGGCGAAGCAGGAGATGAGGATGCCCTCGAGGAACTGGTGCGGGTCGCGCTCGATGAGGATGCGGTTGTTGAACGTCGCCGGCTCGCTCTCATCGCCGTTGACGCACATGAACGTCTCTTTGCGGTCCTTCGGCAGGAACGTCCACTTCATCCCCGTCGGGAACCCCGCCCCGCCCCGGCCGCGCAGCTCGGAGTCCTTGACGACCTGGACGACCTTGTCCGGGTCCAGCTCGGTCAACGCCTTCCGCGCGGCCTTGTAGCCGCCGCGCGACTCGTACACCCCGAGGGTGTGGCCGTCGGCGACGTCCCAGAGGCGGGTCAGGATGGGTTCGAATGCGGCCAAGGTCGTATTCTCCGAGCCGATCGCCGGCGGGGCGGATGCTTCGCTTACTTGACCGTCGACTTCGCGGCGTGGTCGTTGACGAACGGGTTGCTGATCTCGTCGAGCAGGAGCCGTCCCGCCGTGTCGATGTGCGGGACGACGTGATAGAGCAAGCCGATGATGAAGGTCGTCGCGTCGTCGATCGGCATCGAGTCGGGGTCGTCGAAGAGTCGCTTCAGGCCATCGAGGTCGTTCGCCCAGTCGGTCATGTGGAAGACGAAGTCGCGCCGCCGCGCCTCGTATTCCTCGGGGCCGACCTCGTCCTTCAGGCCACCTTGGGCCTCGTCGAAGACTCGACCGAGGAGGGTTAACACCCTGTCGGAGACTTGCATGGCATCAGTTCCCGATGGCAATCTTCCAGGCCGTGATCTTCTGTTCCCAATCGGCCCCGGTCTTCGCTCCGACATGCCGATTCAACGCCTCGACCTGTGCAATCCGGTTTACCGTTTCGAACCGCCAGTGTTCGGCGGCCAGGTTCTCGGGTTCGTTGGCGAGTTTATCCAGATGCTCCTCGATCCGCGCCGCGAGACCCTTCATCCGTCCGAGCGCCTTCTCCCGACGGATGGACATCGTTCAGCCCGGCTCCTCGCCGCCGGCGACGGGCCCGCGCCTCAGCTCCTCGATCATCGCGTCGACGGCGCCGGGGTTGAGGGGGCCGAAGATGCGGCCGTCGTCGGCGAGGGCGGCGGGGGCGAAGTCGCAGATGCCGAGGCATTCGGCGAACTCGACGGTGACCTTGCCGTCGGCGGTCGTCTGGCCGGAGCCGACGCCGAGCCGATCGCAGGTGCGCGCCAGCATCTCCTCGCCGCCGGTGAGCATGCACGACAACGACCGGCAGACCCAGACGCGGACGTCGCCGATGGGGGCCTGCGGGAAGAAGCCGTAGAAGCTCATCGTGTCCAGCACCTCGGCCGGCGTGATCTCGAGGATCTCGGCGATCTCGGCCATCGCCCGGTGCGGGACGCAGCGGAAGTGCTCGTGGACGATGTGCAACGCCGGCAGGGTGACCGCCCGCTTGCTCGGGTAGCGAGGGATGTAGGCGCGGATCTTCTCGCGGATCGCCTCGCTGAGCATCGGGGCCTCGGTCGTCGTCTCGGCGGCCATCTCGTTTCGCCTCGGATCGTACTGGTCGTGGGCTTGAATCGTCCGCCCGGAGCCCTTTACCTGTCCAGTTCCGCCGCGATGATGTTCAGGCTCCCGAGCACGGCCACGACGTCGGCGACGAGGTGGTCCTTGATGACGTGCGGGAAGACCTGGAAGTGGATGAACGAGGGGGGGCGGGTGCGGACGCGCCAGGCGGTCTGGCTGCCGTCGATGACGAGGTAATAGCCGAGCTCGCCGTTGGGGGCCTCGACGGCGGCGTAGACCTCGTCGATCGGGCTCTCCATGCCGCGGTTGGGCATGATCAGCTCGAAGTGCTGGATCAGGCCCTCCATGCTGTTGTACGCCGTCGCCTTGTCGGGCAGCGGGTACTTCTCGGCGATCGGCACGTTCACTGGCCCGCCGGGGAGCTTCTTGACGGCCTGGTCGAGGATGCGGAGGCTCTGGACCATCTCCTCCATCCGGACCTGGAACCGGGCGTAGCAGTCGCCTTCGGTCGAATACGGGACGTCGAAGTCGAGGTCGGGATACGTGAGATAGGGATCATCCTTGCGGAGGTCGTACGTCACCCCGCTGGCCCGCGCGATCGGGCCCGAGCACGACAGGGCGATCGCGTCGGCCTTGGTCAGGACGCCCACCCCCTTGAGGCGGTCGATGAAGATCTTGTTCCGCGCCAGCAGCCGCATCATGTCGTCGATCGCCTTCGGCGCCCGCTCCTGCACCTTGGCGATCCGCGCGAGGACCTTGTCGTTGAAGTCGTACAGGACGCCGCCGACCCTCGTGTAGCCGGGGTGGAAGCGGTAGCCCGACATCTCCTCGTAGACGTCGTAAATGAGTTCACGGATGTTGAAAGCGTACAAGAACGCCGTGAACGCCCCGAGGTCCAGCGCCGCGGCGCCGGTGCAGAGCAGGTGGTCGCTGATCCGGGACAGCTCGCCGATGATGACGCGGATGTACTTGCAGCGCTCCGTCAGTTCGACGTCCAGCGCCTTCTCGACCGCGTGGTGCCAGGCGACCTCGTTCATCGGCGGGCTGATGTAGTTCTTGCGGTCGGCGACCGTCACGTATTGATTGAAGTTCAGGTGCTCGCCCAGCTTTTCGAAGCCCGAGTGCAGGTAGCCGATGTCGGGCGTCGCCTTGACGATCCGCTCGCCGTCGAGCTCGAGCACGAGGCGCAGGGTCGTGTGCGTGGCCGGGTGCTGCGGCCCGAAGTTGAGCGTCCAGTGGTGCTCACGCTTCTCGCTGCCGATCTCGGGCTCGTCGAGCAGGTTCACCGGCATGGGCGTCGCCCTTCTGTTCCCCAGCGAGCGGTCATCTCGCGATCGAATCGGTTCACGACTCGCCCCGCGTCAGCCTCGGGAAGTTGTGCCGCTCGCCCCGGCCCCGCAAGGGGTAGTCCTTGCGGAGCGGGAAGGCGGTGAACTCGTCGGGCATGAGGATGCGACGCAGGTCGGGATGGCCCTCGAAGCGGATGCCGAACATGTCGAAGACCTCGCGCTCCATCCAGTCGGCGCCGAGCCAGAGCGGGACGACCGTCGGCAAGGTCGGCTCGGGGTCGTCGACCCCGGCCTTGACGACCAGCCGCCCGTTGGTATCGAGGTTGCGGAGGACGTAATGGACCTCGAAGCGGTGCGGCCGCGGCTCCGGATACTTCAGGTAGTCGGTCCCGCCCAACTCCGCGAGCATCGCGAAGCCGCGTCGTTCCTTGAGGAACCGGAGGACTTCCAGGAGCCTTCCGGCCTCGACGTGGACGCGGAAGTTGTCGCGGAAGGTCGTCGTGGTGAACGACCCTTCGCCGACGGCCGTGGCCAGGGCGGCGAGCGTCTCGGCGTGGTGGTCGGCCGCGGCGGTCGTCGGGGTGTCCATCGGGGTTCGGCCTTCGCTTCCGTCGATTCGGGTTCGCTCACTTCGTCTCGTCGGCGCCGAGGAGGGACTCGCCGCCGGGGAGGCGGTAGCCGAAGCGGTCCTCGTCGGCCCGCTCGCCGGCCAGGGCCAGGCCGGTCGGGGCCTTGCGCTTCTCCGCGAGCATCTTCTCGCGCTCGAAGATCTCGGGAAGGCCGGTACCGAACATCGACCCGCCCTTCTGGACCTTGGCCTGGATGTCCATGATCGACCGCAGGATCTGCTCGGGCCGCGGCGGGCAGCCGGGGATGTAGGCGTCGACCGGCATGAAGCGGTCGACCCCCTGGACCACGGCATACGTGTCGAAGACGCCGCCGGTGCAGGCGCAGGCGCCCATGCTGATGCACCACTTCGGCTCGGGCATCTGGAGCCAGATCCGCTGGAGGACCGGCATCATCTTCATCGCCACCCGGCCGGCGACGATCATCAGGTCGCATTGGCGGGGGCTGAATCGCATGACCTCGGCGCCGAAGCGGGCGATGTCGAACCGGCTGGCGCCGACGGCCATCAGCTCGATGCCGCAGCAGGCGGTGGCGAAGGGCATCGGCCAGAGGCTGTACTTGCGGCACCAGTTCACGACCGCGTCGATCGTCGTCAGGATCGTGTTCTCCGGCGGCAGGACTCCGCCACCTTCGGGGGGCGTGATCCGCTTGCCGCCGGGCGCCGACGAGGGCGCGGGCGTCCCGTGCGCTTCTACCGCCATTGGAACACCCCCTTCTTCCAGGCGTAGGCGTACGCCGCCAGGAGGACGGCGATGAAGACGAGGATCTCGCCGAAGACCAGGGCCCGGAACTCGGTCGGGATGCCCACCCCGACCGCGACCGCGGCCGGCGCCGTCGCGCCGGGCTCGGCCGGGGCCGAGACGACGGCGGGGGCGTCGGCGCTCCACTGGGCGACGGCCCAGGGGTAGAGATAAAGGAGCTCGACGTCGAAGAGCAGGAACAGGATGGCGACGAGGTAGTACCGCACGTCGAACCGCTGGCGGGCGTCGCCGATCGGGTTCATGCCCGACTCGTACGGCATCTGTTTGACGGGCGTCCGCCGCGTCGGCCCCAGCAGATAGCTGGCCGCGAACATCCCGAGGGCGACCAGGATGCCCACGAGGATGAACAGGAAAATCGGCGTGAATTCGGCGCCCATCGTCCCCCTCGGCAGTCCGTCCCCCGGCGGGCCCGGCCGCCCGCGTCGCGTCGAATCGGCCGCCCCGCGGCCCCGTCCGGCTCGTCGGCCGACCTTGTGAACAGTTTCACAATGTCTGGCCCAAAAAATCCCGGCGGTGGGAGCCGGGTGGTCGCCGAGCGACAGGAGAGATCATACGCGCGATCGACGAGATCGCAAGGCCCTGGCGGGCCGATTTCCGAAATCGGCCCGCCGACGGACCCATTGTACAAAGACGTTGCGCCGCGTCAACGAGCCGGCGCGGCCCGGTTCGGGGTGGCGGACGCCGGGGCCGGCCTCGGCGGGGTGGCCGGTCGCGGCGTCGCGGTGGCCCGCGCCGTGGCCTGCGGCGGGGGCGAGCCGAGGGCCTCGCGGGTCAAGGGGACGGGGTGCCGGGCGAACCAGCCTGGGTCGCTGCCGAATCGATCCCGCTTCGGCGATGGGCCGCTCGCGGTCGGCCCCGTGCCGCGGAGGGCCGTGGCCGTGCCGGACCGGCCCGTCGAGCCGAGCCGTCGATCGAATTCGCGCTGGAGGCCCTGATACTCCTTGAGCATCGCGGCGCGGAGCCGGGGGTCGCGCTCGACCTGGGCCTGCGCGTAGAGCTTGTCCTTCTTGTCGCGGAGCTCCATGAGCCGGGCGTCGCCGTTGCGGGTGATGGTGTCGGGCTGGTCAATCAACTCATCGATCCGGCGCTGGGTGTAGGACAGCGGGCCGTTGTTGCCGGCCTGGGCCGGGGTGGTCTCGGTCAGGCCGCGGTCGAGGAAACGGCCGCTGATCATCGGCCGCGGCCCGTAGCGGCTCGCCGGCAGGCCGCCGGTCAGGCCGTTCATCGGGAAGGCGGCGCCTTGATACGGCTGGTCGTAGCCGGCGATCGGGAAGAGCGTGCCCGAGGGCCCGAAGCCCGAATACGGCCCGAAGATGACTTGAGCCCGCGCCGACCGGCCGAGCGCGGCGGCGGCCGCCAGGCCCACGACGACGACGAAGACCGGCCGCCAGGGCTTGCGGATCGTCGAGAACATGGCCAGACTCCTTGGTCGGCATCCCTCGGATTGGCGTGGTGTCACCTCGGCCCCATCATCCTTCAATGTACCACGTCCCGGCGTCGTCCACACCCCCGCGCCGAAAAAGGGCCCGGCACGACGGGCCGGCGACCGGGTGGGGGCTCGCGGGCCGGAGGGGGATCACCTACAATCGTCGGGGAGACGCGGCCGGGCGGCCGCGGGACCGGGCCTCGGAGCGATCATGAGTACCACCATCGAGGCCCCCGCGCCGGCCACGGTCGGGCCGAGGAACACGCGGCCGATCGTGGGGCGCTGGCGGGCATGGCTCATCCCCCTCGGCACGCTAGCGGCCGGGGTCGTCGTCGGCATCGCCTTGACGTACCTGACCGTCGTCGTCCCCAGGACGCAGGAGCTCGGCCGCCAACACGAGGAGAGCTCGTTCCTGCGGACGTTCTCGCCGCAGGCGATCTTCGATCGATTGGGGCCGATCGCGGGGAAGGTCAACTGGAGCACCGGCACCGACAAGAATAACCGCGGGGACCGCGTCCGGGGCAAGACGTTCGAGGGGCGCTGCAAGCTCAGCTCCGCCAATCAGGCGAGCCTGCTGAGCGCCCTGCCCGCGAAGATCATCCGGATCGTCCAGCAGGCGGGGGGGTATGTTTGGAGCCAGGGGTCGTCCTCCTCGGTCGGCGTCGACGGGCGTCGCGAGCATTACCAGGCCGGTTACGAGGTCAACGGAACGGCCGGCGTCATCCACGTCTGGGCGACGGCGCGGGGGGACGAGATGGACCTGATCGTCATCATCCACGAATACTGATCAAGCCTCGCGGCCCGGACGACCGGCGCGACCGGCACCGTCGGGGTCGTCGCGGCGACTTCCAGGGGTAGCGGGGCGTGGCCGGTTCGCCTAAACAGATGCGGAGGGAGGCCGGGGGTCGGACCGCTCGG
>DASZMJ010000064.1:0-1812 GCA_035551935.1 Isosphaeraceae bacterium
CAACACCTGGATGGAGGACGTGGTCGAACACACGTCCAAGGCGTTCCTCGGCCTGACCGTGAACTGCGCCAAGTGCCACGACCACAAGTACGACCCCATCGCGCAGGAGGACTTCTACCGCTTCCGCGCCTTCTTCGAGCCGTACCAGATCCGCGCCGACATGGCGGGCGGCGAGACCGACTTCGCGAAGGACGGCGTGCCCCGCGCCTTCGACTGCAACCTCGCCGCGCCGACGTTCCTGTTCGTCCGCGGCGACGAGAAGCACCCGCGCAAGAAGCCGATCCTCCCCGGCCTGCCCGGCGTGTTCGGGGCGAAGCTCGACATCCGCCCGGTCGCCCTGCCCCGCGAGGCGTACACTCCCGGCTCGAACCCCGCCGTCCTGGCGGCGCATTTGCGACACGCGGAGTCGCAAATCGAGAAGGCACGCTCGGCGCTGGCGCAGGCGAAGAAGGTACTCGCCGAGCGGGACGCCGTGGCGAAGACGCCCACGAAGCCGGCGGCGAAGGGGCCACTCGTCCGGGACGATTTCGCCAGGGCGAGGCCGGACCTGTGGGAGATGAAGCAGGGCCGCTGGACCTACAAGGGGGGCAAACTCGTCCAGGAACAGGACGACGGCCAACGTGCGGTCCTCCGATTGAAGACGCCCCCTCCGGCCGACTTCCAGGCCCGGTTCCGATTCACCCCCGTCGGAGGGAAGGTGTACAAATCCGTCGGCCTGTCGTTCGACGTGGCGGGGGGCAACGAAATCCTCGTCTACCTGAGCGCCTACGCCGGCGGGCCGAAGTTGCAAATCGCCGTCAACCAGGGGGCCGGGTACGCCTATCCGGGGGAAGCCGCGCAGGCGCGGCCCGTGAAACTGAACGAACCGCAAGACCTCGTCGTCCGCGTGCGGGGGCCGCTCGTCAACGTCGAGGTCAACGGCAAGCACGCGCTCGCCTACCGACTCGCCGTACCGCGCAAGGCCGGGGCCTTGGAGTTGATAACCTTCGACGCCCGCGCCGAACTGACGGCGTTCGAGCTGTCCGCGCTGCCTCCCGAGGTCGAACTGCTCTCACCCGGAAGCGTCGGCGCGGCACCGTCCGCCGGGATGACCGCCGCACAGGCCCGGCTCGCGGTCGCGGTCGCCGACAAGGCTCTCGCGGCGGCTCTGCTCCGGCCCGAGGCGTTGAGGGCGAGCGCCGATGCGGACCGGACGCCGAGTCTGGCCCGCGCCGCGAGTCTTGCCGAGCGCCGCGTCGCGGTCGCGACGGCGGAAGAAGCCGTCGCCCGCGCCGAGTTGGAAGCGTCCCTCGCCGCCCCGGCCGCCAAGGTCGCCGCCGAAAAGAAACTCGTCGCCGCGCGGTCGGCCCTGGCCAACGCGCGGAAGGCGCTCGACGCTCCCGGCGAAACCTACACTCCGCTACGCGGCGCGCTCAAAACGCCCGAGTCGAATCTGGAATCGGCGGCCTCGCGCGACAAGCCATTCCCCGCGACGAGTTCCGGCCGACGCTCGGCCCTCGCCCGCTGGATGACCTCGGACGACAACCCGCTGACGGCTCGCGTCGCCGTCAACCACCTCTGGCTCCGCCACTTCGGCAAGCCCCTCGTCCCGACCGTGTTCGACTTCGGCCGCAAGGGCACGCCGCCGACGCACCCCGAACTACTCGACTGGCTCGCGGTCGAGCTTCGCGAGAGCGGCTGGAGCATGAAGCACCTGCACCGCCTCAAGGTCACGAGCAACACCTACCGCATGACCTCGTCCGGGGCGAATGCCGCCGCCGATCGTGCGATCGACCCGGAGAACCGGGCGTACTGGCGGATGAACCCGGTCCG
>DASZMJ010000065.1:0-18236 GCA_035551935.1 Isosphaeraceae bacterium
CGACCGCCGCCGCGACCCGCTCGCGAAGATCCTTCGAGTAGGGCCCCATGACAATCTCCTTCGGCTCCGACCTCGGTGGCGTCAGCAATCCGCTCCTCGGGAATCCTTTCCGTCTGCAAGCCGAAAGTAAACCGCTCTAGAGGGCCGGCGGCAGGGAAGCAAGGCCGAAGCCGTCCTCGGTCCGGCTCAGGACGACGCCCCGCCGAACCGCGAGGCGAGGAACGGGCCGATCGGGAACGAGGGCGCGACCCCGGCGGCGAGCTCGGCGACGACGGCGCCGGTGAGGGGGGCGTTGACGATGCCGGTGCGGAAGTGGCCGCAGGCGTTGAGGTAGCCGTCGAGGCCGGCGACGGGCCCGAGGATCGGCAGCTCGTCGGGCGTGCCGGGCCGGAGGCCGGACCAGGCGCGCTTGACCTGGACCGACTCGAGCCCCGGCACCGCGCGGACCGCGCCGACGGCGAGCGCGTGGAGGGCCTGCGGGGTGACGCCGACCTCGAAGCCGGCCTCCTCGGTCGTGCTGCCGACGAGGACCTCGCCGTGCCCCTTCTGGAGCAGGTAGCAGTCGGCCGTCGAGAGGCAGGCCGAGAGCAACTTGGGCAGCGGCTCGGTGCCGACGATCTGGCCGCGGACCGGCCGGACGGGCAGTTCCAGGCCCGCGAGCCGGCCGAGCTTGGCGGCCCAGGCCCCCGCGGCGTTGACGACCATGTCGCAGGTGATGCGACCGGCGGGCGTCGCGACGGCGACCACCCGGCCGTCGCGGACCTCCAGGCCGGTCGCCTCGGCCCGCGACAGGAACGTCGCGCCGAGCTTGCAGGCGGCGGCACGCAGCGCGTCGGCGAGTCGGTACGGGTTGACCTGATCGTCCCCCTCGAACCGCAACGCCCCGCGCGCCCGACGCGACACGGCCGGCTCGGCCCGCGCCAGCTCGTCGGCGTCGAGCCACGCCGGCATCTCGGCCCCGACCGGCCCCCGGGCCCGCAGCGACCGGGCGAACGACTCGTCGCCGTCGTCGAAGAGGAGGAACAGCAGCGAGGTCCGCTCCCACTCGACGTCGATGCCGGTCGCCTCGAACAGCTCGGCGGCGAGGCCGGGGAACATGGCGTTGGAGCGTCGGGCGAACGCGACGAAGTGCGGCGGCAAGGCCGTCGGGGCATCGGGGGCGCGGCCGGCGGCGTGCCGGGCCTTGTGGACGATGACGCCGCAGCCGAGCCCGACCGACTCGCCCACCGGCCAGAGCCCGCCGGCCGACGCCGAGGTCGCCCGGCCGCGCCGGGCCTGGTCGAGCAACGTCACCCGCAAGCCCCGCCGCGCGGTGTAATAGGCGACGGCACAGCCGATCGCCCCCCCGCCGACGACCACCACGTCCGCCGACCGGCTCACTCGACCCCCTCCATCCGCGCCAACGCCCCGAGCGTCACCGGCCGCGCGGGGGGCCTCGGGTTGATCCGGCCGACGTCCCCGGCGCCCCTCCCGGTCGCCCGCGCGACGGCCAGGGCCGCCGGCGCCTCGCAGCCCCGTCCCTGGCAGCGTCCCATGCCGAGCCGGGTCGCCAGCTTCAACGACGCGAGGTCGTCGGCGCCCCCGGCGATGGCCTCCCGGACCCGGGCGAGCGTGACCCCCTCGCAGCGGCAGAGGCACGTCGCCTCAACCGCGAGTTCGAGCAACCCCGGCCGCGGCGCGGCGGCGGCGTCGAGGGCCGCGCGGAACGGCCCGATCGCGGCGAGCCGGGTCCTCGGCCCCGCCCGACGCGCCTCGGCCTCGGCCGGGCCCAGCAGGCCGGCCCGCTCGGCGGCGGTGATGCCGGCGATCCGGCCCTCGTCGCCGGCGACCAGCGGCCCCGCGACACCCGCACCTTCGCCGACGGCGAAGATCCCGGGCACGGTCGTCTCCAGGAACTCATCGCGGGCCGTGACCCAGCCGCCGACCCCCGGCTCGAACCGCTGCCGGCAACCGGCGAGGCTGGCCAGCTCGTTCCGGGCGAGCCTGCCGAACCCGGTCACGATCCGGTCCAATGCGACCGTCTCGGCACGGCCCCGGAGCGGTCGCCAGTCGTCCGGCGCGACCGGGCCGAACGTCGCCCCCTCGACCCCATCGCGGCCGATCGCGGCGAAGACGGTGTGGTGGCTCCGGACCGAGACGCCGGCCCGTCCCAGGAATTCCAGGTCCGGGCCCGCCCCGTGGGTCGGCTCTCCGGCCCATCCATCAGCGTCGCCCGCGTCGAGGACGGCCACGACCTCGACCCCCTCCTCGACCAGCCGCCGCGCCGCGGCCAGGATCGGCCGGCCGGTCCCCGCCACGAGGGCCCGCCGGGCGGGGCGTCGTTCCGACTCCAGGTCGCGAACGGCCACGACCCCCGGGAGGTCCCAGCCGGGGAACGGGACCGGTCGGTCGATCGTCCCCGTCGCCAGGATCAGTTGCCCGGCGCGGACCAGGCCCGAGGCGTCGCCGCGCGCCCAGAGGACCGCGGGCCCCTCGGCGACCAGCAACGCCGACGTCCCCCCCCAGACCTCGAGGCGGTCGCCCGACGACGGCGGCGCCGGGCCGTCGTCGATCAGGGTCGGCCGCAAGCCGGCCCGCGCGGCCTCGATAGCCGCGGCATGCCCCGCGGTCCCCGCGCCGACGATCACCAGCGGCCGGTCGGCTTGCATGGCATTCCAGGACGCCGGAGAGAACATCCCAAGTTATTTCTAGGCGACAGGCCGACCCGGACCAGTCCCCTCGAGGGGGAAACCGGCGCGAATCCATCAAAATGAACGAACGGGGACGAGGATCGTGTCCTCGTCCCCGTTCGGGGTGGTCGGGGCGGTTGGCCGAGGGATCAGGCCGAGGGGAGCCGGCCGCGCTTGATGCGGGCGAAGAAGCCGGCGCCGGTGTTGCCCAACGGCGTGGTCTGGCCGCTGACGAACGCCCCGCCGGTCGTCGAGCCGGTGATCTTGCCGGGTCCGGCGACCGAGCTGGGGCTGCCGTAGTGCTTGGTCGGCCCGGCGCGGTAGGTGGCCGAGACGTCCGAGTTGACGAGGTCGCCGACCTGGCGGTACGGGCCGATCTTGCTCGGGCCGCGGGTGCCGTTGAGCCCGAGGACGTACGACGGGTAGTCGAAGCCCGCCTTGATCTCGCTGTTCTGGAGGTTGCCGGCGATCTGGGTCTTGCCGATCGAGCCGGCCGAGGCGACGACCGCCGAGGTCAGCGCGTTGCCGGGCCGGACGAAGTAATGGGTCGTGCCGTTGCCGGTGCTCTGGATCAGGTTCGGGTCCTGCGAGGTCTGCCGGATCGTGCTGGACTGGCCGACGCCCAGGGCCCCGATCGAGCCGGCCGAGATCAGGCCGCCGTAGAGCCCGAAGCTCGGGTAGCCGGCCGTCGCCGCCGACTGGCCGTAGTCGGCCGGCGAGTTGATGATGCCGTTGGTGCTTCCCAGGCCGCGGGCGAAGTAGAGGTGGCCGATCTTGCCGCGCGAGACGTCCAGCCCCAGCGCGTCGGCGGTGCCGCCGAAGGTCGCGCTGTTCAGGTGGGACAGGCCGCTGAAGCTGCCGACGAACGGCGTCGCCGACCGGCTGACGGTGGTGTTGCGGGCCGTGCCGGCGACCTCCAGGTGGTTGATCGCCGTCGCCCGGATCGCCGTCCGCCCGGTCGTGCCGACGACCGGGAAGGCCGCCTGGTCGAAGAACGTCTGCGGCGAGGCCGCCGCCGCCTCGATGTTCAGGTCCTGGATCTGGCCGTTGACGATCAGGTTGACCGTCGGCACCGTCTGCGGCACGCCGTTGGGGTTGACCGTCGTCGCGCTGTTGAAGACGGTGTTCTGGATGTCCTGGAGGTGGATGGTCGGCGCGACCTTCAGCGGGCTGGACGGGTCGCCGATGACGATGTCGATCGGCGGCGTGCCCGCGGCCAGGTCGATCGGCGCCTGGATGTCGCGGAACTCGAGGTAGCCGACCCCCTGCGCCAGGTAGATCGCCGGCGACGCGGAGCTGGTGACCGTCGCCGGCTCGGCCAGCGAGAACCCGTCCAGGACGATCGACTTGACCCCGCTGAGGTCGGTCAGGTGGTTGAACGTCACCACCCCCGACGACACGACTCGCGGCGACGGCGACACCTGGCCGACGACCGTCGTCCGGTTCGGGTCGGTGCCGACGAGCTGGATCGTGTCGATGTTCGAGTCCAGGACGCCTTCGCTGGGGTTCGTGGGTGTGACGACCGCGTAGCCGGGGCCGTTGACGACGATCGTGTACTGGTCGCCGAGCGTGTCGGTCCCCTGGATGAACTTGCCCGAGTTATTGAGCGAGTTCAGCGCCGCGGTGCTGGCGATCTGCACCGGGTGCAACGGGGTCGGCGCGGCCGGCCCGTACAGGACCGTTCGGGGGACGACCTGGGGGTGGAAATACGACAGATAGGGGGGCGGCCCACCGGTCAGGAGCTGGCGCGGTTCGAGGGCCTCGACGGCCCCGGGCCGGGGGCCCGGCCGCGCCGCCGAGGGGTCTGCCGACCGACGTCGCCTGGTCCGACTCATCGAAGAATCCCTCCCACGCCGATCCCGGAAGTTCTTGCCGCGCCGGTCGGTCGTCACGGTCACGCCCGCGGCGCCGACGGCGCCGCGCGTGCCGGTTGTAATCGCCCCAAGTCGTGAGGGCGAACCGACCTCGGTTCCCCCCTATTGGTCGGCCGGCCGCACCGGCCGACTTCAGGGGGGATGGCAAGATAGGAAAGTGGGGATAACGAGGGGATCGGGAAGGAGGGTTACAGCGACGGCGTCGCGTGCAACAGGGCGAGGGCCGAGGTGCGGTCCTCGGCGATCAGGAAGAGGCGTTCCAGCGCCGTCGTTTGCAGGAGGGAACGGACCTCGGGCCGGACGTCGAAGAGGACCAGACGTCCCCCCTCGGCCGCGACCCGGCGCCGGAGGGCGACCAGCAGGCCGACCCCGGTGCTCGAGAGGACATCGACCCGGGCCAAGTCCACCGCCACCCGCGGCCGCGACCGCCCGGCGGCGGCCCGCTGGACCGCCTCGTGATACGACCGCGACTCGTCGTCCAGGGCCTCGGGGCTGTCGATCGTCAGGATCAGGACCCCTTCCTCCTCGATCGTCCGGGGAAGGCGGCGTTCCTTCAATTCCGTGAGCATGGGCTGTCTTCGTCCTTCGGCCGCGGGTCCGGCGCTCCTCCGGTCCCGCCATCTCCCAATTCCGGCGTGGGGCTCAAGGCCCCGTCGAGCGTCGGCCGATGTTAATCGATGTGGTGGCTTGTTGTCGACCTCGATCTCGCGAGCATGCACACCATGATGCCTACAAGGATCTCGGTCCGACTCCGATCCTGGCTCATCCCCCTCGTCCTCCTGTCGACGACCGGTTGTGCCCACAGCCGGCCGTCGCTCTACCCGAGGACCCGCTCGGCCGCGAAGCCGGTCGTCATCGGCGATCGCTTCCACATCCCCGAGCCGTATCACGCGGATACGACCATCGTCCGGCCCGGGGCCCGGGTCCGGTCGCGGGTGCTCGCGCCGTCGCCGACGTTGACGCCCGCCCCTGTTAACTAGACGCCGGGCCGGGCCTCCGTGTTCGCCCCGCGTGGTGTTCTTCGCCCGGTCGTCCCCCGCATTCTACGGCACTCCCCCATCGCGTGCGGCGCGAACGTGCGCCCTCCGGGTGATAACGATAGGGGGCGTCTCCCCTTAGAAATTGTCGACGGCCGCCCTCCGGCCTATCATGGGGGTGGGAGCCCGGGGCGAGCGCTCGACGCCGAGGGGTGGACCATGCGGACCCTCATCGACGGCTATAACGTGATGTACGCGGCCGGCTTGCTCGGCCGCCGCCTCCCCCCCGACGGCCTCCGCAAGGTCCGCCACCGGTTCCTCAACGACCTGGCCGCCACCCTCGGCGTCGAGTCGGCCGACCAGACCACCATCGTCTTCGACGCCGCCGCCGCCGCTGCCCCGCCGGGCGCCCCCCGCGAGTCGAAGCACAAGGGGATGACCGTCGTCTTCGCCGTCGACGACGAGGACGCCGACGCCCGGCTCGAAGACCTGATCGCCCACCACCCCGCGCCGAAGTCCCTGACGGTCGTCTCCTCCGACCACCGAGTCCGCCAGGCCGCCGCGCGTCGCAAGGCGAAGGTCACGACCGCCGACGACTTCCTCGACCGCCTCGATTCCCTCCGTTCCCGCCCCCGCCCCCGCCGCCCGCCCCCTCCTCCTGCCGATCCTTCACCGACCCCCTCCCCCGCCGAGACCGCCTACTGGCTCGCCCAGTTCGCCGACCTCGCCTCCGCCCCCGAGACCCGCGCCGCCCTCGAGCCTGCCGACTTCGTCCCCACCGACGACGACCTCGCCCGGATCGCCCGCGAGGTCGACCAGGAACCCTGAATCCTCGAGACCTTCCTCGAGGGCTTCATGAGCCCGGTTTTATCGAGTCTTCACGACGATATCGCGCGACGTTGGTATCGTACCGGGCGGTCCGTGACCGATCGTCCACCCGGAGCCCGCAGCCATGAGCCTCGCAGCGCGTCGAATCGCGTGGTTCTCCCCGATGATGCTGGCCGTCGCCGTCGCGATCCCGACCACCACGACGGCCGACGGGCCGAAGGCGGCCGAGGGGGCGTTCGTCGTCGAGCCGTACCTCCAGCTCGGCGACGCGCCGACCTTGCGGCCGGGCGGGGGCCTGGACCTGCTCTGGCAGGCGGAGCCGGTCGCGACCGATTGGGGGGTCGAGTACCGGCCGGGCCCGGGCGCGGCGTGGCGGAAGGCCGAGACGCCGGCGTCGAGGCGGATCGCCGTGGCGGGGGTCGCGCCGTACCTGGCGTTCCGCGCCGAGTTGAAGGGCCTGGCGCGGGGGGGGACGTTCGCCTACCGCGTCCGTCGCGGCGGCGAGGTCGTCTTCGAGGCCGAGGGCAAGGCGCGGAAGGGGCCGGACCAGCCCTATCGGTTCGTGGCCTTCGGCGACTGCGCCGCCGGCACGCCCGAGCAGAGGCAGGTCGCCTACCGGACGTTCCTCGAGAAGCCGGACTTCGTCATGATCACCGGCGACATCGTTTATAGCCGCGGGCAGGCGTCCGAGTACCGCAAGATGTTCTGGCCGGTCTACAACGCCGACGAGGCGCGGCCGGACCTCGGGGCGCCACTGCTGCGGTCGACGCTCTTCGTGGCCGCGCCGGGCAACCACGACGTGGCGACGCGCGACCTGGGCAAGTACCCCGACGGCCTCGCCTACTTCTACAACTGGGACCAGCCCACCAACGGCCCGGCCGTCGACGCCGAGGGGGGCCCGCTGGTGCCGATGCTCTACGGGCCCGTCGCGAACAAGGCGGCGTTCCTCGCGGCGGCGGGCCGATCGTATCCGAGGATGGTCAACTTCTCGTTCGACTACGGCAACGCGCACTGGACCGTCCTCGACGCCAACCCGTACGTCGACTGGCGGCATGGCGGGCTCCGCGACTGGGTGGCGCGCGACCTGGCCGCGGCGAAGGACGCCACCTGGCGGTTCGTCGCCTTCCACCACCCCGGCTTCAACTCGTCGAAGACCCACTTCGAGCAGCAGAAGATGCGCCTGCTGGCCGAGGTCTTCGAGGCCGGCAAGGTCGACGTCGCCTTCTGCGGCCACGTCCACAACTATCAGCGCACCTTCCCGCTCACCTTCATCCCCCAGGGCGAGCCCGACGACCGCGGCCGCGTCGCCGGCCGCTGGACGCTCGACAGGTCGTTCGACGGCAAGGCGAACACCCGCCCCAACGGCATCCTCTACCTCGTCACCGGCGCCGGCGGCCAGCACCTGTACAACCCCGAGCAGCACGACGACCCGAAGTCCTGGCAGGAGTTCACCTACAAGTTCAACTCGAAGGTCCACTCGCTGACCGTCGCCGACGTCGTCGGCAAGACGCTGACCGTCCGCCAGGTCGCCGCCGACGGCAAGGAGATCGACCGCTTCGTCGTCACCAAGCCCTGACCCGTCCTGGCCCCCGGCCCCCGCGCGCGGTAGGCTGCCGCGCGGGGGCCCCTCGACCGATCGCGAGCCGAAGGCCCCCGAGACCACCCTCGGAGACGACCCAATGACATCGCGAATCGGCACGGCCTTCATCCTCGTGGCGTCCCTCGGCGGCGGGGCGGTCCACGCGCAGCGGCCGGCGATCCCGGCCAACTACGACGAGTCGAAGGTCGGCAACCACCCCCTGCCCGACCCGCTCGTTAGTCAGAAAGGCGAGCGCGTCCGCGACGCGGAGACGTGGTGGAAGCTCCGCCGGCCGGAGATCGTCCGCCTCTTCGAGGAGGACATGTACGGCCGGAGCCCGGCCCGGGCCGACGGCGTGCGCTTCGAGGTCTTCGACGAGGACGACCACGCCCTGAGTGGCAAGGCGATCCGCAAGCAGTTGGCCATCCATTTCTCCGACAAGAAGGACGGCCCGACGGCGGACATGCTCATGTACCTGCCCGCCGCCGCGAAGAAGCCCGTCCCCGTCTTCCTCGTGCTGAGCTTCGTCGGCAACCACAAGGTCAGCCCAGAGCCGGCCATCAAGCTCGGCGCGTCCTGGGACCGGCAGACGAAGTCGAAGCGGCCGACGCCCGAGAGCGAGCGCGCGAAGGCCGACCTGCCGGAGCTCGACGCGGCCCTCGCGCGCGGCTACGGCATCGCCTGGATCTGCTACAACGACATCGAGCCCGACTTCCTCGGCGGCATCGACTTCGGCATCCGGCCCCTCTTCTTCAAGCCGGGCCAGACGACGCCCGCGCCCGACGATTGGGGCGCGCTGGCCGCCTGGGGCTGGGGCCTGAGCCGGGCGCTCGACTACCTCGAGACCGACAAGGACGTGGATGCCAGGCGCGTGGCGATCGTCGGCCACTCGCGGCTCGGCAAGACCGTCCTCTGGGCCGGCGCCCGCGACCCCCGGTTCGCGATGGTCCTCGCCAGCGGCTCCGGCGAGGGGGGCGCCGCCCTCAGCCGCCGCGACTACGGCGAGACCATCAAGCACCTCGTCACCAACTTCCCCTACTGGTTCTGCTCCAACTACCGGAAGTACGCCGACCACGTCGCCGACCTCCCCATGGACCAACACATGCTCATCGCCCTGATCGCCCCCCGGCCGGTCTACCTCGCGACGGCCGAGGACGACCGCTGGGCCGACCCGAAGGGCGAGTTCCTGGCCGCCGTCGCGGCCGGCCCGGTCTATCGCCTCCTGGGCGCGGAGGGCCTGGGGACGGACGAGATGCCGCCGCTGGACAAGCCGATCGGGAAAGCGATCGGCTTCCACTACCGCCCCGGCAAGCACGCGGTGACGCCGTATGAGTGGGAGCAGTACCTCCGCTTCGCGGATGCGCATCTGCGACAATGATTCTTAGGAATCCTGATCGGAAATAATCGATTCCACGCAGGGCCCGACGTGCGGGCCCTGCGTGGGGTGCGTCCCGGGCGATCACGAGACGTCCTGGCGGTCGGCCCGGCGTCGGAGGCGGCGGCGGCCGAGGAGGCCGGCGGCGCCGACGGCGGCGAGGGTGAGCGTCGACGGCTCGGGGTTCGGGGCGACCTTCGCGGGGGCCACGTCGGCCGAGAAGGTGGCCGTCGGCTGGCCTTCCCGGATCTGGTTGACGCCGGCCTTGAAGCTGGCGAGGTAGCCGTCCTTGTCGATCGCGAGGGCCGGCTCCACGCCCAGGAGCCTGACCCGGTACGACCGGTCCTTGGTCTTGCTGAAGTCGAGGAAGTCGGACGAGAAGTTCACCTTGTGCCCGAGCGTCGTGTCGCCGAGGAACGTGGCGGCGGTCGAGCCGTCGACGCCACCGATCACGCCGGTCGAGTCCGTGACCCGGAGCAGCAGGCTCTTGCCGTCGACGGGCTTCTTGGCGGTGATCGTGATGATGACCTTGTTCAACGGCTGGACGTCGTAGTTCTGGCCCTTGGCGGGGTTACTCGAGGCCGTGTCGGAGGCCGAGGCCGTGATCGTCTCGACCGCCTGGATGGTCGTCTCCTTGGCGCCGTAGCCGTTGTCCACCAGGAACTGGAAGGAAATGTTCACTTTCTTACTGAAGAATCCGTAGACCTTCTTGTTCGAGTTGTTGACGAAGTTGTAGGCCGGGTTGACCGAGGCCTGGTCGAACGTGGCGAACGGGATGAGGTCGGCGTGGGCGGCCGTCGCCAGGGCCAGGGCCCCGACGGCCGCGAGCAAGGCTCTCCGGAGCATGGTCGGCCCCCGATCGGCGGGCCCTCGGGGCCCGGGCCCGCGGCGTCGCCGGACGACCGGCGAGGCCGCGGGCCTTCGGGTGGGGCCCCGGGACTCCGCATGAGGGTGTATCCCCGTCGCGAGGGCCGACCGGAACCGGGCCCTTCAGCCCGACGTGCCCGGCCTGGCCGGGGCCGGGACCTGGCGGGTCAGCCACTCGGCGACGCGGCCGGGGACATGCTCGCCTCGGATGGCCGGCATCGGCCCCGAGGCGCGCGGCAAGGCGGCGCCGAGCAGGGCGAGGGTCTCGGCGCTCCAGCTCGGGAAGAGCGCGTCGAGCGGCGCCCGGAGGTTCGCCTGCCAGCCGACGTTGACCTCGGGGTCGCCGTCGAGGACCGCCCGCCAGAGCGCCCGCGCCACGTGCTCGGCCGAGGCCGAGACGCCGGGGATCGTGTCGCTGAGCGCGAACATCGCGTATTCGGCCTCGGCCCGCCCCTTGATCCAGGCGTGCGCGTGCCCGCCGGTCCGCATCGTGCTCGGGTAGATGCCGGTCACGAGGATGCCGTCCTTCGCCACCTCGGTCCGCAGGCCCTTCGTGAACCCGGCCAGCGCGAACTTGCTCGACGTGTACGGCAGCAGGTGCGGTACCGGCATCTTGCCGCCGACCGACACCACGTTGGCGATCCGGCCGAATCGACGTGCCTGCATGTGAGGCAAGACGGCCAGCGTGCAGTAGACCGCCCCCCAGAAGTTCGTCGCCAACGCCGCCCGGAAGTCTTCGATCGTCATCGTCTCGACCGGCCCGACCTGGATGATGCCGGCGTTGTTGACGAGGATGTCGACGCGGCCATGCCTTCGAATCGCGTGATCGATGAGCCTGTTGCACTGGTCGGGGTCGGCCACGTCGGTCGGCACGGCGAGGACGTCGCGGGCGCCGTGGGCGATCAGGTCGGCCTCGGCCGCGCGGAGGGTCGCCTCGTCCCTGGCCGCGAGGACCAATCGAGCCCCCCCCTCGGCCGCCTGGCGGGCGACGATCAGGCCGTGGCCGGTCGAGGCGCCGGTGACGACGACGACCTTGTCGTCGAGCGTGATCCGCCTGCGCGCCCGGAGCAACTGCCGGGCCCCCCACGCCAGGCCGACGCCGGCGACCGTCCCGAGCAGCACCTTGTCCCGCGTCTTCATCGCGAACCTCCCCGGGCGCCCCGGGCGGCCAGGCCGCGCCACGGCCGGTATACCAGCAAAGCCGGTGCCTCGGACGACGGCCGCCCGCCCTGCTCGCGGGAGCGGTCGGGACGGTCGGCACGGCAACGCGCCGGCCGGGGGCCCGACGAATTGAGCGCGGGGGCCGGCTCTGGTATTGTCGTTCGGGTCGGCCCATCTCCAACCTTCCACCCCGTTTCGAGCGGCCATGGCGAGTCACGAGACGTCGGCGGCGGCCGGCAACGGCCCGTCGGACCTGCTGCCGGTGATCAAGCGGTCGGGCGTCTTGACCGAGCGCCAGTTCGCCGACGTGCGCGCCAAGGTCCTCCGCGGCGATTACCCGTACGACCCGCAGGCGCTGGCCGAGCAGCTCGTGCACGACCGGGTCCTGACCGACTACCAGGCCCGGCGGTTCCTGAGCAACAAGTCGCACGGCCTGACCGTCGGCCGCTACGTGATCCTCGACCGGATCGGCTCGGGCTCGATGGGCCGGGTGTACAAGGCGCACCACCTGCTGATGGGCCGGGTCGTGGCGCTCAAGATCATCGCGCCGGAGATCGCCTCGAACGCCAAGGTCGTGGCGCGGTTCCAGCGCGAGATGCGGGTCGTCGGCAAGCTCGACCACCCCAACGTCGTCCGCGCCTTCGACGCCGACCAGATCGGCAACGTGCTGTACATCGTGATGGAGTACGTCTCCGGCAAGAGCCTCGGCCACCTGCTCCGGTCCGACGGGCCGCTGTCGCCGGCCGACGTCGCCAACTTCGCCGCGCAGGCGGCCCGGGGCCTGGCCCACGCGCACGAGCAGGGGATCGTCCACCGCGACATCAAGCCGTCGAACCTGCTGCTGAACCGCGACCGGCAGGTCAAGGTGCTCGACCTGGGCCTCGCGGCCCTGATGGAGGGGGACGCCAGCGTCACGTTCGCCACCGCCGACGGCATCGCGGTCGGCACGGTCGATTACATGTCGCCCGAGCAGGCCTCCGGCAAGGACGTCGACGGCCGGAGCGACCAGTACAGCCTCGGCTGCGCGATGTACCACCTGCTGACCGGCCGCGTCCCGTTCCCCGGCGACTCGCCGATCGAACGGCTGGGCCTCCGGATCAGCGGCCGGCCGGTGCCCGTCCTCGAGGCCCGGGCCGACGTGCCCGCGCCCCTGGTCCGGGTCCTCGATCGCCTGATGGCCCATCGCCCCGCCGACCGTTTCTCCACCGCCGCCGACGCCGCCGACGCCTTGCAGGCCCTCTTCCGCAAGCCCGCCCCGCCTTCCCCCGCGATCAAGCCGACCCATCCCACGCCGACCCCGCGCCCCGCGGCCCCGCCGCCGCCCCAGGTCGTCACCGTCCGTCCCGAGTACCCGGCCTGGTTCGTGCCCGTCGCCTCCCTCGCCGAGCGCTCGCCCGCCGCGATCCTCTCGGTCGTGCTCGCGGCCGTCCTCGCGACCTTCAGCCTCGGGTTCGTCCTCGCCTGGCTCTTGTTCCGGCGCTGACGTCCGGCCGTCAGTCCCCGTCGCCGACGTCGTCGAGGAGGCTGTCGACGTCGCGCGCCCCGTGGAGGACGCGGACGACCTCGATGCGGTCGTCGAACGTCAGGTAGAAGACGAGGTGGTTCCTGAACCGGGGGACCCGGACGCAACGCAGTCGCGCCAGCGCCGGGTCGGCCACCGGGTACGGCGCCCCGATGTCGGGTCGGGCGGCGATCTGGAGGGAAATGCGCTCCAGGGCCTGGAGGAACCGCTCCGAGGTCGTCGGTCGATCGCGGGCGAGGCCGAGGGCGATCTCGGCGATGTCGCGACGCGCCCCGGGGCGGCGTAAGACCTCGCGGTGGATCACGCGACGTTGCCCCGCTCCTTCGAGAGACGTTCCTCGACCTCGCGCCGGATGCTCGCCCACTCCTCGGCGTCGAGCCGGGTCGGCTCGCCCGAGTTGAGGCCGTCGAGCAGGAGCTGCTCGACCTGCCGCCGCCGCTCGCTTCGACGGTAAGCCTTGAGAATGATTTCGGCGACGAAGTCGCCGGGAGACTCGTACCCCTCCCGCGCGGATTGTTCCTCGACGAACGCGCGGAGGTCGTCGGTCAGCTCGACGGTCAAGGTCGCCATGGTCGGGTCCTCCTCCGCGCCAGGATACATGCGGACAGGAAAGCCGTCAATCGCGGCGGTCCAGGAGGCCGGCGAGGTCGGCCCAGAGGCGGCGGGAGTCGACCGAAGTGATCCAGCGGACGCGGCCGCGGGGGTTGTCGTGGTCGAAGGTCAGGTCGGGTCGGAGGTGGGGGCGGGGACGGTCCTCGGACTTCGCGAGGCCGAGGAGGTAGGCGGTCGTGATCTCGTCCCAGATCGGCCACGTCTCGGGCCGGCCGGCCTCGCGGGCGGCGAGGTCGCGATGGCGATCGACCCAGTCGGCCACGCCCTCGGCGAGGTAGACGCCGGCCGGGCCCTTCGTTTCGAGTAAGGTCCGGGCCTCGGCGACGCTGACGCCGAGGTCGCGCTTGCAGACGGCCGCGTCGCCGACGACCAGCGGGACCTTCGATTCGAGCAGGACGCCCCAGGCCTTCGGGTCGTTCTTGACGTTCCAGGGGTCGTCCCCCTGCTCGCCGTTCTCGAAGCCCATCGCCACGACCTCGACGCGATCGGCCCAGGATGGGTCGGTCAAGAGCGCCGAGGCCACGTCGGTCGCGGTGCCGATGCAGACGACGACGAGCCGGTCGTCGGGCCCGTGTCCGCGCGCCTGGTCGAGCAGGAACGTCACGCCCTTGTTCGGGCTCGGCGACCGGGCGTCGGCCAGGGGCCCGCTCGCCCCGGCGATGACGCGCGGCTTGTCCTTCAGGGGGAGGCGGTCGAGCATCCGGCGCACGACCCGCGCCGAGGTCTCCGAGGCCGGCGCATCGAGGTTCGGCGCGTGGTTGGTGACGATCCCCTTCAGGTCGATCGCCGGGCTGAGCGCCAGGTGCGACACCGCCCACTGGTCGTCGATTTCGGCGCCGCAGTCCGTGGTCAGGACCACCGCCCTCCGCTCCGGCGCGTTGCCGGGAACGAGCATCGCCATGAGGAGTCCACCGCAAGCCGCCGCGATCATGTTGTGCCTCGATCCTCGGACCGCTTGCCACCCGGCCTGGGCCCGGACGATAATCAGACCGGATGGATCGATCCCCGTCAACCGCCGGTCCTTGAGTCGAGTCACGCGGAGGACCCCTCGATGAGCCGAGACGCTGGCGAGCCCTTGCCCCCCCGGCGCCCTCGGCCCGACGATCGGCCGGCCCAGCCCGCGCCCGAGATCGACCCGTACGCCGACATCGAGGACGCCGACACCGAGCCGCCCTCGACCTTCCGCGCCAAGCCCGGCCCGCAGGCCACGGCCCCGAAGCGGAAGAAGCGCGACCCGGACCGCCCGTTGCCCGTCAGCGGCGGCCCGACGAGGCTGGAGCGCCTCCTCTTCGGCACGGTCAGCACCGGCCACCTGACGATCTTCTGCCGCCAGTTCGGCCAGTACCTCAACGCGGGCGTCGACCTGATCCGCTCGTTGAACTCCTTGCAGGAGCAGTTCGCGCGCACGGCGCTGGGGCCGGCGCTCCAGCGGGTCGCGCTCGCGGTGCGGCGGGGGGACGAGCTGAGCGAGGCGATGGCGCGCGAGCCGCAGGCGTTCGACCCGTTCTTCCTCAGCATGTTCCGGGTCGCCGAGGCCCGCGGCGGCATCCCCGAGACGCTCCGCGGCCTCGCCGACCACTACGAGGCCCGCCAGCGCCTGGTCCGGCAGGCGCGGTCGGCGATGATCTACCCGGTCGCCGTGCTGAGCGTCGCCCTGGGCGTCTGCGCCGTGCTCGCCTACTTCGTCCTGCCGTTCCTCGTCAGCATCCTGGAGGACATGGTCCAGGGCAAGGGCGGGACGGATTCGCTGCCGGGGCCGACGCGCCTGCTCGTCGACGTCACCCACTTCATGACCCGGCTCGGCTGGTGGCTCGTGCCGGCGTTGCTCGTCGGCGGCACCTTCGTGCTGCTGCGCGCCTACCGCACGCCCGCCGGCAAGGCCGCGATCGACGAGGTGGGCCTGCACGTGCCGGTCCTCGGCAAGCTCCTCCAGAAGATCGACACGACCCGGTTCGCGCGCACGCTCTCGGCGCTGATGGAGGCGGGGGTGGACCTGAACCGGTCGTTGAAGCTGACCGGCGACGTCCTCCGCCTGGCCCCCTTCCGCCGCGCGATCGAGGGCGCCCGGGCCGCGGCGGCCGAGGGGGTCGAGCTGAGCGAGTCGCTCCGCGCCTCGCGACGGTTCGGCCCCGACGTGATCGCCATCGTCGAGTCGGGCGAGGAGACCGGCAAGCTCCCCGAGAGCCTCCACCACCTCGCCGACGACTACGAGGAGCAGGTCACTTACATGGTCAAGAACCTCGGCCAGCTCGTCCAGCCGATCATCACATTGGGCCTGGGCGGGCTCGTCGGGTTCATCGCCGTCGCCTTCATCATGGCGTACCTGAGCGTCCTGTCCAGCCTCGGCGGGCGCTGACCGACGCACGGAGGGCCGCATGATCGCCGCGAGCGGGCTCGTCGCGTTGGGCCTCGCCCTCGCCGGGGGCATCCCGGCCGCGCAGGAGCTGGCGACGGGGGCCTATGCCCTCGGCTCGTCGCAGGAGTTCGGCGCGGCGAACGTCGGCTGGGTGGTCTTCGACGACCACGTCCTCCTGATCGGCGCCCCGCACCCCGACCGGCTGGCCGACTGCCTCGCCGAGGTCGCCCGGGTGACCGACCGGCCGGTCCGGGGCGCCGTCGTCTTGCAGGTCCGTCGGGGCGACCTGGAGTCGGCCCGCGCGCTCGGGACGAAGGGGATCGAGCTCATCGTCCAGCGCGACGGCGCCGCCGCGCTCCGGGACATGCTCGGCAAGGACGCGGGCCGACTCCGCGAGTTCGACGATCGGCTCGTCGTCGCCGATGCTCATCAGGAAATCGACGTCGTGGCCCAGGGCCGGGTCGGGGGGCCGGGCGACGCGGTGGTCGCATTGCCGAAGGCCGGCATCCTCTTCGCCGGCCCGCTCTGCGTCCACGGGCCGAGGGCCGTGCTGCCGGGGACCGACACGCTCGCCTGGCTCCGCGCGCTGAAGAAGCTCCGCGAGCGGACCTGGAAGGCCGTCGTGCCGGGCACCGGGACGGTCGGGGGCCCCGAAATCCTCGATCGGCAGGAGCGATTCCTCCGCGAGCTTCGCCGCCAGGTCGGCCACCTCATCGCGCAGGGGAGGCCGCTCGACGAGGTGGTCCGCGAGGTCCATCTCGCGCCGGATTACCTCGTCTGGATGCCCTACGACCAGCCCGTCCGCGCCGACGTCGAGCACGTCTACCGCGAGCAGACCGTCCCCCTCGCGCCGTTCGGGGGCCGGGCCCATGGATCCTCCTCGGGACGGCCTCCGGCCCTCGTCCTGATCGGCGACCGCCCGCACGACCCGGCCCACCTCGAGGCCGGCCTCGGCCGCGCCCTCGAATCCGCGGGCGTGGAGGCGTCCTTCTGCGTCGACGTCCGCGCCCTCTCGGCGGAGAACCTGGCGCGGGTGCGGCTCCTGGTCATCCTCCGCGACGGCGCGCTCTGGCCGCGCGGGGCCGACGGGCCGGCCGTCTCCTGGATGACCCCGGAGCAAGAGGCCGCCATCGTCGCCTTCGTCGAGCGCGGGGGCGGCCTGCTCGCCGTCCACAACGCGACCGGCCTCTACCCCGCGGGCGGCCCGTACCTCCGCCTGCTCGGGGGGACGTACAACAGCCACGGGCCGCTCGAACGCTTCCGGGTCACGGTCGTCGACCGCTCCCACCCGATCACGCGCGGGGTGGCCGACTTCGAGGTCGCCGACGAGCAGCACACGCCCGTCCCCGATCGCGCGAAGGTCCATCTCCTGCTCGAGAGCCGTTCCGCCGAGGGGACCGTCGGCGTCGCGGGCTGGGCGCACGACGCCGGGAAGGGCCGGGTCGGCTACCTCGCCAACGGCCACACCCGCGAGGCCCTCGATCATCCCGAGTACCAGAAGCTCCTCCGCAACGCCGCCCTCTGGTGCCTGGGGCGCGACGTCGCGGCGGGCGGCCGATAGGGCCCGGCCGGGCCGCCGGCCGCAACTTCGGGGAGGGAACGTCCATGGACTACCGATCGCTCATCCCGGCGAAGCAGGCGAAGTCGTTGCTCGACGAGTTCCAGGCGTTCGCGTTCAAGGGGAACGTGATCGACCTGGCCGTGGGCGTCATCATCGGCGGCGCCTTCGGCAACCTCGTCAAGTCGCTCGTCGACAACATCATCATGCCGATAATCGGCGTCCTCCTGCCGGGCAAGCACGGCTACGAGGGCTGGGTCGCGGTCGTCGGCGGCAAGACGATCCCGTTCGGCAAGTTCCTCGGCGACGTCGTCAACTTCCTCATCATCGCCTTCGCCCTCTACCTCTTCATCGTCAAGTTCCTCGGCTGGGTCATGGCCTTCAAGAAGGCGCAGCCTCCCCCCTTGACCAAGGAACAGGAGTTACTGACCGAGATCCGCGACCTCCTCAAGCAACGCACCCCGCCCGCCGCCGAGACGACCGGCTGACCGCGGGAGGGCCGGGCCTCGGAACGCAAAGAGCCCGCGGAGAGTGACCTCTCCGCGGGCTCCGTGTCGGACCCTGCCGGGACTTCAGGGCGTTTTCGCTCGCATGGCCCACGCGCCGCGAGGGGCGGGGCCGCGTCGGGCGTGTGAAACACGCCGAACTCGCTCCGGTCGGGTGGCACGCCCTGCAAGGGCGTGGTCCGCGAGCCGGCCACGCCCTTGCAGGGCGTGCCACCCTACGCCGTCCACCTTAACGGGATCTCCGGCTGCGGAAACTTCCGCGCTTTCTGGATTTCCGCCTCGGTGGCCGATTGGATCTTGGGCGGTCCGGGTGGCTTCTCCCGCTTCTTCCGCGGATAGTTCCGGGCCGCCT
>DASZMJ010000066.1:0-5868 GCA_035551935.1 Isosphaeraceae bacterium
CTCGCACTTCTTCGCCGGCACGACCGACCTCCGCGGCGTCTTCGTCGCCGAGGGGGTGCACGGCGTCGTCACCGCCGTCGCCCGCCAGGGCACCCACCGCTACGCCTTCTACCGCGGCAAGCAGTTCGTCGGCACCCCGCCGATGCCGGATCGCCCGCCCGCGCCGAATGGTCCCCAACAGGGACAGGCGCAGCCGCCGTCCGCCGGCGAGAACTCGCCCGCCCAGAATGGGGCAGGCATGAGCCTCGAGCAGAACATCCGGGCCCTCAACAGCAGCAACCAGCTCCACCAGATCGAACGCCTCCAGCAGCGTTACGCCCCGGATCAGGGCAAGGGCGTCCCGGCCTCCGTGGCCCCGTGATCGAGGCCCCTGCCGTCGCGGCCACGAGCATCTTCCGTGACACCGAGGGGGCCGGGCCCCTTCGATCACGGGGGACGCTCGTGGCCGCGACGGCAGGGGGCTGATCCTCACCCCGTTTTCTCGACGATGACCCCTTCCCGACCCGTCGCCCCCTCCGTTACAATGGTCCACTCGACGGTCGTTCTCGGCTGCACCCGTAGCTCAACTGGATAGAGCATCGGTCTACGGAACCGAAGGTTAGAGGTTCGAATCCTCTCGGGTGTACTTCGCATCATCCTGCCCGTCGAGAACCACCGACTTCGACGAAGAACCCAGCGGTCCCACCCGACCCTGGCGAGGACCCATCATGATGCCGCGGCTCGCGTGGATCGGGGTCGCCCTCTCCTTCTTGGCGACGCCACTCAAGGCGCAGGAGAAGGTCGTTGCCTACGTCCCCAACTGGATCGACCTGAAGTCCTTCGCCGAGACGATCGATTACTCGAAGATCACCCACATCAACATCGCCTTCGAGAGTCCGACCGACGATCGCGGCGACCTGTCGTTCCACCGCGAGGACGAGGTCCTGATCGCGAAGGCCCACGACCATCACGTCAAGGTCCTGGTGTCGATCGGCGGAGGGGCGGCCGCCGGGAACAGGACGCTCAAGGCGCGATACTTCGGGCTCATATCCGAGCCGAAGCGGGCCGGGTTCGCGGCGAAGCTCGCCGCTTATGTCGTGGAGCACGGCTTCGACGGCCTCGACGTCGATATCGAGGGACCGTCGATCAACCAGGATTACGGGCCGCTCATCCGCGAGCTCTCGGCCGCGCTGAAGCCGAAGGGCAAGCTGCTGACCGCCGCGCTCTCCAAGGGGTACGGCGGAGAGCGGGTCCCCGACTCGGTGTTCGAGCACTTCGACTTCGTCAACGTGATGGCCTACGACGGGGCAGGCCCCTGGAACCCGAACGCGCCGGGGCAACACTCGTCGCCGGAGTTCGCCGGGCGGAACGTCGACTACTGGCTGAAGCGCGGTCTCCCCGCGTCGAAGGCGGTGCTCGGCGTCCCGTTCTACGGCTACGGCTTCGGCAAGGCGTTCCGCAAGGGTGCTTATTCGTACAAGGCGATCGTCGCGGCCCATCCCGACGCCGACAGGGCGGACCAGGTCGGCGAGACGATCTGGTACAACGGGGTGGCGACGATCGAGGCGAAGACGAGATACGCCATCGACCGGAAGCTGGCGGGGATCATGATCTGGTCCCTCGACAATGACGTCGCGGGCGAGAAGTCGTTGCTGGAGGCCATCGCCCGGACCTATCGGTCCCGTGGTGCCGCCGATCCGCCTGCGCCGGGGGAGGATCGGGTCGGCTTCCCGAAGGACTACGCAACGGCCTTCGAGGTCCTCCGCAGGGTCGAGCGGCTCGAGAAGCGGCAGGTCGTCACCGTCTTCGGCAACGCAAGGGCCGCCTCCGTCCGCCGCGTCGGCGACCTCCCGTACCCTTACGGCTCGGTGATCGTGATGGAGACGGCCGGCGCCTTGAAGGGGGACGACGGCGAGCCGCGTCGCGACGAGGAGGGCCGACTCCGCAAGGGCGACGTCGTCGGCCTCCACGTCATGCGCCGCGAGAAGGGCTTGGGTGCCGCCTACGGGGCGAATCGGACCGGCGATTGGGAATATGTCGAATACCGCACCGAGGGCACGTACATCACCCCCCCGCGGAAGTCGTTCGCCTGCGCCGCCTGCCACGTCAAGGCCGGATCGGGGCGCGACTTCGTCTACCGCGGCCGGTTTCCCGAGACGCTCGAGAAGTAGCCGCGGCGATCAGAGCTGGCCGCAGTCGTCGATGACGACCCTCGCCGACGGCTTGCCGCCGGGCGTGCCGGCCGCCTCGATCTTCTTGACGACGTCGGACCCGTCGGTCACCTCGCCGAAGACGACGTGCTTGCCGTCGAGCCAGTCGGTCACCACGGTGGTGATGAAGAACTGCGAGCCGTTGGTGTTCGGCCCGGCGTTGGCCATCGACAGGAGGAACGGCTTGTCGTGCTTGAGCTGGAAGTTCTCGTCGGCGAACTTCGCGCCGTAGATCGACTTGCCGCCGGTGCCGTTGTGGTTCGTGAAGTCGCCCCCCTGGAGCATGAATCGGGGTATGACGCGGTGGAACGAGGAGCCCTTGTAGCCGAAGCCCTTCTCGTGGGTGCAGAGGGCACGGAAGTTCTCGGCGGTCTTGGGCACCACGTCGTCGAACAACTCCATCGTGATGCGCCCGGCGGGCTTGCCGTCGATGCTGACGTCGAAGTAGACCTTCGGCCTGGCCATGCTCGTGATCCTCTCTCGAAGAGGTGCCATATCGACAAGGAGTACGCGACCGATCGGGCACTCGTACCACGACTCGGGTGGGGGACCTCATTCGCGATTCGGGATCTCGAGGTCGAGGATCGCCGAGCTGAGGCATTTGCCGTGGGCGTCGAGGCGGAGCGATCGCGTCACGCCGCCCCCTAGCGCTCGCTCGAGAACGAAGTTCAAGGCGCCGATCGTCGGCAGAGTATAGCGGATGACCTCGCCGACGACGAGGCCCGCGAAGTGATCTCGCACGAGCTCGGCCGTGACGTGACGCTCCAGGTGCAGGTAGTCCGCGGCGTCGAAGGCGATCACGGAGATGTTCGCGGTGTCGCCCTTGTCGCCGGTGCGCGAGTGGGCCACGGTGCCGAGCCTCATGTCATAGCCTCCGGATGTGGACGGCCGGCGTTACCAGGTCGCGCGGGATGAGCGCGGAGAACATGGCGATGACCTCGCGCGTCGACTTCGTCGCCCCGCCGCCGGCCGCCGGGCCGTTGGTGTAGAGCGACTCCACTTCGTAGCCGACTCGGGCCGCGTCGCGGCAGGTCTCGGTCCGCGCCGCGACTCGCACTCGCACCTCGGAGGGCCTGGCTTCGGCGCGCGACGGCCTCGGGCCGGGGATGGAATCGACCCCGATCAATTCGTAGCGGATCTCGCGGACACTTACGCCACTCATCTCCAGTCGTCTCGCGACGACCTCTAGCGCGAGACGGCCGCGCTCCACCGCGTCGGCCCCCGCGTAAGAGATCTGCCCCTCGCCGATGAAGCCGTCGCGACAGCCGATCGAGGCTTTCAAGGTCTCGGGCCTGGACCGGCCGGCCCCCCCCGCGACCCGGACGCGGTCGGGCCCGATCTCGGTGATGGTCACGCCGGTGAGGTCGGCCGTCACGTCGGGAGTCAGGTAGGCGCCCGGGTCGTGGATCTCGTAGAGCAGCTGCTCCTTGCAGGTCGCGGCCGTTACCATCCCCCCCGAGTCCGGCACCTTCGTGATGACCGCCGCACCGTCCTCGCCCACCTCCGCCAGAGGGAAGCCGAGCCGCGCCAGGTCGGGGACGCGCCTGCGGCCGAGGTCTGCGAAGTATCCTCCCGTGACCTGTCCGGCGCATTCGAGGAGATGCCCGACGACGGTCCCCTGGCCGAGCCGCTCCCAGTCGTCGAGGCCCCAGCCGAACTCGTGCACCAGCGGCGCGAGGAAGAGTGCCGGGTCGGCCACACGGCCGGTGATGATGACGTCGGCCCCTCGGCCCAGGGCCTCGAGGAGCGGCGGGATTCCAAGATAAGCGTTCGCAGAGGCGAGCCGGTCGGCCAGCGTGGCGACCGGCTCGCCGTTCTCGAGCAGCGTGACGTCCTCAAGAGCGATCGCCGGCAGGACGTCGTCGCCCGTGACCGCGGCGATCGTGAGGCCGCGGAGGCCGTGCCGGCGGGCGACCTCCTCGACCACGGCCGCGCCGGCGAGCGGATTGGCCGCGCCCATGTTGGTGAGGATTCGGATGCCCTTCCGGGCACAGACGGGCAGGACGGCTTCCATCCGCTCGGCGAGGAGCGGATCGAAGCCCTTCGCGGGGTCGGCCAGCCGCGCCTGCTGGTCGATGGCGATGGTCCGCTCGGCCAGGCATTCGAACGCCAGGTAGCCGAGGTCGCCATGCTCGGCGAGTTCCACCGCGGGCTCGATCCGATCCCCCGAGTAGCCGGCTCCCCCACCGATCCGAACAGTCTTCATGGAATCGGTCCCCGGGCGAACGGCGAGGGCGGCTCACAGCGGGAAGATCCGCAGCGCGACTCAGGCGAAGGTCATGAGGACCGACGCCCCGAACAGGTAGGGCGCCGTGAACCGCTGGTGCTCGGCCAGGTCGATCCGGGACAGGCCGACGACGAGGAAGGTCGCCGGGGTCAGGGGACTGACCGGGAATCCCGTCGTCGATCTGGCCGAGCAGGGCCGCCTGGGCCAGCCGGATCGGCGGGACGCCCCGTAGCTCGGCCGCCTCGGCCAGCACCGGCAGGACCCCCATGTAGAACGAATCCGGGTCGAAGAGCAGGCTCAGGGGCATCGACGCGAGCCCCAGGAGGAACGGGATGTGGTGGGCATGAGCCTCGGGGATGAACCCGACGGAGGCGCGGGCCATGTCGGCCAGCATGCCGGACTTCCGCATAATGCCGGTGAAGGCGCCGGCCGCCATAAGTATGCCGACCATCATCAGGGCCGCGGGGGCATGCGCCTCCACCCGCGCCCGCTGGGTCGCGGCGCCGGGGTAGTTGACGACCAGCGCCGCGACGACCCCGATCATGAAGACCGCGACCGGTTCGACGATACCCGCCACCATGGCCCCCATCAAGGCGAGGTTGATCACGAAGTTCCTCGGCCGTCGGAGCCGCCGCTCGTCGTCCGACAGCTCGCGTCGCACGGTCGACGCAGGCTTGCCGACGACCGCCGGACCGAGCCGCCTGGCCTCGCGCCGGCCGAGCCAGAAGGCGACGGCGAAGACGTACGCGAGGCCGACCGCTTGCACGGGAATCAAGGGCCGGAACAGGGCTGTCGTGGGCACGTGCAATGCGGTTGAGGCCCGGCTCATCGGCCCCGTCCAGGGGAGAAAGTTCACTCCCGCGGCCATCGAGGCGACGCACGCCAGGATGCGCCGGTCCATCCCCAGTCGCTCATAAAACGGCAACAACGCCGGGATCGTGACCAGGAAGGTCACCGCCCCGGAGCCGTCGAGGTGGACCAGCAACGCCAGCAGCGCCGTTCCGGGGACGATCCGCGATGGCCGGCCGCCGGCCGCGCGGAGGATGCGGTCGACGATCGGGTCGAGCAGGCCAGCGTCGGTCATGATGCCGAAATAGAGGATGGCGAAGAGGAACATCCCCGCGACCGGGGCGACGTCGCGGACTCCCGCGACGATGAAAGCCCCGGTCTTTACCGGGCCGAACCCGCCGACGAGCGCCGCGACCGTCGGCACGGCGATCAAGGCAACCAGCGGCGATATCCGCCCGCTGAGGATGACCATCAGCAGCGCCAGTATCGTCAAGAGCCCGAGGGCCGCGTGCATGGGCCGGCCTTAGAGCGGTTTACTTTCGGCTTGCAGACGGAAAGGATTCCCGAGGAGCGGATTGCTGACGCCACCGAGGTCGGAGCCGAAGGAGATTGTCATGGGGCCCTACTCGAAGGATCTTCGCGAGCGGGTCGCGGCGGCGGTCG
>DASZMJ010000067.1:0-17374 GCA_035551935.1 Isosphaeraceae bacterium
GACGGCCCAGGGCACGCTCCATCTCGCGGTCCTCGTCGTCGTCGGCGAGCGCCGGCGCGGCGAGGAAAAGGACGAGCAGGACGAGCCGGAGAGGGTGGGCCATGGCGGGGCTCCGGGTATGGAAGAGAATGGAACCGCAGATGACGCGGATGGACACAGATGAATAAAAAATGAGAAATTATTCAGGTTTTCCATTTTCTTTTCATCCGCGTCCATCCGCGTCATCTGCGGTTCCATTCTCTTCGATTCATGCGATATCCACCGTCACCCGGTCGATGCCGTTCCAGAGGTAGCCGCTCTTGTTCCAGGGGGTGCGGTCGGGCTGGGTGTGGCCGTGGGAGTCGGTGGCGCGGGCGGCGAGGGTGTGGCGGCCGGGCTTGAGGTCGAGGGGATGGCGCCAGAGGCGCCAGGAGCCGGGGTGGTCGGGGCCGTGGAGCTCGGCGGGGGCCCAGGGGCCGGAGTCGATCGAGACGTCCATCGAAGCGACGCGGCCGGGGCCGGTCCAGGCGACGCCGCGCAACGTGACGCGGCCGGCGGGGAATCGGGCGCCGGTGGTGGGGAGGGCGATGAGGGACTTGACGTTCAGGGTCGTCACGGGGACGAGGTCGTCGGGTCGGGTGGCGCCGGGGCGGGGGAGGCGGTAGGCGGTCTGCATGTAGAAGCCGGGGGCCTCGGCGTCGGCGACGGTGATCGACCGCAGCCACTTGATCCAGTGGTTCGCCGCCCAGCCGGGGACGACCAAACGCAACGGCCCGCCGTGGAGGACGGGCAAATCCGCGCCGTTCATCGTGGTGGCGAGGATCGTGCCGGCATCGAGGGCGCGGTCCAGCGGGATCGAGCGGAAGAACGCGGGCGTCTTCGGGTTCGGCGGGCCGTCGGCGCCGAGCAGGTGGACGTGCGCGGCCTTCGCCTTCAGGCCGGCGCGGTCGAGCACGTCCTTGAGCCGGACGCCGCCCCACTCGGCGTTGCCGACCGCCCCGCGGCCCCAGGCCACGCCCGGGACCTTCGGCTCGAAGTACGCCCGGCCGTTGCCCGAGCACTGCGCCACGGCGGGCACGGTGACTTGCTCGTAATCCTTCCGCAAATCTTCGAGCGACAGGGATGCTTGCCGCTCGATCAGTCCGCCGAGCCCGAGCCGCCACGGCGACAGGCCGACGGCGGGGGGCCCGAAGTGGCTCCGGACGAAGAAGAGGCGGTCCGGCGTGCTCCAGCGGTCGAACGCCTCGGCCGGCGTCTCGGCGTCGAGCGGCCGGCGGTTGCGGACGATGAGGTCGGGGTCGTCGGCCCACGATCGCGCCGGCCCCGCGCCGATCGCCAGGCCGATCCCGCCCCCGATCCACTCTCGACGGGTCCATTGCATCGCGCGCGGCCCTCGTCTCCGACTCGATCGTCGCCGATTGCCAGTCTATCGCCCGCCCGTGGCGGGCACAATTCCGGCGAGGGGAGGGGAGGATTTCACCGCGGAGGACGCGGAGGACGCAGAGGAATGATTAAAACCTTGGTAATTATTCCTCTGCGTCCTCCGCGTCCTCCGCGGTGAAATCCTCCCCTCCCTATCAATGCGTCTCGGGCTCGGCCGGGGTGGTCGCGAAGGTAAGGGGGGCCGATGGCCGGCGGGCCAGGGCCGCGAACATGGCGGGGCCGCCGGCGCGGCCGAGCTTGCGGTCGAAGACGCGGAGGGTCAGGAACAGCAGCGCCGCGGCGAGGCCCGAGTAGAAGAGGGTCGCGGTGACCTCCCAGCCGAAGGCGCGGAAGAACCAGAAGGGGTCGGTGGGGACCCAGCCCTCGACGCGGCGCGGCCCCAGGCCGCCGGCGGCGTCGGCGGCGAGGATGGCCGGGCCGCCGAAGGGGCTCACCATGAACATCCGCTCGCCGGGCGGGCTCCGGACGAGCATGATCGCCAGGAAGAAGAAGCCGACGGTGATCAGCACGTCGACCGCGACGCAGGTCGCCACCGCGCGGCCGAGCCGGGGGGTCCAGGTCGCCAGGGCGAGGCCGAGGCTGGTGATGAAGGCGACGTAGGAGAAGAGCAGCATGAGCTGCACCGGCACGAGCCACCAGCGCTCGGTCCCCCACGACAGGCTCGCGACGATCAAGGTCGGCAACGCCGCCAGCCAGGGGGCGCGGCGGAAGGTGCCCAGCCACTTGCCCCAGACGATCGCCGGCGTCGACAGCGGGGTGGTCATGAGGACGTCGAGGCTCCCCCGCGACCGCTCCTCCGCCAAGGAGGTCGCCGACCCGACGCTCAACAGCAAAAGGCCGATGGCCACCTGGAAGCCGTTGACCCAGAGCGAGGCCCGCCCGCGGTTCCAGCCGCCCTGCGGGAGGTCCTGCGCCAGCGCGACCAGGGTGAAGAAGGTCGCGCCGACGACGTAGACGCCCCAGGCGATCCGCCCGCCGCGCGACGGCCGGTTGCGGTGCCACTCGCGCCAGAGCACCGGGTTGGCGTCGAGCGACGGCCCCGGCAGGTACGAAGTGGCCCGCGCCCAGGCGCAGTTGATCCGATCGAATCCCCCCTCCAGCTTCCGCCACCATCTCCATCGCGGCCGCTTCCGAGCCACGGGCTGGCTCGACTCCTGGACCGGGAACCGCCGGACCTGCCGCACGGCCAGCGTCAGCAACGCCACCGAGATCGCCAGGCAGCCGGCGACGAACAGGAGGATCTCCGGCGCCCCCACGTGCGGGCCCGAGCGGTCGTAGGGCGCGAACGACAGGAGGAATGGGTCGATCTCCGCGAGCCACCACGGCGCCGACCACCCGCCGCCGAAGACCCACTGGACCTGCACCACGATCGGCCGGATCAAGAGCCAGAGGGTCCAGAGCAGGTACGTCAGCAGCAGGACCTCGTGCGTCTTCTTCGCCCGGATCGACAGCAAGAGCGCCAGCGAGCATCCCAGCACGGCGATCGCCGCTGACACGAGGAAGGCGCCGGCCATCGCGTTCGGGTCGACGCCCCCCATCATCGAGACGATCAGGACGACCGGCAGGGCGCAGCCGATCAGGGTCAGCACCGGCATCAGCCGCGCGACGAGTTTCCCCAGGACGATCTCGGAGTCGGTCAGGTCGGTCACGAGCATGTGGGCCAGCGTGCCCCGCGCCTTCTCCTGGCAGATCGCGCCGGCCGTCGCCGCCGGGGCCACCAGGAGGACGAGCGTGAGCATCGTGCCGACGATGGCGTACGACGCCTGCATCGCGAGCATCGCCTGCCGCTGCTGGGGCGATTGCCCGGCGGTTCCCGACCGCTCCCACCAGCCGATCCAGAGCGCGACCAGCAAGGCGCCGACGAACAGCGACCGGAGCGCATAGACCTGCTTCCGACGCGCCCCGATCCGCCACTCATATTCGAAGACCGGCCCCGGCCCCGGCAGTCGCGCCATGCCGCACCCCCCTCCTCAAGTCGCGAACCCCGCGGGTACCACCGAAACTATTCGTTCGCCGCGCCGAAAGATTGCGGAGATCCCGGCCCCGCGCGAGAATGGGCGGGATTGACTGCAACATCCGGCCCGATCGCCGCAGTATAGGGGTGGCGGCGACGGGCATCGAAGGAGAACGGCGGGCGATGGCGAGCGAGACGAACGGGGCGGTGCTGCGGCAGGTGGACCGGCTCTTCGGGGCGGGGACGCTGGCGGGCCTGTCCGAGGCGCAACTGCTGGAGCGGTTCGTCGCCCGTCGCGACGAGGCCGCGTTCGCGGCGCTGGTCGAGCGACACGGGCCGATGGTCCTGGGCGTCTGCCGACGGACCTTGGCCGACCGGCACGACATCGAGGACGCCTTCCAGGCCACGTTCCTCGTGCTCGTCCGCAAGGCCGGCTCGATCCGCGACCGCGAGGGGCTGGCCCCCTGGCTCCATGGCGTCGCCCGACGCGTGGCCTGCCGCGCCCGGGGGCTCGCCGCGCGGCGAAGGGCGGTCGAGGGACCGGGATTGGACGAGGTCGCCCTCGCCGTGGCCGCGACGCCCGAGGCGCCCCGTTCGGATCTCGTCCCCTTGCTCGACGAGGAGATCGCCCGGCTACCGGCCAACGACCGCGAGGCGATCGTGCTCTGCGACCTCCAGGGGCGTCCCGGCGAGGAGGCGGCGCGGTTGCTCGGCCTCCGCGCCGTGACCTTGCGGAGCCGGTTGCACCGGGCCCGTCGGCGGTTGCGCGAGCGGCTCGTCCGCCGCGGCGTGGCCCCGGCCGCGCTGGCGTCGGCGTGGATCGCGACGTCCCCCGCGCCGGCGATGGAACTGTCGGAATCGACGATCACGGCCGCGATCGGCTTCGCGGCCCGACCCGCGTCGGCGGGGGCGGCCTCCGCCCGCGTCGTCGCCCTCACCGAAGGAGTGCTCAAGGCCATGCTCTTGACCAAGTGGAAGGTGGCCGCCGTCGCGACGGTGGCCCTCGGCATCGCCGCCGCCGGCGTCGTGGCCCAGCAACCCGGCACGCCCGGCCGCCCCGCTTCCGACGAGGACCGGCTCCGCCAGGTCGAGGAGAAGCTCGACCGCGTCCTTCGGGCCCTCGAGAACCACGGCAGCGCGGCCGCGCCGGCCGCCCGGCAGACGACCGCGGTCGGGCTCGGCGGCAATCCCGGCGTGACCGTCGCCCCGGCCGACCTGAACGCGAACCCGTATGGGCCCGGACTCGGGGGCAAGCCGCGCCAGACTGGCGCCCCGGCCGACCCGACGGCGACCACGATCGGGAACGTGGCCACGACGGGCAGGGCCCTCAATGGCGACACGCCGAAGTACGCCGATCCCGTCGCGGCGCAGCCGAAGGGTGCTCCCCCGCGGTCCGGCGACCGCCTCGCGCGGGTCGAGCGCCGGCTCGACGACCTCGAACGCCGGATCAGCCGCCTCGAGCAGCAGCACGCGGCCTCGACCGTGCCGGCCGGCGCGGGGACGATCTCGGACAGCGGAGCGGCGCAGGCCAGGTGACCCGCCCCGTGGAACGGGCCCGCCCCGCCGACGAGGGGCGGGGCGGGCCCGTTCGTCGGGATCGGGAGGGTCGAACGGCATCCACGGTTGCCGGCAGGAAACGCCGCCATCGACCATGTGCGATTCCACGCTTTTTGCTTGACATGAGGGTCGATGCCATCATCATGGGAGGTGAGGATCGCCCCGATGTCCTGGGGCGAGGATGACGGAGGTCCCTCCCATGTCGCGACGAACGATCGGCCGGGCGGCGGTGCTGGGGGCGGTCGGGCTGCTGGCGATGCTGGCGGCGCCCGGCGCGGGGCGGGCGGGGACGATGTTCAAGGTCGCCCCGGGCTACGAACTCCTCGACACGAAGGCGGACGGCTCCTCCTTCCCCGGCCTGGGCAGCCTCGCGGGGGTGCCCCTGACGACGTTCAATTTCGGCAACGGCGCGGTCAAGACCGGCAACACCGACACGATTCTCCAGCGGACCGGCGTCGCCGCCCCGGCCAACATCCCGAACCCGTTCCCGGACGATCCGACCAAGTGGCCGTCGGCCACGGTCAACCTCAAGGTGCTGGCGCTGCAAGTCATGGCGACGATGATGGTCGACTACATGAACAACGGTAAGGACACCTACTACATCACGCTCGACCCGAACAAGGCGAGCACGGGGACGCAGACGATCACCTGGGGGCCGTCGGGGCTGTCGGGCACCTTCGCCACGACGCTGGACCTCAACCTCGTCATCCGCAAGGGGGGCCTCAACGGCAAGATCGTGGACACGCTGAGCACCACCTTGAAGGGGAGCGACGTCTGGAGCGACATCGCGCCCAAGGACGCGATCAAGATCACCGGCGTCAACCAGTTCCTCTCCGGCACCAAGGGGGACGTGACCCAGGACTTCTGGCAGCAGCCGCCGTTGCAGCAGATCGGCCCGGGGTTCCAGGACAAGCTCCAGGACGCCAGCCCCTCCCCCGAGCCCTCCGGCCTGATCCTCGGCGCCTGCGGCCTGGTCGGCCTCGGCGGCTTCGCCCGGCGCCGTCGGCCGTGATCGGACCGCGACGCCGATGCCTCCTCAATGCCCCGCGCCGGTGGCGACGGGCTCGGGGGCGGGGGCGAGCCGGCCGAAGAGGTCGGCCAGCGCGGATTCGAGGTCGGGGAAGCGGAAGGAGTAGTTGAGGGACTGGGCCTTCGACGGCAGGACGCGCTGGCCCTCGGTGACGACCTGCGCCACCTCGCCCAGGACGAGTCGCAGGAGGACGTCCGGCGGCCCGACCGGCACGAACGGCGGCCAGAGGCCCGTCCAGCCCCACTTGCGCAAGGTCCGGGCCAGCACGCGGGCGAACTCGGCGTTGCGCACGGGGTTGGGGCTCGTGCCGTTGATCGGGCCGCGGGCGTCGGGGTGGTCGATCGCCGTCAGGAAGATCCCGGCGATGTCGTCGAGGTGGATCCAGCTCATCCACTGCTTGCCCGAGCCCGGCGCCAGCGGATTGCCGCCGCCGCCGACCGGGGCCGCGCCGCCGGGCAGGTACTTGAAGATCGGCGTCATCACGCCGAGCGCCCCCTCGCCCCGGGCCAGCACGACCCCCGTCCGCACCAGGGCGACCCGCGCGCCGTGCTCGGCCGCGGGGTGGGTCGCGTCCTCCCACTCGCGGCAGACGACCGCCATGAAGTCGGAGCCGGAGGGCGATCCCTCGGTCAACTCCTCGTCGCCGTGGGGGCCGTAGTAGCCGATCGCCGAGGCGTTGACCAGGACGCCCGGCCGCCGCTCGGCCTGATTCATCGCGGCGACGACGTGCTCGGTCGCGTACACGCGGCTGTCGCGGATCGTCCGCTTGACCTCGGCGGTCCAGCGGCCGTCGAAGATGTTGTGGCCGACGAGGTTGACGACCGCGTCGCAGCCGTCGACGGCGCGCCGCCAGTCCCCCTCCTTGCCCGGGTCGCCCGCGACGACCTCGGCCCCCTTCAGCGCGGGGAGCCCTCGGGCCTTCTCGGGGCTCCTCGACAGCACGACCACCCCGTCCCCCCGGCCGAGCAGCTTCCTGATCAGCGCCCGGCCGATCAGGCCGGTCCCCCCCGTGACGAAGACCCGCATGTCGCCATCCCCTTGGTCCCCAACGATTTCCACGATGCTCCCGCTCTTGTAGGGCACCACCGCGCCCCCGTCAAGTCGCCGGGGGGAAGGGAATCGAAGAGGATCGAACCGCAGATGACGCCGATGGACGCAGATGAGGAAGAAAGTAAGATTCTTTCAAAATCCAATTCTTCTTCATCTGAGTCCGTCTGCGTCATCGGCGGTTCGGTTCTCTTCTCCCCGCGAATTCGTTATCCTTGTCGGTCGCAACTGCCGGGGAGAGATCCGCCCTTCGCCGCCGGGAACGCTCGCGAGGTATTCGATGAACCGGACGATCCGCCGTCGATTCTTCATCCTGTCGCTGCTCGCGACGGTCGCCGCCGGGTCGGCCTTCGGCGACGAGGAGCGGCTCAAGGGGGCGTATCGCTTCGAGCGCGAGGGGTGGGTCTTCGTCCACCTCGAGGGGACGCCCGAGCGGATCGGCTTCCAGCACGGCTACCTGCTCGCGCCCGAGATCGAGGACCTCCTGCACGTGCTCGGGCCCTACCTGAAGCACACGACGAAGCGCGACTGGGACTTCTACCACGACGCGGCCGAGCGGATGCTCTGGCCGAAGATCGAGGACGAGTATCGCCGCGAGCTCGACGGCATCGTCGCCGGCCTGGAGGCGCGGGGGGTCAAGGCGGATCGGTGGGACGTCGTGGCGCTCAACGCGGTCGAGGAGCTGCCGTACTACTACGTGCCCTGGCTCGACAAGAAGGAGGGCAAGGCGCCGACGGCGCACGCCCCCGGCAATTGCAGCGCCTTCATCGCCACCGGCGGCGCGACGAAGGACGGCCGGATCGTGATGGGGCACAACGCGTGGACGAATTACGTCGTCGGCACGCGCTGGAACATCGTCTTCGACCTCAAGCCCGCCCGCGGCCACCGCGTCGTCATGGACGGCCTGCCGGGCGTGATCGCCAGCGACGACGACTTCGGCCTCAACGACGCCGGCATCGTCATCACCGAGACCACCATCACCCAGTTCGAGGGCTGGGACCCCGACGGCGTCCCCGAGTTCGTCCGCGCCCGCAAGGCGATGCAGTACAGCGAGTCGATCGACGACTTCGCCCGCATCATGCTCGACCGCAACAACGGCGGCTACGCCAACGACTGGCTCGTCGGCGACCTCAAGACCGACGAGATCGCCCGGCTCGAACTCGGCCTGAAGGAGCACTCCCTCGAACGCACCAGGGACGGTTACTTCGTCGGCTCCAACTTCCCCATCGGCGAGAAGCTGATCCAGGCCGAGACGAGGTTCGACCCCTCGAAGAAGGACAGCTCCCCCAACGCCCGCCGCGCCCGCTGGGGGCAGCTCATGGCCGAGCATCACGGCGCGATCGACCTCGAGCTCGCCAAGCGGTTCGAGACCGACACCCGCGACGCGATCACCGGCCTCGACGGCGCCAACGACCGCACCCTCCTCGGCGCCGTCGAGGGCTCCTCCCGCGGCGTCCCCGAGTGGGACTGGACCCCGTATTACCCCGGCGGCACCGTCCAGTCCAAGGTCCTCGACGCCCGCTCTGCCGGCTCCCTCTCCTTCCTCGCCTCCTTCGGCCACCCCGGCGCCCCCGACTTCCTCGCCGACGACTTCCTCAAGACCCGCCCCGAGTACGCCCCCCTGAAGGGCCTCCTCAAGGACCTCAAGGCGCGGCCGTGGGCGAAGTTCGGGGCGGGGATGAAGCTGTAAGGTGGGATAACGCCGAACGAGAGGAAGGCTTTCCCCCTCTCCCCCTGGGAGAGGGCCGGGGTGAGGGCATTCCTTCCGGCGTCCGTCTCGCCCCTTGCGAAGAGATCGCTTAGAATCGAACCATCATGGCCACCGACACGACCACGACACCCGAAGCCCCGCCGCAGGCCGAGCCCGTGCTGCGCACGATTCGATTCCGAAACTTCAAGTGCCTCCGTCGCGTCGACCTCGATCTGGAGCGCTTTACGGTCTTGATCGGGCCAAATGCCTCCGGGAAGACGAGTGTCCTACAGGGTATTCATTATCTTGCCCGGACGACGACAACTTCGGACTTTGGAACGAAGCTGTGGGATGAATTGATTGGCTTTGCTTACTCGGATAATCCGAAGATAACCACAGAACTGACAATCGAGGGTGAGATACTGGGTGGGGTCGTGAGGCTCAGGCTCGAGAAGAAGGAGGGCGGCCTTTACGGGCCATTTGCGGAGACCCAAAACGCATCGGGTGAATGGGAGTTGCTTGAGCGTTCGGGACATCCCGGCGGGGAATCTGCCTCTTGGATTGGTATCTTACTGCGCTTGGATGCACGACTTGTCGCACAACCGTCCTACAACGCCAGCCTCAGCCCCGGGTCCGAGTACGACGGGAGCGGCGTGCCCTGGTTTCTCGCGGAGATGAAATTGGAGCAGGATGAGAAGTTCGAGCGCATTCAAGACCAGCTTCGAGCGGTAATCCCCACGGTCCGGGGAATTCGTATAAAGAAGGCGGATGTCGTAAAAGACGTTCCCGTTGAAAGCGAAGGCGGTGCCCGCGTTCAGAGCCAGAGGATGTTTTTTGTAGGCCGAAAACTGGAACTGGATGTGAAGGGTGCGAACGAGGTTTCTGCGACGCATGCAAGCGAAGGTACGCTAATTGTCTTGGGATTATTGACAATCCTCGAAATGGTGGCAGAACGCGAGACCCCGGTCATTGTCTTAATGGATGATCTAGACCGCGGTCTGCATCCGAGGGCGCAACGAGAGCTCGTCGGTCTTTTGAGAAGATTCCTTGACATTAATCCAAATATGCAAATTATTGCTACAACCCACTCTCCCTATCTCCTGGACACCCTTTCGGCGAGCGAGGTCCGCCTTACCGCCCCCCGCGACGACGGCACGACCGCCTGCGCCCGGCTCGACGAGCACCCCGAGTTCGAGAAGTGGAAGGACGACTTCGCGCCGGGTGAGTTCTGGAGCGCGGTCGGCGAAGAATGGGTGACGAGGCTCCGCGAGCGAGACAAGGATTCATGAGCCCGTCGTTCGTCGTCGTCTGCGAGGCCGAGCAGGACCGGCGGACGGGATGCGGCTTGGCGGATCGAGTGTTCTGCGCGGAGGTCGACTGGGTCGAGGAGGAGTTGGACCCGCACCGGTCATGGCGTGGGCTCCTTGAGTCCGAGCAGCATATCCTGTGGCGTGATGTGCCGGATCTTTCGCGTAAACTTCCAGTCTCGCCAGCCCATCTCCACGGTCATTTCGGTGGAGAGCCTGGTGAACCTGACGCGATCGCAGCTCGACGGGCTTTGCTGGTCATCAAACATAAAAGCGATCGCAAACCGGACGCTGTCGTCCTGCTGCGGGACGATGACGGAGTCTCGGATCGACGCCGCGGTCTGGAGCAGGCGCGCGAGCATGTCAAGATCGGCGTGCCGGTCGTCATCGGCCTCGCGCGCACGAAGCGAGAGTGCTGGGTCCTGGCCGGATTCGTGCTGAAAACCGCTGCGGAGAAGGAAGCCCTTGAGGCGATTCGAGCCGAGATCGGCTTCGATCCCTGCCGCGAGCCGCTGAGGCTCAACAGCCCGCAGAAGGGCGACCCGAGATCCATCAAGGACGTCCTGGCCAAATTGACCGGGGATGACTGGGAGCGTGAGTCCGAGTGCTGGACTCTTTGCGACCTCGATCTCCTCCGCGAGCGCGGGGAAGACACAGGACTCGCCGCATACTTGAAGGAAGTTGAGTCGGAGCTGGTTCCGCTCATCACCGGCCGGACTCCGCCCCCTCAAGGTTGAACCCCTCCGGCTCTACGCATCGCCTCCGCCTCCTGTCGCCAGGCTTGGGCGAGGCGGGCGAGGCCGGCGGAGGAGCAGAGGGAGGAGAGGTCGAGGAGGGATCGGGGGTCGTCGAGGCGGGAGAGGTCGGCGTCGAGGCGGGGGCCGAGGAGGCGGGGGGAGAGGAGGTCGCGGAGGAGGGCGACGGTGTCGGACTCGCGGCGGGCGTCGGCGTCGCGGTTGAGGAGGCGTAGGGCGCGGGCGAGGCGATAGCGGGTCTTCCAGTCGTGGGGGACTTCGGCCAGGGCGCGGCGGAGGTGGTCGACGGCGAGGGCGGGATCGGCGTCGTAGTCGAGGGACCAGCGGCCGCGGAGGCGGTCGTAGCGGGCGTCGCGGGAGGAGCGGGGCCAGGAGTCGAGCAGCATCCGGCCGCGGTCGGGGTCGCCGGCGTCGGCGAGGGTTTGTACGAGTGCCTCGCGGACGCCGACGTGCGAGGGGTCGCGCGCGAGGCGGATCTCCAGCGTCTTGAGCCGGTCGGCGACGTCGGGGTCGCCGAGGTGGGGCTCGGGGGCGATCCGGCGGAGGAGGGCCGCCTCGGCGTCGAGGTCGTCGGGGTCGGCGGCGGCCCAGCGCTTCAAGGTGCTCCGGACCAGTGCGTCGGGCTCCTCGGCCAGCAAGGCGGTCGTCAGCACCTTCAGGACCTCGCGGCGCCGGGGGGGGGCGACGGCCTCGTACGCCTCCCAGCCGACCCGCGCGGCCTCGACGGGCCGGTCTTCCATGTGGAGCAGTTCGAGCCGCAGGAGCCAGGGCTCGGGCCGGGTCGGGTCGGCCTGGCAGCCGCGAATCAATACCCGCTCGGCCTGCGCGGCGCGGCCGAGGGCAAGCAAGGCGCGGGCCTCGCCGAGCCGGGAGTCGGCGTCGGCGACGGCGGAGCGGTTGAGGGCCTCGAAGCAGCGCAACGCGGTCGGCCAGTCCTCGGCCTTCGAGGCGGCCTCGGCCCGGGCGCGGAGCGTCGCGGGGTCCTCGCCCGCGAGGGCCCAGGCCGCGACCGCCGCGGCCACGCCGAGCAGGGCCGCGGCGGCCAGCAGCCGGCGACGACGGGGCCGCGGCCCCGTCGTCGCCCTCTGCGGGGGCGCCACGGCGGCGGCCTTGCGGGGCTTCGGGCGGTCGGGTCGTCGCGGCATCGGCGGTCCGGGGGGTGGGAACCTCTGAGGAAATCGGAGGAGGGCCAATGGCAGCGGGCAAAGGGCAGAGGGCAGATGACAGAGGGCAAACTTCGAATCCGCGACCTGGCTCGCGGGCGGCCGGCGGCGGCGAGGGAGTGGTCGGGCCGGGCCGGATCGTCTTTTCAGTATAACGATCGCGAGGGGCGCCGTCCGCGCGGCCGGGATGTTCTATGGTTGAGTTTGCGTGCGCGCCCTCGTTCCGGGCGTCGTCCCAACCCGCTCCCCGGTGACATTCCGATGACGAAAACGACGGCCAGGACGTGGATGGCATGGGCGCGAACGCCCCGGGACCGGTCGGCGCGCCGGGGGCGGCCGAGGGCCCGGAGGTCGACGTTCGACGTCCTGGAAGGTCGGATCGCCCCGGCGACGTTCCTGGTCGTCAATGCGCTCGACGGCCCGGGCTCGGGGCCGAGCGGGTCGCTCCGGGACGCGATCAACCGGGCCGATCCATCGGGCGACGCGAGCGACACCGTCGTCATCACGTCGAAGGTCCGGGGCCCGATCGTCCTGAACTCGGGCGAGCTGGCGATCGACGCGAGCCTGTCGATCGTGAACCGATCGGGCCGCCCGGTCGAGATCCGCCAGGCGACTCCGGGGGCGCGGGTCTTCCACGTCACGGACAGCCCGCTCGCGGCCCGGGTGAGCATCGGCGGGGCGTCGGACCGGGCCGCCATCCTCATCGACGGCGGCGACGTGACGACGGGTAACGGCGGCGGCATCCTCGCGGAGAACCCGGCCGGGGTCTTGACCCTGTCGCACGTCGTCCTCGTCGGCAATTCGGCCGGCCTGGCGTCCTCCACGGGCGGATCGCAGGACGGAGGTGGGTTGTATTCGAGCGGCTCGGTCGTGCTCGATCAGAGCACCATCGGGACCCCGTTCGCGCCCAATCAGGCCTCGGGCGACGGCGGCGGCCTCTGGGCCGGCGCGGGGGTGACATTGACCGGCTCGACCGTCGCCGGGAACCAGGCCGGTGCCGACGGCGGCGGGCTGTTCGTGGCGAGCGGCGACGCGGTCGTCTCGCGGAGCCGCGTGGACGGCAACCGGGCCGAGAACGTCGGCGGCATCAACGAGGTGAAGGGGGACGTCCGGGTCGTCAACGGCAGCGAGCTCAACGGGAACTCGTCGACCGCCGCGCTCGACGTCAGCCAGGGGGATTTCGGCGGCGGCGCGATCTACGCGGGGGTCGGCGACGTGTTCGTCGCCCGCAGCCAGATCCGTGGCAACCACTCGATCGGCATGTACAGCTCCGGGATCGTGGTGGGCCTGGGGAGCGTGACGGTCACCGCGGGCAGCCGGATCGTCGGGAACAGCAACAACGGCCCCGGCGGCGGGATCGCGGCCAACTTCGGCGGGGTCGTGACCGTGAGCGGCGGCAGCCAGGTCGACCACAACACGGGCGCGGGCATCGGCGGGGGTATCGTCAACTTCGCGGGCCCGATGGGCGGCGTCCGCATCCTCGGCGGCAGCGAGGTCAGCCACAACACCCTCACCAACGGCGAGACGCTCGGCCAGGCGGTCGGTGTCTTCCTCCAGGTGCTCGCGGGCGCGTTGGGCGTGGACCTGGCCACGGCGACCGGCGGCACGACCGCCGCCGCATTGCAGGCCGAGATCGCGCAGCTCGAGCAGGTCGCGGCGTCCACGGCCGCGCCCGGCACATCGACCGCCGACCCGCCGGGCTTCCTCGTGGCCGGCGGCGGCATCGGCACCCTCGTCGGCGCCTCGATCTCCGTCGGCGGCGGGAGCCACGTCGACGGCAACCTCGCCGGGGCCCCGGCCTCCGTCGGGGACGCGAACTACGTCGGCATCGGCGGCGGCCTCTTCTCCGCCGTCGGGACGACGACCGTCCGCGGGAGCACCGTCGACGGGAACACCGCGCCGGGCAGCGGCGGCGGCATCTGGAACCTGGGGGCGCTGAGCCTCGTCGACGGCGCCGTCGTGGGGAACCACGCCGCGGCCCGCGGGGGCGGCATCGCCAACAGGGGGCCATTGAGCATCATCCGGACGCCGGTCGTTGCCAATACGCCGGATAATATCATCAAATTTTAAGGCAAGGAGGGGCGGGCAGGGCCGAGACGGGTTGACGGCCGGGCCGCGATCCGGCCAGGATCGCGGGGTCGACCCGGGCCGCGACGGCCGGGTGATCGGTCGGGTCCCGTGGGGGCCGAGGCGATGGCGACCCTGGATTCCGTGGATCTCCTCGCGTTCCCGAAGCTGAGCGACGCCGAGGTGGAGTGCCTGGCCGGGCTGGCGACGATCCGCTCGTTCCGCGACGGCGAGCCCATCTTCCAGGCCGGCCAACGCGGCCTGCCGTTCTACGTCGTCGAGTCGGGCGCGATCGCGATCGTGGACGAATCGGCCGACGTCTCGAAGACGATCGTCGTCCACGGCCGGCGCGAGTTCACGGGCGACGTCTCGCTGCTCACCGACCGCCCCGCCGCCGTCTCGGCCTACGCCCGGGGCGAGACCCGGGCCTACTGCGTCGGCCCGGCCGAGCTGCGCCGGGTCGTCCAGGAGATCCCCGACCTCAGCGACAAGCTGCTCGAGGCGTTCCAGACGCGGCGGGCCCTGCTGGAGCGGTCGGGGTTCGTCGGCGTGCGCGTCCTCGGCCGCCTCGGCGACCCGGCGCTGACGGAGATCCGCGAGTTCTTCGACAAGAACAAGGTGCCGCACACCTGGGTCGACGCCGACGAGCCGGCCGGCCGGGCCGTCATGGAGTCGCTGGAGGTCGCCCCGGATCAACTGCCGTTCGTGGCCTGCAACCGGGGCACGCGGGCGCCGCGACCCACGGTCGTCCGGCTGGCCGAGTGCCTGGGCCTGAAGCGCACGATCCGCACCGAGCCGTTCGACCTGGTGATCGTCGGGGCCGGGCCGGCCGGCCTGGCGGCGGCCGTCTATGGCGCCTCCGAGGGGCTGTCCACCGTCGTCCTCGACCGGTTCGGCCCGGGCGGCCAGGCCGGGACCAGCTCGCGGATCGAGAACTACATGGGCTTCCCCGCCGGCCTGACCGGCGCGGAGCTGGCCAACCGGGGCTACCTCCAGGCCCTGAAGTTCGGGGCCGAGCTGGTCGCCCCGGTCGAGGTCCGTTCCATGACCTGCGAGGACGGGATGCACCGGCTGGCCCTCGACGACGGGCAGGTCGTCAGCGGCCGGACGGTCCTCATCGCCACCGGCGCCAGCTATCAGCGCCTGCCCGTCGCCGGTTGCGAGCGCTGGGACGGGGCGGGGATCTACTACTCTTGCACCTCGGTGCACGCCCGCTCGTGCAGGGACGGCCGCGCCGCCGTGGTGGGCGGCGGCAACTCGGCCGGCCAGGCGGCGATGTTCCTCGCCGACCACACCGCCGGGGCCACGTTGCTGCTCCGCGGGGGCGACCTGCGCAAGAGCATGTCGGACTACCTCGCCCGCCGGATCGAGCGGCACGAGAAGATCGAGGTCCTCCGCCACGTCGAGGTGGACGCCGTCCGGGGCGACGGCACGCTCACGGGGCTGCGGCTCCGCGACGTCCGGGACGGCGGTCCCCGTGACCTCGATTGCTCGGCGGTGTTCGTCTTCATCGGCGCCCGGCCCCGCACCGACTGGCTGCCCCCGACCATCGCCGTCGACGCCAAGGGCTTCATCCGGACCGGGGCGGACGCCGCCCACGACGACCGCTGGCCGCTCGCCGACCGCGAGCCCTGTACGGTCGAGACGACGTGCCCGGGCGTCTTCGCCGCGGGCGACGTCCGGAGCAACACCACCAAGCGCGTCGCGTTCGCCGTCGGCGACGGGGCCCTGGCGGTGTCCTGCGCGCACCGGGTGCTCGCGGGGCTCTGATGGAAGAATGGCGAAATGGGCGCGACCGCCGCGGCCGCTTCCTGCCGCCGACGCCGGCGGTCGCCGGGCCGACCGTCCTCCATGGCCCCTATGGTTCCAAGCCAGCTTATGCCGGCTTTGCGTCCCTCGTCGGGCCGGTTAAGCTCGGGGGAGGGCCGAGCCTTCCCGGCGGGCGGTGGTGACCCTCACGGTCGGGGAATCCGCCCGGATCATCGCGGGGCCGCGGGGCCGGTGCCAGGAGGACCATCATGGAGAGGCTCTACGAGATCGCGGCGTACATCGGCTGCGAGTGCCTCGACGGCCGGAGCGTCCACGGCGCCTGGGGCCACGAGCGGCAGTTCCACCCGACGCGCGAGTCGGCCGAGGCGTCGGTCGCACGGCTCCGCGGCGGCGGCTCCTGGGGTTGCCCCGAGCCGCCGACCTACGACATCGTCGAGCGGACCCGCGCCGATTACTCGGACGACGCCATCGGCGAGCAGGAGTGGCGGCGGGCCCGCCGGCAGGCCGGTCTGCCGCCGACCGAGGGCGCGCCTGCGGGATAACAGGCCGAACGAGCGGGGGAATGGCTTCGGGTCTTCGAGGTGCCTGTCCCCCCGTTCGTTCCGAAAACCGCCCGCGAGGGCCGGGTAATCCCGGAGGGACCGGGTGCGGCTGGGCCCGAGGCGACCGTCCCGGTTGCTCGCAACCGGGGCCACCCGCGCGTGTCAATAACGAACGGTTCCTGACACATTTCTGACCTGCATTACTCAGTTCGGCTCAGATCTGGATCTGCCGACATGTTTGGCCCAGTGGGGAGAACCGAGGTCTCTTGCGGGGGCTTACCCGACTTCCCGGGCGTCCTGGCGAAGAAGCCCCGACGAGGCTTCGCCCAGGTTCGCTTGGCCATCGCCTCCTCCGCGATGGCGCGGGCCCGACGGATTTGCTCGTCCCTCAGCCGACGGTCGGTGGGTGCGGTAAAGGGCGGGAGGGCGCATCCCAAGATCTCTTCAATCGCCCAGGCGCTTCGACCGCACTCGACAGCCAGATTCTGATTGATGAAGAGGCCTTCCATCTCCGGCTTCGTGGAGTTCCCTAGTATCCACACACTTCCATTTGGAATGTCAAAATGCAATTTATTATCGAAATCAAGCCTCATGAGTAGTGCGGTGATGAGCCTCCTGCGGGTTCTGTCTGGGAGCTCGGAGGACCACTTCGAGGTCAGTTCCTTCATCGATTGATAGTCTTGACATTCGAGCAAATCGATCACGGCCATACGCACGCGAGAATCGTAAATCATTGGATCATTAAGGCGGTCATATTTGTCAATAAATTTATTTTTTTTGCAATTTAGTATAATTAAATAAATACATAAAGTAATAAATAATGTTATACAAAATGATAATATAGATTTATTTTTCATTTTTGATTGGGGTCATTAATAATAACATTTTGAATCGTGAGGTTGCCATTAATTTGGTCCATTTGAATATTGACTGTACTTTCCGGGACTTCATCCATTTGATGGAGGATCGATTCCCTTCGCCGATCTCTCTGGGTGAGGTTAGGTGTCACATGTCTGGCCGGAAGATGCGGAACTCCGACTCCCCCGGCTTCTTCCACATGAGACGTCCGC
>DASZMJ010000068.1:0-4877 GCA_035551935.1 Isosphaeraceae bacterium
TGTCCGAGACCGCATTCCTCCACCGAGTCGACGACGGCTTCTCGCTCCGCTGGTTCACGCCGGCCGTCGAGGTCGACCTCTGCGGCCATGCAACGCTCGCCTCGGCCCACATGCTCTGGGAAGACGAGATGATCCCGCCGGACGAGCCGGCGCGGTTCCAGACGCGGAGCGGCACGCTGTCGGCCTCTCGCGGCGACGACGGGTGGATCACGCTCGACTTCCCGGCCAAGCCGGTCACGCGATCGGCGCAACGACCGGAGATCGAGGCCCTGGAGACGGCCCTCGGGTCGGGTCTGAAATCCGCCTGGATGAGCGCCTTCGACATGCTCGTCGAGCTCGACTCCGAGTCGGCCGTGCGGGGGCTCCGTCCCGACTTCACGCGACTGAAGCGGTTCGCCGTCCGCGGAATCATCGCGACGAGCCGCGCATCGACGCCGGGCTACGACTTCGTCTCGCGGTTCTTCGCGCCGGCATCGGGGATCGACGAGGACCCGGTCACGGGATCGGCGCATTGCTGCCTCGGGCCGTTCTGGGCCGACCGGTTCGATCGGACGGAGTTCGTCGCCTACCAGGCGTCGGACCGGGGCGGGGTGGTCAGGGTCACGGTGCGCGGTGACCGCGTCTTGCTCGGCGGCCAGGCCGTGACCGTCCTCCGGGGGGTGCTGGCGACCGAGGCGGGGCCTTGCCTGCCGTGACATCGTCTGGTTGCGTCCCGAGCCGCGGGATATTCTGGGGGACGGGGTAGGTCGAGGACCCCTGGCCGACGCCCCGCGGCCCCGTGCCATGACCGGCCGGTGATCACCGAGGACGCCCGATGGTGAAGCGTGCGAGATGGCCGGGCTCCGGTTACGCGGTGGCCCTGCTCGCCCTGACGGCGGCCACGCTGATCAACCTGGCCACGCTCCCCTGGACGCGGACGATCGTCACGCCGCTGTTCTTCGCCGCCGTGATCGTCGCCGCCTGGGGGGGTGGCCTCGGCCCCAGTCTCCTTGCCGCGGCCGGCGCCCTGGTGATCCAGGAGATCATCCGATCTGCGGGGAGCAATATCTCGCACACCGAGAGGACGATCCGTGCGGTCATCTTCTTCAGCGCCGCGGCGTTCGTCAGCTCGCTCGTCGCCGCGCGGAGGCGGGCCGAGTCGAGCGAGCACGAGCGGCGCGTCTGGTACGAGGGGATGCTGACCGGCGTGGGCGACTGCGTCGTGGCCGCCGGCGCGGATGGTCGTGTCTCTTTTCTCAATTCCGCGGCGGAGGAGATGACGGGCTGGCCCGCGGCCGAGGCGATCGGCCGGCCGATCTCCGACGTCATCTCCCTGGTCCACGAAGAGGGCGATCATTCAGTCACGAGCACCCTGCGCTCCGGCGTTCAGACGCCGATCGGGAGGTCGGCGGCCCTGGTCGACAGGGGCGGCCGCATCCGGCCGATCGACGGGCATGCGTCGCCGATCCGGACCCCCGACGGCGCGCCCGCCGGGGCCGTCGCGATCTTCCGCGACGCCGCCGAGCGCCGCCGGGGCGAGGAGGTCGCGTCGGAGTTGGCCGCGATCGTCGCCTCGTCGAGCGACGCGATCATCTGCCGGGGGCTCGACGACCGGATCACCTCGTGGAACCCCGGAGCCGAGAAGCTCTTCGGCTACGCCGCGGCCGAGGCGATCGGCCGGCCGATCTCGATGCTCCTGCCGCCCGACCGGACCGACGAGATGCCCCGGATGCTCACCCGCATCGAGGGGGGCACCGCGATCTCGCATTACGAGACCGAGCGGGTCGACAAGGACGGGCGCAGGCTGGATATCTCCGTGGGCGTCTCCCCGCTCCGCGACGGCGACGGCCGGATCGCCGGCATGGTGACGATCGCGCGCGACGTGACCGAGCGACGGCAGGCCGAACGACGGATGGCCGTGCAGTATGCCGTCGGCCGGGTGCTGGCGGAGTCACCGACGGTCGCGGTGGCGTTCCCCCGCCTCCTCGAGGTGCTGGGCACGACGCTCCTCTGGGACGCGGCGCTCTTCTGGCGGGTCGACGCCGCCGCGAAGGTCCTCCGCTGCGAGGCCGACTGGAGCCGGGGGCGACCCGCGCCCGCGCGGGTCGTCGAGGCGTACCGCGGGATGACCCTCCGGCCGGGGGAAAGGCTGCCCGGCCGGATCTGGTCGGAATTGGAGCCGGCCTGGGTCTCCGACCTGGCCGAGGATGCCGCATCCGCCCGTGCACCGGGCAACGACACCCCGCGCTCCGCGGCCGCGTTCGCAATCCACCGGGGGGAGGAGCCCTTCGGCGTGATCGAGCTGCTCGGCTTCGCGCCGCACCCGCGGGACGACGCCCTGCTCGGCCTCTTCCGGCTCGTCGCCAGTCAGATCGGGCTTTTCGTCGAGCGGCGCCGCGCCGAGGACGAGCTGAGGGTCGCCGAGGCCCGCTTCCGGCGGCTCGATCAATCCGGCATCCTCGGCATCCTCGTCGCCGACGTCGACGAGAACCTGATCCTCGACGCGAACGACGCCTTCCTCGATCTCATCGGCGCGACGCGTGAGGACCTCGCCGCCGGGCCGCTCGACTGGCAGGCGATGACACCCCCGGAGTATCGCGAGATCGACGCCCGCGCCGTGGCCCAGCTCCGCGAGACGGGCGTCTGCGACCCGTTCGTCAAGGAATTCATCGGCCTGCACGGGCGTCGGGTGAGCGTGCTCCTGGGCGCGGCCCTGCTCGACGCCGGCACGAGCCGCTGCATCGTCTTCCTGATCGACATCACCGAGCGCCGCCGGGCCGAGGACGCGCTGCGGCACCGCGAGGAGCAGCTCAGGCTCGCCCTCGACGTGGCCCGGATGGGGACCTGGGACTGGAACCTCCTCACCGACGAGGTCGAGTGGTCGGAGGACCTCGACGACATCTTCCGCCTGCCCCGCGGCGCATTCGGTGGGACCTTTCCCGAGTTCTTCCGCATGGTCCACCCGGACGATCGCGCGACCCTCCGCGCCGCGATCGATGGCGCCCTGGCCGGCGACGACGAATTCGAGATCGAGTTCCGGGTCGTCGCCCCCGACGGGGCGACCCCCTGGGTCAACGGCCGGGGCCGCGCCTTCCGCGACGCGCTCGGCCGGCCGATCCGCATGGTCGGCGTCGGCCTGGACGTCACCGGCAGGAAGCAAGCCGAGCGCGACCTCCAGGCCGCGAAGGACGCGGCCGAGGCGGCCAATCTCGCCAAGGATCAGTTCCTGGCCGTCCTCAGCCACGAGCTCCGCACGCCGCTGACGCCGGTGCTCGCGGCCGTCTCCGCCATGCTCGACGACCCGGACACGCCGGATGACTATCGCTCCGTGCTCCGGATGGTCCGGCGCAACGTCGACCTCGAGGCCCGGCTGATCGACGACCTGCTCGACGTGACCCGGATCAGCAGCGGCAAGCTCCGGCTCGAGACGCAGGCCGTCGACGCGCACGAGCTGCTCTGCCAGGCGCTGGAGATCTGCATCGGCGACGTCCGGGAGAAGGACCTGCGGCTCGACATCGCCCTCGACGCGCGCGCCCATCACGTCGAGGCCGACCCCGCGAGGCTCCAGCAGGTCTACTGGAACCTGATCAAGAACGGCGTGAAGTTCACTCCGGCCGGCGGCTCGCTGGCGATCCGGACCCGCGACGGCGAGGGCGGCCGTCTGGTCGTCGAGGTCGTCGACACCGGCCAGGGGATCGACGCCGAGACCCTGCCGCGGATCTTCAACGCCTTCGAGCAGGGCGACGCGGCGATCACCCGTCGGTTCGGCGGGCTCGGCCTCGGGCTGGCGATCAGCCGTTCGCTGGTCGAGCTCCACGGCGGCAGCCTCACCGCGAGCAGCGAGGGCCGGGAGCGCGGGTCGACGTTCCGGGTCGAGATGTCCGCCGTCCCCGCTCCCCCCGAATCCGACGCGGACGGGCGGCTCGAGCCGGGCCCCGCGGAGCCCGTGGGCAAGAGCGGCCCTCTTCGCATCCTCCTCGTCGAGGATAATGAGGATTCACTCCATGTCCTCAGCCGATTGCTGCGATCGCGCGGTCACGACGTTGCCACTGCGGACTCGGTGGCCTCGGCGGTCGAGGCGGCGGCTTCGAATTCGTTCGACCTGCTCATCAGCGACCTCGGCCTGCCCGACGGCACCGGACTGGACGTGCTGCGCGGCGTCCGCGACCATACCGACTGCCCGGCGATCGCCCTGAGCGGCTACGGCATGGAGTCCGACATCCAGCGGTCGCTCGAGGCCGGGTTCGCGGCCCATCTCGTCAAGCCACTCGAGATGGATCAACTTGAGGCCGCGATCCGAACCGTCCTCGGCGTCGCGGCGGTCGCACCGGAAGCGAAGGCACGATGAGTGGACCCATACCCACCCAACGACGACCCCGCGTCGCGATCCTCGGCGGCGGCTTCGCGGGCCTCGAGGCCGCCAGGGCGCTCCGCCGCGCGCCTGTGGATATCACCCTGATCGACCGCCGCAACCATCACCTGTTCCAGCCGTTGCTCTACCAGGTCGCCACCGCCGCACTCAACCCGAGCAACATCGCCTCGCCGATCCGCCGGATCCTCCGGCATCAGAAGAACGTGGAGGTCGTGCTGGGAGAGGCGGTCGCGATCGATGCAGCGACTCGGCGCGTCGTGCTGGCCGACGGCGAGGTGGCCTACGACTACCTGATCGTCGCCGCCGGCGCGACCCACGCCTACTTCGGGCACGACGAATGGGCCGCGATCGCGCCGGGGCTCAAGACGATCGAGGACGCCACGGCCATCCGCCGCCGCGTGCTGCTCGCTTTCGAAGCGGCCGAGCGCGAGGTCGACCCCGCGAGGCGGCGGTCATGGCTCACGTTCGTCATCGTGGGCGCCGGCCCGACGGGGGTCGAGATGGCCGGTGCCTTCGCCGAGATCGC
>DASZMJ010000069.1:0-14505 GCA_035551935.1 Isosphaeraceae bacterium
GGACGGGGGGGGGAGGCTGGCGGTGGCCGAGGCGCCGCCCAAGGTCCAGATCACAATAAAAGATGAAGATATTCACTATATTTCAAAACAAAAGACGCTGATCGTACGCCACGCCAGCGACGACCGCATCGTGGCGCTCGTCGAGGTGGTCTCGCCGGGGAACAAGGCGAGCCGGAATGCGCTCCGGAAGTTCGTGGAGAAGGCGGCGGAGGCGATCTCGAGGGGGTATCACCTGCTGGTCCTGGACCTTTTTCCGCCCACCCCGCGCGACCCGCGAGGCATCCACGGCGCGATCTGGTCGGAGCTCACCGGCGGCGGCTTCGAGCCGCCGGCCGACGCGCGGTTGACGCTCGTGGCATACGACGCGGGGGTGCCGACGACGGCCTACGTCGAGCCGGTCGCCGTCGGCGACGCGATGCCCGACATGCCGCTGTTCCTCGAGCCGGGCGAGTACGTCCCCGTCCCCCTCGAGGCGACCTACCAGGCCGCCTGGCGCGGCGTCCCCCGGCGCTGGCGCGACGTGCTCGAGCCGCCGTTGCTCTGAGTAGGTCCGGCTCGCCGCTTGAATGGATTCGACGATCCTATGAACGAGATCCGATGATGCGATTGGCCGAGCCGGGTTGGCTCGCGGTGCTGGCGCTGACGCCGTTGCCGTGGTGGGCGGCGCGGTCGCGGCCGAGGCTGCTCTGGCCGACGCTGGCGGGGTTCGCGAAGGGGCCGAGGGGGGCGTCGCGGTGGCGGTTCGTGGGCCCTCTGTCCCGGTGCGCGGCGATCGCGTGCCTGGCGGTGGCCCTGGCGCGGCCGCAGTCGGTCGGCGACACGGTCCGGGTGGCGGGCAAGGGGGTGGCCATCGTCGTGGCGCTGGACCGGAGCTCGAGCATGACGGCGGAGGACTTCGCCGCGGGGCCGGGGGGCGAGCCGGGGTCGGCGACGACCTCGCGGCTCGCGGCGGCGAAGGCGACCTTCGGCCGGTTCGTCGCGGGCCGGGGGGACGACCTGATCGGCCTGGTCGCGTTCGCGAACTTCCCCGACGTCATCTGCCCCCCCACGCTCGACCACCGCCGATTGCTCGAGGCCGTCCGCACCGTCCGGCCGGCGAAGGCCGACGACGACGGGACGAACATCGGCCACGCGATCGTCAAGGGGATCGAGGCGCTGAGGGCGGTCTCGCCGCGGAAAAAGGTGCTGATCCTCTTGACCGACGGCGTGGACAGCCCGGCCGTCGCGAAGCCGACGCCGCCGGAGGTCGCGGCGGCCCTGGCCCGCGAGCTGGGCGTGACGTTGCACACCATCGCCGTCGGCCGGCCGGGGGGTGTGGTCCACCGCGTCGAGCCGAGGAGCAAGCTGCCGATCGCTTCCGAGGTCGGCGGGCCGGACCTCGCCCTCCTGCGACGCCTGGCCGACATCGGCGGCGGCCGCGCGTTCGTCGCCGACGACTCCCATGCCCTCGACGACGTCTTCGGGGCCATCGACGCCCTCGAGACCAGCCCCGTCCAGGGCACCGTCCGCATCCGCTATCGCGAGGAATACGCCCCCTGGGCCGCCGCCGCGATGGCGTTGCTCGTCCTCGACCGTCTCGCCACGGCGGGCCGGCTGAGGAGGATGCCGTAGGAGAAGATTGCCACAGAGGACACAGAGGAGAAAGATCATCGAGTTATCTTATGGATTTCGCCCATCGTGAATGGCTCTGGGCCCTGCTGGCGTGGCCGGCGCTGCGGGGGGTGGTGGCGTGGGGGGGGAGGAGGTGCGCGCGCGAGTGGAAGGGGCTCGGCAGGACGGGCCGGCCGCCGGGGGACGGGTCGTGGGCGTGGGCGGGGGCGATCGGGGTGGTCTTGCTGGCATTGGCGGGGCCGAGGTGGGGGAGGGTGCCGGGCTCGGAGCCGCCGGCGGGGCAGGACGTGGTGCTCGTCGTCGACACGAGCCGGAGCATGGCCGCCGAGGACGCCGTGCCCAACCGCCTCGGCGCCGCGGTCGAGACGGCGGAGGGGTTGGTGAAGGCCCTCGGTCGCGTCGCCGGCCACCGCGCGGGGGTGGTCGCCTTCGAGGGGCGCGGGGCGGTGCGCTGCCCGTTGACCGAGGATCTCGGCGCCGTCGCCGACGCCCTCCGCGCCCTGCGGCCCGGCGACGTGCGGCCGGGCGGCACCGACCTCGGCACCGCGTTGGAGACGGCGCTCGACCTCTTCGACGACCAGGAGCCGCAGGGCGGCCGGACGATCGTCCTCTTCTCCGACGGCGAGGACCTCGCCGGCCGCTGGGAGCGCCCGTTGGCACGGCTCGAGGCCGCGGGGGCCGTCGTCCATGCCGTGGCCGTCGGCGACGCCGAGCGGGGGCAGCCGATCCCCGTGCCGGACGGGGTCGCATTGAAATATCAAGGTAAAATTGTCCTCTCGAGGCGTGGCGACGCCACCCTCCGCGCGCTGGCCGAGGCGACGGGGGGCGTCTTCCTCCCCCTCGGCCTGAAGACGGCGGACCTGGGGCCGTTGTACGAGGCCCGGATCGCCCCGAGGGCGCGGCGACGTCGCGAGGAGGTCCGGCCGCCGGAGCGGGTCGAGCGGTTCGGCGCCTTCCTCGCCGCGAGCCTCACGCTCGCCGTCGTCGCGAGCTGGCCGCGCCGGCGCCGATCGACCCTGGCCTGGGGCTGGCTGGCGCTCGGCCTCGTCGCGATCGGTGCCGACGGGCCGGCGAAGTCGCCCGCGGCGGCGGTCGCGGCCGGCGAGCGGGCCTATCGCGCGGCCGACTTCAGGGCGGCGCTCGAGTCGTTTGAAGTTGCCATCCGATCGTCTCCCGAGAATCCGATCCCGCGCTACGACGCGGCGGCGACCCTGTACCGGCTGGGGCGCCCGGCCGAGGCGCTGGCGCGGTACCAGGAGGCCCGCGACCGCGCCGGGCCGGCGTTGCGGACGAAGATCGACTACGCGCTCGGCAACACCGCGCTGGCCCTCGGCGACGTCCGCGGCGCCCTGCGACACTACGACGACTGCCTCGCCTCGACCGTCCACGGCGCCGCGTACGACCGGGTCCGCTCCTTCGCGCGCGAGAACCGCCTCTTCGCCGAGCAGCAGGCCGACCGCCTCCCCGAGGAGCCCGACGAGGGCGACAAGGGCGGCCCCGGCCCGACCGGCTCCGGGACCGACCCGACCCGCAACGCCCCCGCCGGGTCCGCGGCCGATCGCGACGACGGCAACGGCCCCGGCGGCCCCTCCTCGCCGACCGGCCCCGGCGGCGCCGGCGGCCCGCAGGCCGCCCCTCCCCACGAGGGTACCCCCGAGGACCGCCTCGCCGCCGCCCTCGACGACCTGAAATCCTCCCTCCGCCGCCGCCTCCCCGACGAGCCCGCCACCGCCCCCGAACGCGACCGCAGGGACTGGTAGGCCCCCCCACGCGCGCCGCCCGGCCGACGCTCATGGCGATTTGAGCAGGATATTCTGGCATCAGGAACTCAGTCTTCTTCGTTGTAACACCAGCCGTCCGCGAGTCCGATATGCAGGTCATCTCCCCCGATGGGGCGAGAGCCGACGGTCGGGGTGCCGGGACGGCCCTTCACCCTGACGAAACCAACGGGCCCACCCGGGTTCGTGTCAGTCATCAATCCGATGTTCCCGGTCGCAGGGTCGGCGGCCGCGCCGGCGACCCGGATCGGGAACACCCATCGCGGGTAATCGATCTCCTCTCCCGCGGCGACCCGATCCGCGAGTCGCTCCAGGCCCGGCCTCGCGATCCGGAACGCGAGCCGCAAGGGCCAGAGCGTCCGGATGGTCGCAATCGGCAGCACCGCGAGGACGACCACCGAGAGCCATGCGGCCGTCGGCGTGCCCGGTCGTCGCGCCCCGCTGGCCCAGGACGCGCCGCAGCAGGCGATCATCGGCAATAAGAGGACCAACCACTCGAGGCTGGCGAGGCCGAGGAAGTAGACCTCCGGGGCGACACAGAAGCCCGCGTACGCGACATTCGTCGCGATCGCCAGGCACCAGAAGTCGAGCCCCGCTCGGCGATCTTTGTCCCTCGGCCGAGGTTGCATGGCCAGTACGAGTCCGAGACATGGCAAGGCCAACGCGATCGTCGCTTCTCGCCACCCGACCGGGAGCGCGAGCAGGCCCGCGACGACCGCGATCGCGGCCACGAGACCTCGAATCGTGATCCGGAACCGAGACGATCATATCCAAAGTGTATTATTCAAAAGATTCTAGTCGCTTCCTATCATGGAAGAGGTCCGCAAGAGCGGACCCTACCAGGAGTGATCCATTCACGCGAGTCGGTATCGGGCCGGCCCATCAGGGCGGGGGACGATCCCCCGCCCTCGCCCCCGGCCGGGCCGCAATCAGCCCTTGGGCTTGGCGACCTCACGCTTCCCGTCGAAGAAGAAGGAGCCGCTCCCCCCCTTGTACTCCCAGCGGGCCTCGCCCTCGATGGCGTCGCCCTTGACCTTGCCCTCGAAGAGGGCGGTGGCCGGCTCGCCGTCATTCTCGGTCCGGGTCGAGACGGTGAGCTTCCCGTCCTTGAACTTGACCTCCTCGACCTCCAGCTCCTTGTCGCCGTCGACGAACTTCCCCTTGAGGCCCGACTTCTCCTCCGTGACGGTCAGCTTGGCCTCGTGCGGGCCGTTCCCGGGGTTGAACGACAGCTTCCAGGTCCCGATGGCCGCCTTCTCGTCCTTGGGCTTGGCGACCTGGCGCTTCGCCTCGAAGGGGAAGGTGCCGCTCATCCCCTGATACTCCCACGCCGCGTCGCCCTTCCAGGCGTCGCCGTCGGTCTTGCCCGTGTAGGTGACGGAGGTCGGCTCGCCGTCGTACTTGCTCTCGACCTTGACGCGCAGCTCGCCGTCCTTGAAACGGACCTCCTTGACGGTCCCCTTCTGGTCGCCCTCGGCGAACTCGCCCTTGAGGTCGGCCCCGTCCTTCGTGATCGTCAGGACGGGCTCGTGGGTCTGGCCGTCCCCCGGCTCGTACTTCAGCTTCCAGGTCCCGACGACGTCCTTCTCGTCCGCGGCCCTCGCCGTCGCGGCGAGCACGCCCGAGGCGGCGACCAGGACGAGCACCCCCCTCACGAGACCGTTGCCAGTCATCCGAGAACTCCTCTCCGAGAACGAGACCCCGAGAACCCCGGGACGGTCGCGCGACCGCCCCCATGCGCGGGACACCCCCGCGGCCTGCTCGATGCGGCTGTCGACTTGATCCCGAAGGGAATGAATCGGTGGCCGAAATAATGTTTCAAAGGAATCACCGGCGTACCCCCTCCGGCCGCCCGACCCGGGCGATCTTGCGGTAGAGGGCCAGGAGGGTCTCCTGTTCCTCGGCCGTGAGCGCACCGAGGTAGGCGCGGTAGATGTCCAGCACGCCGGCGATGATCGCCCCGGCGGCGTCCCGGCCCGCCGCCGTGAGCTCGACGCGGACGATCCGCCGGTCGGCGTCGTCCCGCCGCCGCCGCGCGAGGCCCTTCTCCTCGAGGGAGTCGACGATGTCCGTGACCGAGTTGACGGCCAGGCGAAGGTGCTCGGCCAGCTCCTTGGTCTTGCGCGGCGTGGCCGAGGCGAGGAACTCGAGGGCGCGGAACTCCTGGATGGTCAGGGCGATCGAGAGCTCGCCCAGGGCCGTCAGGTCGAGGCCGTTCAGGCGGTCGTGCACGGCTTCCTGGAGCGCCCGGAACTCGGCGGCCCTGCGGTCGATGGCCTTCAGGTCGGCCTCCGATTGATTCGGTTGTCGAACCAATCTAGGGGCGAACCGTCGAGGTGTCAAGGGGGATTGTTCGCCGATCGCCGGCTCAAGGCCGCCCGGCTGATGCCCAGGGTGGACGCGGCGGCCGTGAAGCTCCCCAGCTCCGCGGCCCTCGCGAACGCCGCGAGGTGCGGGAGTTCGGGAGGGCCGGGCGTGGGCGAAGGGGCGGCCATGTGGGCCTGGCGACGAGTCGAGAGACGGCGACCCCGCCGGCTACTTCGCGGCGCCGGAGTCCGTCTCGACGGCCGTCTTCGGGTACTCGGCCGCCCAGGCGTACCACTTGACCATCACGCCCGGGAGCCATCGGATCGTCTGTCCCTTCCGGGTGCCGGAGACGGCCCGACCGAGGACCGACCAGCGGGAGCCCGTCTCCTTATCGACCCATGGGGAGGCGGGATCGCCCTCATCCACCGCGAGCGTGACGGGCTCGCCCGCCTTGCCGTCGATCTCCGGCGCGTAGGACGCCGCCGTCCGCGTCCGGCCGTCCCACAGGATCAGGGCCTCGCGGCCCCCGACGCTCACCTTACGCAGCCCCGACCGCTCGCCGAAGGACCGCAGCGGCCAGGCCCGGCTCTCCCCGCCCTGGGCCAATCCGAAGACCCGCTCCTCGGCGTCGAGACGCGGGTCCGGCTCGGGACGGGTCTGCCGCGACTCGGGGAGGACGGACCTCGGGGGCGACTGGGGCCGGAACTTCGAGACCATCTCGTAGGCCACGGTGCCGGGGTTGGCCTTCAGCCACGGGCCCCAATCGCTCTCGATGGTCGGCAGGGGCGTCAGCCGCTCGCCCTTGCGGGGGCCGTCGAACGCCAGGCCGGTCAGGCAGTCGAAGAGCGTCCCGTCCTTGTGCCGCATCACCATCACGCCGTTCCGCCAGCCGTGGAACCGGAAGTCGTAGGAGGCCGGCCAGCCGCGGACGAAGTCGGCGTCGGCGTCGTAGACGAAGACGCCGTAGCTGTCGCTGATGACGCGGTAGGGGACGAGGAACCAGCGGTAGGGGATCGCCCCGCCGCCGTACTCGCCGCGGACCCAGGCGAGCACCCGGTCGTCCTCCCGGAGGGCCCCGGCCTTCTTGCGGGCTTCGTCGATACAGTGCGAGCAATCGGGGTCGACCAGCGTCTGGAACATCTCGGGCCGGTAGAGCGCCTTCGGCTCCTTCTCATCCGCCGGACCGGCTGCCATCGCCGCCAGGAGCACGCCGAGCACGAGCAGGGTTCTCATCCTCGCCTCCGGTTCTCTCGTTGGAGTTCCTTGACCGTGTCGGGGCGACGCCGCGGTCGTCTCGCCGATCGCATCACCGCCGCCCTTTCGAGTTGGCCACCGCCCGCGGCTCCCAGGATTGCTCGATGGGGTCGAGCATCAGGACCCACCCGCGGGCCAGCGGCTCGACCCGTTTGAGGAGGGGCCCCGCCGCCGGCGCCCCCGCCCCCCACGCCTGGATCACCGCGACCGTCCGCTCCGCGGGGAGCGGGCTCCCGCCCTGGGGCGGCCCCTGGAAGAGGGGCACGGCGGTCTCGATCCAGCGTCCCGGGTCTCGGCGGAAGGTGCCCGACCAGAGGGCCACGGCGATCGGCCCGTCGGTGGCCTTCACGAGCGGGTTCCAGGCGCGGACGTAGCGGGGCCAGCAATCCCCCCTGGCACAGGCAACGCCGCCGCAGAGCCCGGTCCCGTCCCTGGCACCCGGCAGGTCGGCCGCCTCGCACTCCGTCACCCAGACCGGGACGATGGCCTTCCCGGGGTGGCGCGCGACGAGTTCGGCGACGAGCCGCGCCGCCGCGTCGTCGCCGGGTGTCCGCTCGGCCGTCGGGGGCGTGCCGTAGTCGAGGGCCCAGCGGCACTGGTCGTTCCCGCACCCGCACGAGGAGGGACCGGCCTGGAGGTCATTCAGGAACACGCCCGCCCAGGCCCCGGGCAGGTCGGTCAGGAGTGTCTTGAGGCGCCGGCGATGGGCATCGAAGGCCGGGGCGTAGCCGATCGGGACCCAGGGCCATGCCTTGATGACCTCGCCCTCCTTCGCCTTCGGCGCGTCGGGGAACCGCCGCCGCCAGTCGTCGTGATGGCCCCCGGTCGCGGCCATCCAGTCGGGATGGGCGTCGGCCAGGGCCGGGTTCCGGCCCACCTCGACCCAGGGCCAGAGGGTCATCCCGGCGCGCTCGACGCGGTCGGCGACCTCCCGCCAACGGCCCTTGGTCTCCTCGTCGAGGGCGACGACGACCGCCGTCGCCCCGTTGGCTTTCCAGCCCGCAAGGAACTCGGGCGTGAGGCGCTCCGGCCTCGCGAAGATGCCTCGCGGCGGCGTCTTGGGCCCGGCCGCGCCGGTCCCGGAACCTGGGGCCAAGAGGCAGAGGGCCAGTGCGACCCAGAGACGTGTCATCGAATCCCCCATGTTGGCGATGAACGAGTCAGTTGATCAGCATGTCATGGCCGCGAGCCGGTCCGGTCGGGAAGTGATTGAGGTCGACCTTGAACTTCGTGTCGATGTGCATCCCACTCGCGTCGATCCGGATCAGCTTGACCCAGAAGTCGTCCTCGCGGTCCATCGTGGAGAGCAGGGAGTTCGAGACGTACATGCGCTGGCCGTCGCCGGTCACGTGCATCATGTTCGGCTGGACGCCGGGGGAGACGGTGGAGACGAGGCGGGGGTGGTCGGGGTCGGCGACGTCGAACTGCTGGAGCTCGTTGGAGCCGAAGCAACTGACGAAGAGGAAGCGGTCGTCGGGGCTCTGGCGGAGGTCGGCGGGCAGGGCGCCGGTCTTGGCGACGCGGCGGAAGTCGTAGGTGCCGGCGCCCTTGCCCTTGAAGAGCCAGAGGGAGTCGTCGAGCGCGCAGTTGGTGAAGCCGTAGTCGGCGCCGGGCTTGAGCGACCAACGCACCTCCAATGGGGCCGCGCCGGCGTGGCCGACCTGGAGGGGCTTGCGGGCCTTGAAGTCCCAGATGACCATCTGGTCGCCGAAGTCCTTCAGGTCCATCTTCGAGAGCGGCTTCCGGTAGTTCCGCATCGGGGTGAAGCTGGAGGTGACCATGCGGTTGAGGTCGGGCTTGACGGCGAGGTCGTAGCCGTAGGGGGCGTCGGCGGGGTTCTTGATGCGGCGGATCAAGCGGCCGTCGTTGGTGAACTCGGCCAGGCCGGCCGGCAGGCCGCCGTCGGCGGCGCCGAGGAAGCTCAGGAGCATCCGGCCGGGCAGGGCGTAATACGTGTGCGGGCCGGAGAGGCCGGTCGTCGCCGGCACGTCGTCGAGGACCTTCTCGACCCTCGGCCGCGCGGGGTCGGTGCCGACGTCGATGATCCAGATGCGGCTGGACTTCAGGCCGCCGGCCCAGATCCGGGAGCGGTCATCGGTGTAGCCCCAGTGGTGCGTCTCGTTCCCCTTGCTGCCGAGGTCCACCGTGCGGAGCACCGTGCCGTACTTCGAGCTCTCGGGGTCGACGTCGATGACGGCGAAGAAGTCATTGTCCTTCTCGTCGGCGTCGACGCAGAAGAGGTACAGGTACTTCTCCTGCCCGTTGAGCCGCTTGACGAACGGCGACAGGCACGTCTCCGCCGCCGCGTCCGCCGCGAAGGCGGCGAGCACGAGGGCGATCAGGGCGAACGGTCGGCGCGACATGGTCGTCGGGTCTCCTCGGCGATTCCGGTCTCCGGTCCGTCTCGACTCGCCCGATCCTAGCAGGGACCCGCGTCGCGGGCCAAGGGGGTCATCACGCCGCGCCCTCGGCTCGCCGCGACGCCGCCGAAGGGCGTGTTGCACACGCCCTTCGGGATGCCGACGGAATGGCCCGAACCGTTTACTCGATGTCGGACGTCGAGATGATGCCGCTTCCCGTGTTGGGGCCGTCGTCCTCGTCGGCCTTGGGTTTCGGGGCGCGGAGGGGGTAGGAAGTCGCGAGGCGGGCGAGGTCGAGGTTCTCGGCGATGCGCTCGGCGGAGCGATTCGTGCCGTTGCGGGCGTCGAAGCGGGCGGCGAGGGCGCGGGCGTCGTCGAGGAACCAGGCCTCGAGCTCGGCGGGGTCGTAGGTCGCGTCGGGCCGGAGGGCGGCGAAGTTCTCGGGGAGGCGGAGCTTGATCCGCTTGCGGCCGGCGGCGCGGAGCCGCTCGAAGAACAGCCGAGCCGCCAGCGCGAAGTCGAGGCGGTTGTCCTGCGAGACCGACGGCTCGAGCATCCACGGGGTGTGCCGCTCGACCAGCTTCGCCCCCTTGGCGAGGTTGCCGGTCAGGGCGAGGAAGCCCAGGTGTTGCGCGGCGTCGTCGAGGTAGTCGCGCTCCTGGGCGATGAGGCGATACCCCCGGTGATGGCAGGCCATCGCCTCGGCGACGCGGCCGAGCCGGAGCATCGGCTCGAGGACCTTGGAGAGCGTCCCCGCCGGCACCCGCTTGCAACGCATCGTGCCGGCGAGCAAGGGGGCCGCGCGGTCGAGGGCCTCGGCGTCGCGGCCGAGGAAGATCATGTCATGCACGGCACCGTTGCGCTCGCATGCCAGACAGTCGGACATCGAGTCGCGCGGGGCGTCCTGGGCCAGCTTCATGAACTCGCGGGCCTTGCCGCGGTCGCCGACGTGGATCGCCAGGTTCTTGCGGATCGTGTGGACGGGCCGGGGGCTCAGGCCGTGCTTGCGGTAGCGCCGGGCCATGTCGTCGATCGTCGCCTCGATCTGCTCGAGGGTGAACTGCGGGAAGGACTTCAGGCCATTGGCGACCCACTTGTATTTCCAGAGCAGGCGCGCGTCGTTGAACCGCGACGGCTCGCGGTCGCAGTGGCCGAGGCACCACGAGAAGGCGACCAGCGCGCGGTCGAGGTAGCCGTTGAAGGTCGAGGCGGTGATCAGCTCGTCGCGGGCGTCGAACGCCAACGGGACGTCGCCGTGCGCGTCGGCCAGCCGCACGGCCTCCTCGTACAGGGCGACCTGCGACGGCCCGTTCGGCAGCATCGCGGCCTGCCGCATCAGGGCCCGGACCTCCGCCTCAAACCCCGCGCTCATCGGCACCCCCCCGCGCCGCGACGCCCCACTCGATCAGGCCCAGCAAGCCCCGGTTCAACAGCGCCATCTCCTTGGCGTTGAGCGGGTGGTGCCCGAGCAGGAGCGCCTGCACGTAAAGCATCTCGATCGACCGCCGCAGGAGCGTCCGGTCGGTCAGCCGGGCGATCTTGCGGATCAACGGGTTCCGGTAATTGAAGCAGAGCTGCGCGTACGGGTCGGCCGTGCCGGGGCCGGCGACGCCGTCGAGCAGGTCCTTCCAGTGCTCGTCGGCGACCTCCTTCGACTGCTCGACCGAGCGGAAGAACTCGGCGTCGGCCTGCGTGCTGTAGAGCGTCGGCAGCTCCTCGGGCCGGAACGCCTTGATCTCGGCGGCGCAGCGGAAGGGCTGGAGCACGAGGTCGGCCGTGCGGATCAGCTCGAAGACCTCCTCGCGCTGGTCGAGCGTCAGGTCCTCGAGCGCCTGGAGGAGCGTGTCGGGGCCGACGACCTCGGCCCGCTCGCCCGGGAACACGTCGGGGAACTTGGCGAGCAGCTCGGCGTCGTAGGTGTAGGCGCCGTTGAGGATCGCCAGCCCCTGCGCCGCGGCGACGCTGGCGATCTGGCGGAACTGGTCGAGGTTCGGCACGAAGCGGACGACGTCGGCGGCCTTGCGGTACTCGCCGAAGGTCATCAGGCCCATCGAGGTCTCGAACGGCAGCCAGTCGATGAAGAGGCGGTAGAAGTCGTCGTCGCGGACGGCCAGGGCCTTGATCGACAGGTGGTGCAAGTCGATCAGGCGACGGAGCCGCTTCGGGTCGCGGTCGGCGAGGCCGACGAGGTAGTCGCGCAAGGCCCGGCCGAGCGCCTCGCGGGTCTCGGCCAGGGCCTCGTCCTCGTAGAACGACTCGCGCGACGCCGTCGGTCGCAGCTCGTCGGCGTTGACGACGCACTTGACGAAGAAGGCCCAGTCGGGCAAGAGCCCCTCGGCGTCCTCCGAGAGCAGCATGTTCTTCAGGTAGACCCGGTGCGTCCGCCTCGTGGCCAGGCTCGGCGACTCGGGGAGCACGAACGCCACGCCGTCGAGCTTGCCGGCCTCGGCCTTCACGGGGATCGCGTCGAAGAACCGGATGCCGAACGTGTCGTAGCCGTACTCCAGGAGCGCCTCGGTCCGGTCCTCGGGGTTCGGATACCGGCGCCGCCAGGGGGCGCCGTCGGCGTTGACGGTCGTCGTGTCCTTGCCGGCGACGACGCGGATCGGGTACGGCAAGAGCCCGCCGAAGTGCGCCGCCAGCTCGCGGACGCGGTCGGGCTCGAAGTACTCCTCGGAGCCGGCCTTGGCCGTCAGGTAGACCTGCGTGCCCGGCTCGATGGCGTGGTCGATCGGCTTGAGGGTGTACGTCCCGTCGGGCCGCCCGCGCCACTCGATCGTCTTGGCGTCCTCCCCGCGCGCCGAGCGGGTGATGACGACGATCTCCTCGGCGACGACGAAGCACGACAGCAGGCCGATGCCGAACCGGCCGATGAAGTCGACCGGCCGCTCGAACCCGAAGTAATCGCCGCGCTTGGAGGTCTGGCCGATCGTGGCGAGGAAGCGGTGGACCTCCTCCTCATTCAGCCCGATGCCGTCGTCCACGAACACGAGCGCCGGCGCCCGGCCCGCCTTCGCCGGCATGAGCTCGATGCGGACCTCGCCGCGGTGGTCCGGCTCGAACGCCGACCGCGCCCGGATCGCGTCGACGGCGTTCTGGAGCAGCTCGCGGACGTACACCTTCGGCCCGCTGTACAGGTGCTCGGACAGCAGGTCGATGATCCCTCGCAGGTTGATCTTGAACGCGTGCTCCACGGCCCGGCCCCCATGCCCTTCGACGCTTGGATGATGGCCCATCTTAATGACTTCGGCCGCCCGTCGCCAAGCCGAGGTCCGCCTCCCTGGCCCTTCCGGGGAGAGGGCCGGGGTGAGGGGCGCGCCCGTCGGGCCGGTCTGTCCTACACTTCCTTCCAAATAGGACACGCGACGGCCCCGCCCGGTGATCCCGGACGACGGAGGAGATTCCCGATGGACGACCTGATCGCGACGATGTGGGAGGGCCTGCGCGACGCCGGCATGCCCGAGGTGATGCTCTACCTGCCCGACGGCTCGGCCAGCCGCTGCCACTGGGACGACACCGCCTTGATCGGCGGCGTCCGCGTCGCCCTGCTCGGCGACCAGGACCGCAACATCGTCCGGATCATCCCCATCGCCTCCTGCGCCGGCATCGGCATCCCCAGCCCCAAGGGCGTCGACCCGATGATGTACCGCGGCGTCGTCAAGGGGAAGCTGGCCGACGGGGCCACCTCGTAGCCGAACTGCGGGTAGGCTTCCCCATCCTCTCTGAGTCGATTACATTGGTCGTGGTCGGACTTTCGTTGTGCGGAGGTTTGCACCGGTGCCAACAGTCCTGCGGGTCGGACGTTTCCGGTTTTTCTTCTTCAGCAACGAAGGGCAAGAGCCGCCGCATATTCACATCAGGGCCGGCGGCGACGAGGCCAAGTTCTGGCTCGATCCGATCGATCTGGCCGCCAACCACGGCTTCAACGGGCGCGAGCTGAACGAGATCGAGAGGCTCGTCGAGCAGCACCGGGCCGAACTCCTGGAGGCATGGGATGAGCACCTCGGCTAGTCTCCAACCCAAACGGCGGCGGGCCTTCGTGCCCACGACCGCGCTGGCCAAGTCGGTCGATTTCGACGACGCTATGATGCGCGTCACGTTCACCGACGGCCGCATCCTCTGCGTGCCCTTGGCCTGGTTCCCGGTGCTGAACGCCGCCACGCCCGAGCAGCGCGCTCATTGCGAGATCGGTGGGGGCGGGATCGGACTCCACTGGCCCGACCTGGACGAGGACCTGTCGATCGCGGGCCTGATGGCCGGAGTCGATCGGCAATCCGCCTGACTCGGCCAGGATGCCGCCGTAGCCGGCACGTCACCCATGCACCCGCCGGCCGCGAGGGGGGTCGGATCGTTCCGATGAGGCCGTCCCGGTCGGCGCGGACGTGACGTCGATCCTCGGGCGACGTGAGCGGGCGGGAGTCGCGGTCGACCATGTGGGCCTTCGCCTGGCAGCGCCCCCGTCATCGTCACCCACGGCCGCCGCTTCCTCACCCCCACCGACATCGTCCTCGAGATCGAGGACGGCCGCCTCAAGTCCCCCGCCGGCGCCGTCCCCGCCGGCGCCGCGACGACCAGACCACCCGCGCCATCCAACTTGGTATGGATCGATCCCGCGGCTTGCGATAGATTTCGACGCGCCCCGATCGGACCGATCGCCCGCCCGGAGTCCACGGAGGTCGCCATGTCGCCGACCGCACGGATGCTCCTCGTCCTCGCCGCCCTCGCCCCGGCCGCCCTCGCGTGCGCCGAGGAGCCCCGCACGGAGATCCCGCGCGAATTGGTCCTGGAGCGCTTCCGCGTCGCCAAGGGGGGCGACCTCCTGCTCGTCCCCGTCCGGTTCGCCGGGCGAGATCGCCTTTTCGTGGTGGACACGGGAAATACTCTCACCACATTCGATGAGTCGCTGCCGCTCGGGGTGCCCCGTACGGTCGTCGAGTCGATCACGCCACAGGGCAGGGTCCCGGTCCGTATCTATGATTCACCCTCGGCCGAGGTCGGGCGGCTACCGCTTCAAGTCCCGTACGTCATCGGCGCGGACCTGGGATGGATGCGCGAAATCAGCGGATACCGGATCGACGGCGTCCTCGGGATGGATTTCTTGAGACGCTTTGTTGTTCATATTGACTTTGATCGCGGTGAACTCCTGCTCCTGAAAGCGGTGCCGAGAGATGCCGGAGAGGCAATCGCCTTGAGGT
>DASZMJ010000070.1:0-10369 GCA_035551935.1 Isosphaeraceae bacterium
GTGGCCGCGGGCGCCGCCCACGCCCTTCGCGGACTCAGGGCGTGCCACCCGGCCGGGGCCTTTCCCTCATGCCGCGTTCCGGGCCGCGGGCCCGGCCCCGCGCTCGGCCTCCCAGGCGGCGAAGGAGCGGGCGATGCCCTCTTCGAGTGACAGGAAGGGGGCGTCGTAGCCGGCGGCGCGGAGGTTGGCGAGGTCGGCCTCGGTGAAGCTCTGGTACTTGCCGCCGAGCGAGGCCGGGAACGGCACGTAGCGGACCTCGCCGCGGCCGAGGCGGGCGATCAGGGCGCGGGCCACGTCGTTGAAGCTCCGGGCGCGGCCGGTGCCGACGTTGTAGACCCCGCGCCCGCCGACCTCGAGCGCGAACCGGAGGTTCACCGCGGCGACGTCGTCGACGTGCACGAAGTCGCGCCGCTGCTCGCCGTCGCCGAAGCCGCCCGTGCCGGCGAACAGCCGCGCGACGCCGTCATCCTTCAACTGGTTGTACAGTTGATAGACCATCGACGCCATCCGCCCCTTGAACCGTTCGTTCGGGCCGTAGACGTTGAAGTACCGCAGGCCCACGACCGTCGTGTCGACCTCGACGGCGAGCCGGCGCACGTAGCGATCGAACTGGAGCTTCGAGTAGGCGTAGACGTTCAAGGGCCGCTCGTTCCCGGCCTCCTCGGCGAACTCGTCGCCCGCGCCGTAGACCGAGGCGCTGGAGGCATAGACCATCGGCGCCCGTTGCGCGAGCGCGAGGTGGAGCAGCTCCTTGGAGAATGTGTAGTTATTATCCATCATGTAACGGCCATCGGCCTCGGTCGTGTCGGCGCAGGCCCCCTGGTGGAGCACGGCCGTCACGCGCCAGGGCGGCCCGCCGCGGCGGACGAGGTCGCGGAACTCGTCGAGGTCGAGGTAGTCGGCGATGTCGCGGTCGCGGAGGTTGACGAAGCGGTCGCCGTCCTCCAGCGTGTCGACGGCGACGATCTCGTCGATCCCGCGCCCGTTGAGGGCGCGGACGATGTTGCTGCCGATGAAGCCGGCGGCGCCGGTGACGATGTACATGGGCGCAGGCTCCTTCCAACGCGCAACGCTGTCGCTTGGCCCGCGTCCCCGGGCCCAAGCCTCTCGTAGCCGAAGGAGAGGATACCGTCAATGGCGATTCCCGCAGGATCGCGAACCCGACGAGGGCCGTCGTCTGCCTCCCCTCGCCCCTCCCGGGGGGAGGGGAGCCGGACGGCGTGTGCAACACGCCCTACTTGCCTTGTTGACTGAGAAGGCATAAAGTCCAGAAGGCCGGCCGGGGCACGGGTCCCCGGGCCACGAGCAGCTCAAGGGAGGGCACCGGGATGAAGAGCAACACGAGGTCGGCGCTGCGGGCGTGGCCGTTGGTGGCGGCGGGGGTGGTGGGGATGGTCGTGGGATCGGTCCTCACGAGCGGGGCGCGGCCGGTCGCGGCGGGGGACGACAAGGGGCACGCGCAACGTCCGACCGGCCCGAAGGCGCCGATCGAGGAGGTGCTGCACTGCCCGTTGGCGTTCGCGGGCCTCCACCTGCTCAAGGACCTGCCCGAGTATTCGCAGGTCGCCTATCACTACTGCAAGCCGCTCAACGACGAGGTCAACCAGTGCGTCCTCTACGACGGCCACGGCCCCGACGCCCGCCTCATCGGCGTCGAGTATCTCGTCAGCGACCGCATCTACCAGGCGATGCCGGCCGAGGAGAAGGCGTACTGGCATGACCACAAATACGAGGTCGACGCCGGCCTGCTCAAGAGCCTGACGCAGTCGGGGGCCGACGAGAAAGCGACGCTGGCGAAGGTTCGCACGCTCTGGGGGAAGGTGTATCATACGTGGGCCTCGGGCAAGTCGTACCCGAGCGGCCCGCCGCGGCTCTTCTGGTCCGTGACGGGCGTCGAGCCGTTCACGCTCCCGGTCGGGGCGAAGCTCCCCACCGAGATGGCCAGGGGGGCCGACCGGGCGGCCGGCGGGTGATCGGGAGTCCTCGCGGCGATGTCGAACCTCCTGGCGGCGCGTTGGCAGATGGCGGTCTCGCTGGGGTTCCACATCATCTTCGCCGCGATCGGCATCGCCTTGCCGCTCATGATGGTCGTCGCCGAGGGGCTCTGGCTCCGGACGGGCGAGCCGGTGTATCGCCTGCTCGCCCGCAACTGGGCCCGAGGCGCGGCGATCCTGTTCGCCGTCGGCGCCGTCTCGGGGACGGTCCTGTCGTTCGAGCTGGGCCTTCTCTGGCCGGGGTTCATGAAGTTCGCCGGGCCGATCATCGGCCTCGGCTTCGGCCTGGAGGGGTTCGCGTTCTTCACCGAGGCCATCTTCCTCGGCATCTACCTCTACGGCTGGGATCGTGTGCCGCCGCGGGCGCACCTGCTGGCCGGGGTCGTCGTGGCGGCCAGCGGGGCGCTGTCGGGCATCCTGGTCGTCGCGGTCAACGCCTGGATGAACGCGCCGAGGGGCATCGAGCCGATCGACCCGATCGCGGCCCTGCTCGGGCCGGCGGCGCTCTCCGAGACCATCCACATGACGATCGCCTCGTACGCGGCGACCGGCTTCCTTGTGGCGGGTGTCCATGCGTTCTATCTGCGTCGCGACCGCGCGAACCTCTTCCACCGACGGGCGTTGGCGATCGCGCTGGGCGTCGGCGGGGTCGCGGCGGTCTTGCAACCGATCAGCGGCGACTACTCGGCGCGGGTCGTGGCGCGGGCCGAGCCGGTGAAGCTAGCGGCGATGGAGGGGCAGTTCCGCACCGAGCGCCGGGCCCCCCTGCGGATCGGCGGCCTGCCCGACCCGGCCACGGAGCAGACCCGATTCGCCCTGGAGGTCCCCGGCGGGCTCAGCTTCCTCGCCTACCATGACCTGAACGCCACGGTGAAGGGGCTCGACGAGTTCCCCCGCGCCGACTGGCCGCCGGTGCCCGTGGTCCACCTCGCGTTCCAGACGATGGTCGGCTGCGGCACGGCCATGATGGCCGTCGCCTTCTGGGCGGCCCTGGTGGCCTGGCGCCGTCGGGCGTTGCCCGACGGCCCGAGATTCCTCGCGGCGGTCGCGCTGGCCAGCCCGCTCGGGGCGATCGCGATCGAGGCCGGCTGGACCGTCACCGAGGTCGGCCGCCAGCCCTGGATCATTCGCGACGTGATGAGGACGAGTGCCGCGGTGACCCCCGTGCCGGGGCTCTGGTTCTCGTTGGCGGGATATACGACGCTCTACGTGATCCTGGGGGTGATCGTCGTGTTCATGCTCCGGCTCCAGTTCCGGGCCGACCCGGCGGCGGTCGAGGGGGCGTCGAAATGAACCCCGCGACGATCCCCGCCGAGTCGGCCACGGCAGCGGTGATGGTCATGGCCCTGACGGCCTACGCCCTGCTCGGCGGCGCCGACTTCGGCGCGGGGGTCTGGGACCTCCTCGCCCGCGGCCCCCGCGCCGAGGCCCAGCGGAACCTGATCGCGCACGCGATCGGCCCGGTCTGGGAGGCGAACCACGTCTGGCTGATCATCGTCGTCGTCCTGCTCTTCACCGGCTTCCCCGCCGCCTTCGCCGCGATCGTGACGGCCTTGCATGTCCCCTTGTCGCTCATGCTCATCGGGATCGTCCTGCGCGGCTCGGCCTTCACGTTCCGGAGCTACGACAACACCGAGCTCGGCCGACGCCGCTGGAACCGGGCGTTCGCCATGCCGAGCGTCGTGACGCCCGTCCTGCTCGGCATGATCCTCGGCGCCGTCGCCGCCGGGAACCTGCCGGCGCGGCCGACGACCGTCGGGGACCTGTTCGGGCCCTGGCTCCGGCCGTTCCCGATCGCCGTGGGCTTCTTCACGCTCGGCCTCTTCGCCTACCTCGCGGCCGTGTACCTGATCCTCGAGACCGACGAACCGGCCCTCCGCGACGACTTCCGCCGCCGTGCGCTTATCGCGGCGGTGGCGGTCGGGGCCCTGGCCTATGCGGTCTACCTGCTGGCGCGCGACGCGGCCCCGCTGGTCTTCCAGGGCCTCAATTCGGCCTCCTGGGGGTTCCAAATCCGGGTCGCGACTGGGGCCTTCGCGATCCTGGCGCTGACGGGCCTCTGGTTCCGGCTCGATCGCCTGGCCCGGGGCGCGGCGATGGCGCAGGTCGCCCTGATCCTCTGGGGCTGCGCCCTGGCCCAGTCCCCCTACCTCGTCCCGCCGACCCTCAGTATCCGCAACGCCGCCGCGCCCGCCGTCGTCCACCGCCTCTTGCTCGGCGCGCTCGCGATCGGCTCGATGATCTTGCTGCCATCGCTCTATTATATGTTCCGCGTGTTCAAGGGTCACACCTTAATGCGGAATTCGGAATTCGGATTACGGAATGCAGAAAAGACGGGATGACGGGATGTCCGGCCCCGTCCGCGATCACGCGGCGAGGTCGGCCTCGCAGAGGATGTCGAAGCCCTTGTCGTGGAGGGTGGTGCTGGCCTGCTCGACGTTGTCGATGTGCATGGCGACGGCGGAGCGGCCGTGGGGGTGGACGAGCAAGGGATAGGCATAATGGATGTTGATCTCCGCCTGGATCAGCGCCGAGCAGAGGTCGACCAGCGACTGCGGGCCGGCGGGCAATTCGACGGCGAGGATCTCGTTCTCGGCGAAGGCGAGGTTGCTGTTGCTGAGGATCTCGCGGCCTTGCTCGGGGTGGCTGAGGATCAGGCGGAGGATGCAGCAGTCGGCCGAGTCGGAGATCGACAGGCCGACGATCTTGACCTTCGAGCCGTGGAATTCGCGGACGACCTCCAGGAGCTGGCCGACGCGGTTCTCCAGGAAGATGGAGTATTGCGTGACCGTCGGCCAGTCGCGGCCGTGGAGGGTCTCGAAATCGACGGCGTCGCCGGCGCCCGCGCCGAAGCTCATGAGGGTCCTCGCTCGCCAGGCCAATGAGGCGCCGACCGGCCCGACCTTGGGGAGAGCGTCGGCGGGCGAGGGCGGCGGTCCGATCCTCAATCACCGGGCAGTGTAACGGCCGGGCCGGGGCCCGGTCAATGGCCCTCGGCCGGTGCCGAAGTCAGCCGGTCGCGCAGGGCCCGCGCCGCGGCCGAGCTTGGCCGCAGCGCGGCGGCGACCTCGGCGTGATGGCGGGCGCGGTCGGGCCGGCCGGCGCGGTCGAGGGCCTCGGCCAGCAGGGTCCGGACCCAGGGGTCGTCCGGGTCGAGCCCGACGGCCCGGTCGAGGAGGGCCAGCGCGGCGTCGGGCCGGCCCTCCAGGTCGCGGATCAAGGTCCAGCGGACGCAGGCTCGGGCCGTCTCGGTGGCCCCGGGACCCGGCCCTGCGGCTGGCTCGGGCCGGAGCCCGCCGAGCCGGCGCCCGCAGCGGACGCGGAGGGCCTGCCACGCGGGGCTCGTGCCGTCGACGGCGGCGGCCCGGTCGCAGAAGCCCAGGCCCTCGCGCGCCGCCTCGGGGTCGCCGGGCCGGGCTCGCTCCATCATCACGACGCCGAGGAACAGCAGGTCGTCGACCTCCCGGACCAGCCGATCGCGGCGGGCCGGGTCGAGCAGAAAGAGCTCGGGCGACCGGGCCCAATCGGGGTTCTCCAGGACGAAGAAGGGCTGCAATGCGCGTTCCAGCTCGTCCAAGGTCGTGGCGTCGACCGGGCCGAGCAGGCGGCGGCGGAGCACGTCGGCGTCGCGGACGAGGGCGTCGGCGGCGCGGCGGCGCGCCAGCGACTGGCCGGCGAGGTGCCCCAGTCGCACCGCCCGGCCGTCGAGGTCGTCGAGCCCGGAGACGCGGGCCGCGAGCCGATCGGCGGCGTCGAAATCGGCGATCGCCAGGTCGAGATGGCCGCCCGCGAGGGCCCGGTCGCCGGCGTCGAGGAAGCGGCGGACCTCGGCGGCGACGCCGGCCCGGTCGGCGCGCGAGTCGCGGCCGCGGTCGAAGGCGACGCCGAGCAGGAACGCGGCCGTCGCCGTCAGCGAGAGGCTCAGGCAATGCCGTCGGGCCCATCGCAGCGACCGGCTCGGCTGCGGCTCGCGGGCGAAGCGAAGCGGGCCGTCGTCGGCCACGGCCTGCAAATCCATGGCCAGCTCCGAGGCCGTGGCGTAGCGCCTCGACGGGTCCGGGGCCAGGCACTTGCGGACGACGGCCTCCAGCGCGGGGGGGACCTCGGGGTGCAGGTCGCGCAGCCCGGGGGCACCGGCCCGACGCTCCTCGGCGGCGCGGCGGAGCACGTCGGCCATCGAGATGCCGCCGGCCGGGTTCGAGAACGGCCGCGATGTCGCCAACGCCTCGAACAGCACGACCCCCAGAGCATATAAATCGCAACGCGCGTCGATGCGTTCGCCGTGGCCGTCGGCCAGCGCGTCGAGGTGCTCGGGGGCCATGTAGGCGAGCGTCCCGCCCAGCGCCGCCGGGGCGCCGTCGGGGTCGTCGAGGCGGGGGTCGTGCGCGAGGTTGAAGTCCAGCAGCATCGGCGTGCCGTCGGCGGCGATCAGGACGTTCGACGGCTTGATATCCCGGTGCAACACCCCGCGCTCGTGCGCGTGCTGCAACGCCTCGGCCAGCCGCGCGCCCCACCACGCGATCGCCCGGTCGAACGACCGGCTTGCAAGGGCCCGCCGGCCGAACGCCCGCGGCTCCGCCGTCGCCGCCGCCGGCTCCAGCCGATCGAGGGCCGCGACCAGCTCCGCGCCCGAGACCGCCCCCCGCGCCTCGGGGTCCTTCAGCACGTCGGCCAGCGTCGTCCGGCCCAGGTACGGCATGCAGAGCAGGTAGAGCCCGGCCGCCGGGTCGATCCGGTACGAATAAACTGGAACGATATGCGTATGCTGCAACCGCGCCAGGGTCTGCGGCTCGCGCGAGCCCGCCCGCGTGACCTTGAGCGCCACCGGGCGGTCGGCGAGTTGCCGCTCCTCGGCCAGGAAGACCCTCGAGAACGAGCCGCGGCCCAGCTCCTCGACGAGCCGGAAGCCGGCGATCGTCTGGCCGACCTCGGGGAACGGCACGTCGGTCAGGTCCGCGACGTGCAACGGCGTCGAGTCGCACGAGCCGATCAGGTCGTGGATCTCCAGGACCCTGCGCAACGGGGCGACGAGGCCGGGGAATCGGCCGTAATACTCGTCGGGCTCGGGCGATTCGCCGGCCTCCTCGCGGAGGCAGAACTCCTCGTAGATCAGGGCGACGAGCGCCTCGATGGAAAGCTCGGGATAGCGACTCCGGTACGACTCGACATCCACCCGCTCGCCGGCCTCGCGGCGGAGGCCCATCTCGGCGCGGAGCAGGGCCAGGAGCGCCGCGGGACGGCGGTCGGGGTCGTCGGGGAGGAAGTCCTCGGGGTCGGGACGGCGGCCGGGCCGGTCGCGCCAGGCGGCCTCGAAGCGGCGCGCCAGCGCGGCCGAGCCCGGGGACGACGCCTCGTCCCAGGTCCGGGCGGCGGTCGTCGAGCCCATCGCTCAGTCTCCCAGCCCCAGCTCCATCATCTCGCCCGCGCGCCTTCGAAGGTCCTCGATGACCCGCTGGACCGTCCGCTCGCTGATGCCGAGCCGGGCGCCGATCTCGCCGCTGGAGAGCCCCTGCGCCTTCAATTCGAGCACCTCGCGGCGGTCTTCGGGCAAGAGGTCGCGGAGCTGGCCGAACGCCTCGCGCGCCTGGGCGACCTCGCTGGGGGTGTCGATGTCGGCGGCGAGGTCGCGGGGGCTGTCCCCCTCGGCCCAGAGCGGCTCCTCGCGGTGCATGTCCTGCTTCTGGCTGCCGGCGCGGCGGTACTCGTCGATCACCTTGTTCTTCGCCGCCCTCGCGAGGAACGCGACCAGGTGCCGCGAGTCCTCGAACTCCGCCGGCCCGGTGCGGACGCGCCGGAAGAAGCTCCCCCAGACGCTCTGGAGGAAGTCGAGCGAGTCGAACCTCGACCGCAACAACCTCGGCAACTGCCTGCGGACGACGAGGCGCACCTCGGCCTCGTAACGTACCAGGAGCTCCCTGGCCGCCCCCTCGTCGCCCGCCTTGATGCGGGCCAGGAACCCCCGGATGTCCTCCTCGCCGGCGACCCCCGCTGCTTGGACGGGCATGGCTTCATCTCCCTCGTCGCCTCGGCCTCGACCTCCCGTCTCGGCCCGTGCCTCATGCACGACCGCCCAGGTTAACCACCCGACCGCCCGCTTGGCAAGCTCCCACTCAGACGGGACCGTTCTATGTGAACAGCGGCCTGACGCGCTCGGGATGGAACCGCTTGGAGAAACGGAGCGGGGCTTCGTCCTCCCAGACGTCGAGCAGGGAGCCCACCTCGACGCCGTTGAGTTTTCTGCCAAGCTTCTTGATTTCCTCGACCTGGATAAAGGACCACCTGACACGCTGACCCTTCGGGTTCTTGTAGGTGTGCTCCCTCTGCTTGCCAAGCTTCAGCGCTCCCTCGAAAGCCTCCTCATAACCCGTGGCACGGATGAGCACGAAGGCGTAATCGCATAAAACCTTCTTCCGCGGCCTGGCATCGTCGACGAGGCAGACGACCAGCAGCCTGGCGCCATAATACGTCATCGTTGAGGGGCTCCAAGGCCTTGGCCGGTGGCCCCGGTTGCTCGCGACCGGGGTCGCGAAGCGACGAGAGATCCTGGGTCAACCGTGGCATGTCAGGCGTCCGTGCGCCGCGCCAAATCGGCGGCGAATCGCTCGATGGCCGCCGAGAGGTCCACGTCCTCGATGTCCCAGAGGGATCGCCCGGTGGAATCCTCACCGAGCATCCCGATCGTCGCCAGGAGTTGCCCGAGCCGCATGTCGGGGCAGAGGCGATGGACCTCCCGGAGGCGGTGCAGCGCGTCGGACTGTTGATCGAGGGCGATCATGGCCGGTCTCCGACCTTGGGGCTCTGGGCGCGAGGCCCGCGGAGCTTGCCGATGACCTCGACCCGGATCAGGGTGCCGGGTGCGAGCTTTGCGATCCGGGTCGCGCGGGTGGCCCCGTTGATGATCTCCAGGACGCCGTCCGATCCCTCGTAGACCCAGACCGGGGGCATGCCGACGGCCGAGGCGCCGAAGCGTGCGATCTGGCGCTGGAGCTTATAGGGGTCAGCCCCCGAGAGTCGGGAGGAGGGCAGCCGCAACTCGGCCGGATCGACATCGCGAAAGTCCGCCGCCATCAGGCCATCATAGCAGGAGGTCGGTCGACGGAGTAGACGCCGGGTGCCGTGGGCTCGAGGCCGACCCCGGGGCGCCCGAAACGCTCAACTTCGAGCGTTCCGCGCAGGTGGCCGCGACAAATAACAACGTGTTGTCCCTGTAACCCGCGCCGACCATACTCCCGTAGGGCGTGTGCGACACGCCGTCTGCCGTCGGTGTCGGGGGATGGCGTGTTCCACACGCCCTACGAGGTCTCGCGACAGCCGACGTTCCAGTCCGCGATCTTCGAGGCCAGGCACTCGTCGAGGTAGCCCTTGCGGCGGCTCGCCTCGACGTCCGCATCAATCGATATTTTCAAATATATAGGTTAGGTCGAGACCCAGACCACGTCACTCACCAGAACTGCCACCAGGGCTTGCGCCGTTCGAAACGACGTTCCGCTGTCGGCGAAGAAGTTGACGCCTTCGAACACGGCTCGGGGGCGAGATCTATGATGTCGTTGAGTTGATCCTGCCGGTAGAACTGGAGTACGATGACTGGGATCGGCACACTATGCCCGGTGAGAATCTTTTTAACTGTAGCGACGTAATAACCGCCGTCATCTATGCATCCCGAAACGTCTTGGGAATCGGTTCTGGGGACATACCCGATCATCCGACCATCGGTGAGCGTGACGGCGACCGCAAACTCATCTTTCGGGTTCTCAGGTTCCGGTCTGATCCTCACTCGGTCGCCGACGCTGAGACTCCGAGCGATGACGCGGTGACGGCCCTCGAATTGCACGCCGGCGATCATAAAGTCGAACTCGTCCTCCGGCCATCGCCTCTGTTCCCTCTCCAATTCCTGTTTCCGCTTCCCGTCTCTTGCCGCTTTCTCGTCCGCCTTGCGCCTGGCTTCGACGGCCTTTCGAGCGGACTTCGCCGCACTCCGTGCCTCGGGTGGCAGAACTTTTTCGATGGCCTCCATCAACTCCCGCTGTTCCTCGCTGGTGATGCGGCCGTCCGCAACGATCATGTCGAGTGTTTTCGATAGGAATGCTATCCCAGGTAGCGGAGCGTCTCGGTTATCGCGCAACCACGAGCCGAGCGCGACAATCTCGCCTTTGGAGAGCTTGCCGTCGGCCGTTATGCCCTGGCACAGAGAGAAGAGTTCGGCGCCAATGCCATCCTGAAGTTGCGCCTTGGTGAGTGATAGCCGAGGATTGGGCTGACGGCCTGTGCTCATGACCCTTCCCAAAAGCTGTGGCGAGTTTGCTCCCTGGCGAACCTAACATACACCCAACGGTTCAGCGAGCCCCCGCAGTCTTGTAGTAGTCCGACACGCCCAA
>DASZMJ010000071.1:0-7690 GCA_035551935.1 Isosphaeraceae bacterium
GGCGGGGGTCGCTGGCGGGGGCGGTCCGGGCCTTCGAAGAGGGGGCGCGGTTCGATGGGGACGGCGAGGCGAGGGCTTCGGGGTCGCCGCCCTGGGCGCGGAGGGCTTGGCGGGCGTCGTCGAGCCGGGCGGTCAGCTCGCCGTTGGAGGACTCGGCTTGCGCCAGCTCCGACTCGAGACGGCCGCGGTCGGCCTCCGTGTCGGCCAGCTCGCGGCGGAGCTGGTCGTTCTCGGTCTCAAGCCGCGCGACGTGGCTCTTCAACGAGCCGACCGTCACCCGCCGGCCGCTGAGGCTCGGCATGTTCGCGCAGCCCGTCAGCGCCAGCAGGGCGGCGGCGGCCAGGAGTCTCGGGCGGGGGATTGCGATCATGGGTCGGATCCGGTCGGGCGATCGGGTCGGTCCAGGTTCAGGGGTTGCGATGCGGCGCGCGGGGGTCGGGGAAGCCTTCGGTGGCCTTCGAGGCGTAGTCGGCCGGGGGGCGGTCGTCGGGAAAGGGGTCGCCCCCGTCGTCGACTCGTGGCGGGCCGGAACGGAGGCGACGGAGGGCCAGGGTTAGAGTCATCAGGAGGGCCGTCGCCAGGCCGCCGGCGGCGGCGGCCAGGAGGATGACGATCCCGAGCTTGCTCTCGATAGTCCCCAGGCCGAACGGGAAGACGACCTTCACCGCAGTGTTGTTGATCAGGACGAACCAGAGCATCACGCCGAGCACGCAGGCCGCCGCGATCAGGTAGCGATAGACCCAGAGGTTGCGCAGCAGGGCCGGCCTGCGCCGCTTGTAGGGGGAAGACATGGTCGAGTCCGTTTGCCGGTCGGCCGCGGCCCTCGCGTCGTCAAGGCTCAGCGAAGGCGGCCCCGCCCGGTCCAGAGCTCCATCCCGAGCGTCCACATCTCTGAGGATACCACGCCGACGGTCCGGTAGTAGCCGGCCGCCCATTTTGTCCAGATCCAGGGCCAGCCGAGCAGAAGCACGATCGCCGCGAGGCTCAGGTACGGCCCGAACGGGATCGGCCGCAAGGCCCCGCCGAACTTGCCCCCGCGGAGCCACCGCAACACGATCGCGAAGAACCGCAGGAGGGCGTGGACGAGGCCGAGCATCGCCCCGAGGAACAGCACCATCGGCAGGGGTTGCCAGCCGACGAACGAGCCGATCATCGCCATCAAGGTCACGTCGCCGAAGCCCATCGCCTCCTTCCGCAACAGGATACTGCCGACGACCCGGATCGCCCAGACGATCGCCCCGCCGATCAATAGGCACTCGACCCCGACGACCACGCTCCCCCACGGCGCCGTCCCGGTCCGGAGGGCCGCCTGCCAGCCGACGAAGGCGCCGAAGAGACCTAGTCCCAGGCGACCGGGTCGGCGCAACAGGGCGAGGTCGAGCACGGCCTGGACGAGAAACCCGATCGCGAAGCCGGCCGGGGCCGCTTCCAGCGGCGGCAACAGGGCGCCGAAGGCGGTCGTGGCCGAGGCCGGCTCGGGCCGGACCTCGGGGAAGATGGCGGCGAGGCCGATCCCGAGGACCATGCCGGTGACGGTCACGGCATCGGGGATGAGGTAGTGGTCGTAGTCGATGAACGTGGCGACGATGAGCAGGGAGATCAAGATCTGATGATAGAGGACGCGCGGGAAGACTTCGGTCGGCATCCAGAACGAGTGCGGGTCGAGCACGACGTCGACGAGGTAGACCGCGACGCAGAGCAGGCCGGTCAAGGCCTCGATCGCGGGATAGCGCGCCGAGATCGGCAGGGCGCAGTTGCGGCAACGGCCGCGGAGGAGGATCCAGCCGAGGATCGGCACGTTGTCCCCCTTGCGGATCGGCGCCAGGCAGCGCGGGCAGCGCGACTCGGGCCAGACGACGCTCTTCTCCCAGGGGATGCGATAGATGCATACATTCAGGAAGCTGCCGATCACGCTCCCGTAGACGAACGTGCCGGCGGCGAGGATGAGGTGGAGGGTCGAGATCACGGAGCGAGGCCCCCCTCCCGCCAGGCGTCAAGGACCTTCCGCGCGACGGCCTCCGGGTCGAGCCCGTCGGTGGCGACGACGGCGTCGGCGGTCGCGCGATAGAGCGGCGCGCGAGCCTCGAGCACCGCGGCGACCTCGGCGATCGTCCCCAGGCCGGTCAGGCTCGGCCGGTCGGCGGGGTCGCGCGCGAGCCGGTCGGCCAGCGCCGCGGGGTCGGCCGTCAGCCAGACGACGAAGCCGAAGCGGCGGAGGGCGTCGCGGTTGACTTCGCGGAGCACGACTCCGCCGCCCGTGGCCAGGACGGCGCCGGCCCGGCCGACGAGGTCGCGGAGCGTGGCCTCCTCGAGGTCGCGGAAGGCCGGCTCGCCGGCCTGGGCGAAGATCGCGGCGATCGACCGGCCGGCGCGGCCTTCGAGGGCGCGGTCGGCGTCGACGAACGGCCGCCCGGTCGCCCCGGCGACGAGCCGGCCGACGGTCGTCTTGCCGGTGCCGCGCGGGCCGATCAGGGCCAGGCCGCCGGCCGTCGGCCGAGGCATGGGCGCCGTCATTCGCGGGCCGCCCCGAGCTTACGGCGCACGACCTCGCGCATGACCTCGACCGGCGGCTCCTGTCCGGTAAACATCCGGAATTGGGCCGCGGCCTGTTCGATGAACATATCGACTCCAGAAATCGTCTTGCAATCGCGTTCGCGGGCCATCTTCAGGAACATGGTGTTCTCGGGGTGGTACACGGTGTCGAAGACGAGCATGCCGGGGCGGAAGGCGGCCGGGGGGACGGGGGTGTCGTCGACGTGGGGGTGCATGCCGACGGGGGTGCCGTTGACCAGGATGTCGCAGAGCGTGCCGGCCCGCATCGTCCAGCTCACGCTCCGGCAGCCGACCTGCTCGGCGAGCTTGGCGGCGCGCTCGTCGTTGCGGTTGCAGATCGTCACGCCCGCCCCGCGCCGGACCGCCCCGACGGCGATCGACCGCGCCACGCCGCCGGCACCGAGGATCAACACCTGCTTGTTGATCAGCGGGCTCGCGTCGTGCTCGAGTACGCCGCCGAGGGCGTCCTCGAGCGACTTCATCGCGGCGTGGTAATCGGTGTTGTGCCCCTCCATCTTGCCGTCCTTGACGACGACCGTGTTGCACGACCCGGTCCGCTCGACGGCGCCGTCGGCCAGTGTCAACAGCGGCACGATCGCCTCCTTGTGCGGGATCGTCACGCTCATGCCGCGGATGTCGAGCCAGGCGAGCTCGGTCAGCGACTCCTTGAGCCGGCCGGCGGGGACGAGGATCGGCAGGTAGACCGCGTCGATCCCGAGGTGGCGGAACGCGGCGTTGTGGATCGCCGGGCCGAGGCTCTGCCCGACCGGGTCGCCGATGACGGCGAAGACCGCGGTCTCGGGCCCGATCCGGTCGTAGCCGTAGTCGCGCCGCAACTCCTGGAACCGCGGCATGCCGGGGGCGAAGGTCCGATCGGGGTTGAAGCCGGAGAACGTGAACGGGGCGCCGTACTTGGCGCCGAGGATCCGGGTGAAGAAGCCGACCTGGCCCATGCCGATGCCGATCGTCGGCCCCGTGGCGTTCTCGCGGGCGACCATCGCCAGGACCCGCGAGGCGTCGGCGAGCGACTGGGCGTTGACGGCGACCTTGACGACGTCGGCCTGCTTGCCGCGGATCTCCTCGACGATCTTCGTCAATTCGGCGTCGACGGGGGTCTTGCGGAAGTTGTGGAGGCTGACGATCCGCTTGGTCTTGCCGAAGCGGGGGATCGAGCCGGCGACGTCGACCTCGAGGTCGACGTAGTCGACGCCCAGAACGATCGCCTCGCGGAGCAGTCGGAGCCGCTTCTCCTCGTCGCCGCGCCAGAGGCCGCCGTCGGCGCCGCGGCGGATGGTGATGACCGCGGGGGTGGGCCGCTCGGCCAGCAGGCGCTTGAGGTTCGGCTCGCTGCGGAGGATGTCGATCCGCAGCTCGACCAGTTCCGCGCCGGCCGCCGCGGCCTCCTTCCACTCCGCCAGGAGCGACTTGTGCCGACCTCTGCCGATGGTGACGCAGATCATGACGACCCTTCGCCGTGCGGTTCGAGTGGCCCGGTCGCCGGCCGACCCCTCCGCCGGCGACCATACCCTCTCAATATAACCATCCTACGAAACCCCGACGCCCCCCAACACCGTTCCGACTGGCCGGACGGAAGTCGTCGGCGTTGTCGATCGGGTGGCCGGGGTTCCGGACCGCTGTCACGCGACATCCGGTGGTGCCGCGGGAATCCCGCCCGCGAGACCTGCCTGGGCGGCGGCGCCGGAGCGATCACGGCGGTTGGTCACCGCCGGGGCGCGGATGGGCTCCGCGTCGATCTCCGGGTTCAGGCCCAGATCGGCGGCGATGCCGTCGGGCCGGTGGCTGCGGCCGGCCCGCTCGAGGAGGACCCGCCGCTGCGCCCCGGGGGGATGAGAGCAGAGCAGACCCGTCAACGTCACGTCTTGGCCTGACCCTCGGCGAAGGCGGAGTCGAAGAGGCGGCCGGGGGTGGAGAAGCCGAGGGTGCGCTTGACGAACGGGGCGGCCTCGGCGGCGCCGTACTCGCGGTCCATGCCGGGGTCCTCCCACTCGACCGACAACGGGCCGTCGTAGCCGAGTGAGTTGAGGGCGCGGGCGATCGCTTCGAAGTCGACGCCGCCGCGGCCCGGAGAGCGGAAGTCCCAGCCGCGGCGGGGGTCGCCGAAGTTCAGGTGCGAGCCGAGCAGGCCGGTCTTGCCGTCGAGCGTCCGGGCGGCGTCCTTGACGTGGACGTGATAGATCCGGTCCGGGAACGCCCGCAGGAAGGCGACCGGGTCGACCATCTGCCAGTGCAGGTGGCTCGGGTCGAAGTTGAAGCCGAACTCGGGCCGACGCTTCAAGGCATCCAGGGCACGCTCGGCCGAGTAGATGTCGAAGGCGATCTCGGTCGGGTGGACCTCCAGCGCGAATCGGACGCCGCACTCCTTGTATACGTCCAGGATCGGGTCCCAACGCTCGACCAGGAGGTCGAAGCCGGCGTCAATCATCGCGTCGGGGGTCGGCGGGAACGAGTACAACAGGTGCCAGATCGAACTGCCGGTGAAGCCGTTGACGACCCCGACGCCCAGCTTCTTGGCGGCCCGGGCCGTGTCCATCATCTCCTGCGCGGCGCGGCGGCGGACGCCCTCGGGCTGGCCGTCGCCCCAGACGTGCGGCGGCAGGATTGACTTGTGTCGCTCGTCGATGACGTCGAGCACCGCCTGGCCGACGAGGTGGTTCGAAATCGCCCAGCACTTCAGGCCATACCTGGCGAGCAGGTCCTTGCGGCTCTTGCAGTAGCCGTCCTCCTTCAGGGCCTGCTGGACGTTGAAGTGGTCGCCCCAGCAGGGGAGCTCGATGCCGTCGTAGCCCCACTGCTGGGCCTTCTGGCAGATCGTCTCGAGCGTCATGTCGGCCCACTGGCCAGTGAACAGCGTGACGGGTCGGGCCATCGGTCGCGTGCCTCGTCGTTTCCGTTGCGGGTTCGGGTTGTCGAATGCTTTGGGCGGGGGGTCGAGCGTCCGTAAACATAAGGGCCGCATCGCCCCAAGTCAACGACGCCCCGGCATGCCGCGGGGCGGATTCGAGCCGCGTTGTGTCACGCACCGGGCCGGACGGGGAAGACCCGCAGCGCATGGCGTCGCCGTCGCCCCGCGAGCTGCGGAGCGACCGCGACGCCGCTTCCCTGACCCCGACGGAGACCGTTGGGCTCAAAGCGCCCCGCCGAGGACCGGGACCGAGGCCGCCTGGTGGGCGCGGACCCAGTCGCGACGCGGCCGGGACGTCGGCGGCGCGGCGGCCTTGGCCGCGACGGCCTTGACCCGTGGGGAACGGGGGACGACGGCCCTGGGGATGGTGACCGGCGCCGGGGCCGCCGTCCCGGCGGTCGTCGTGGGCATGACGACCTTGATCGGCGCCCCGGCGGGACGCTTCAGGGCCAGGAGGTCGACGACGGCCTGGCGGACCGGGCTCGACGGGATCGAGACCGTGGCCGGGGCCGACGCGGCGGTCGTCGCGCCGGGCGGGTTGAGCCCCTCGCGGGCGAGCCGGGCGTTCCGCGACGCGATCTCGGCCGGAGTGTACGAGGTGTCGTTGCGGACGAAGATCCGGCGGACGCTGTCGAAGCTGCCGCCCGTGGTCAGCGAGCCGGTGATGTGGGCGTCCTGGATGCCCGGCGGCAGGTTGACGTCGGTGCCCCGGAAGACGAACGTCTCGTCGAGGTACGGGTCGTGGTTGATGAACCTCGTGAACGACGCGATCGGCGCCGCGCCACCGAAGCGGACCGACGCGGGGACGATCTGGGTCACGTCGAACCGCGCCTGGCCGAAGACATTGACCCGGACGAGGTCGTTGTGGGCGATATTGACGTGCGAGTTGGAGTGCGGGTTGATCAGGACGGGCGGCTCCAGCGGCGGGCAGACGTGGGCCGGGCTGATCGTGGTCGTGACGGTCGACGTGTCGTTGGTCGGGTTATTATCCGGGGTGCCGGCGACGGTGCCGGTGTTGGTGACGATGCCGGCGACGGTGGGGATGGCGACGATCGTCACGCTGGCGCCGGCGCCCGGCGCGAGCGTGCCGAGGCTGGCCGTGACGGTGCCGTTGGCTTCCGTGACCGTCCCCTGGCTCGACGTGGCGCTGACGTAGGTCAGGCCGGCGGGGAGCGGGTCGGTGATGGTGACGTTGTTCGACGCCGCCGGGCCGCTGTTGGTGGCGATGAGCACGTACGTCAGCGGCTGGCCGACGATGCCGGGGCCGGAGGTCTCGAGCTTGGTGATCGTCAGGTCGGTCGTCGGCACGAGGTCGCCGAAGCGGACCGGCTGGGCGGGAAAGAACGCCTCGCTGATGCCGTCGTCCTGGCCCGAGTTGCCGAAGGCGCCGACGCTGAAGGTCGAGTCGGGCGTCAGGGCGTGGCCGGTCTCCTGGAGGTAGAGCTGCGAGAAGTGGGCGACCTGGAACTCGAAGGCGCCGTGGGCGGGGTCGTTGACGAGGTAGACGCCGCCGGTGTTCTGGGGCAGGGGGGTGCCGAACTCGGGGATGGCGACCGGGCTGCCGCTGGGCTCGACGGCGGCGGCGACCTGGTAGACCTTCGAGTTGTTGACCGAGCTGGGCACGTCGGGCTGGAACTGCGAGGCGACGCCGGCGACGACCGTCGGCGTGGTCGTGCCGTTCAGGTCGAAGAAGGCGCCCATCGTCTTGGTGCCGCCGAGGTCCGCCGGGTCCTGGAAGCCGGGCGAGGCGGCCAGGACCGCGGGGTCGACGGTGCCGGAGTTCAGGTTGTTGTCGGTGTCGCCGGCGATGACCGGCTGGCCGGTCTTCTGGTTGTCGGGCTGCTGGAGGCCGACGGCGAGGGTGTCGGTCGCCGGGTCATACGCCAGGCGGATGCCCGAGATGTCGAGGCCCGAGACCTTGACGAGGTTCTGGAGGTTCGGCGGAATGAGTGGATGGACGACCGGCGGGCTCGTCACCTGCGACTGGTCGATGACGACGACTCCGGGCTTCTCAGTGGCGGGGAAATCGGTTATGACGTTCCCGGTGAAGTTGACGGCCAAGAGTTGCCGATGATCGAGACGTTCCAGGGCGATACCGGCCCGTTTCGACGGCTTCGCGCCGCCGGGACGGCGCCGCCACGACCGAACGGCTCGCAGGAGGGATTGGAAGAGGGACATCGCGCCATCGTCCTTTCTCTGCCGGGACGTCTGGCC
>DASZMJ010000072.1:0-10103 GCA_035551935.1 Isosphaeraceae bacterium
TCGAGCACGCGTTGCACCGCGAGCCGGCGGCGATGCTCCAGTTCCGCCGGCGAGCCCTCGTGTCTCATCCGAGCAAGTGTAGCCGACCCCGCGAAGAGCGTGCATTACTTTTCTGACCGTCAGTAATGCCGGTTTCGACTATCGTCGGAATGGCGCCTCTTGTGACCCCACCTAGCCAGATTTGGGTAGTGGGTCAGTTTGAATTCTCCGCCGCCTTCGCCTCACGCTCCTAAACGAGTTTCACGATGCCGCTCCTCTGCGGGGAATGGTCCTGCTAGAATGCACCCAAACGGAAGGACGGTGTGGAAAAGCTTGCGCACGTCAGGCTGACACTGGCTTCCCCAAGCGTTCATGCTTCAAAGGAGCTGCGATCATGGATCATAAGAAGGCGTCGAATCACCACCGGCGCCTCAACCGGCGATCGTTCCTAGACGCCGCTGGTAGGCTCGCCGGCGGTGGATTGGCCGTCGGCGGCATCTTTGAGACGATAGGGTCCAGTTCCGCCTGGGGCCAGCGGCCGGCGAAGGAGACACACCCGAGTTCCGCCCGCGTTGTGGATCGGTTCAAGACCCGCCTTTCGTTTCAGATTTCGGTCGATGTGGGGACCCTGGATCTCGGACTGACGGTCGCCAGTGCCGCGCTGGCGGGTGGAGTCGACATCGTCGAAATGGGGACGCCGCTGCTCAAGACTCAGGGCGTTTCGAACGTCGTGCCCGCCTTCCGCAAACGGTTTCCAGACGCTCTCCTGCTGGCAGACATGAAGACCATGGACGGCGGTGCCGGCGAGGCGCGCACCGTCTACGCCGGCGGCGGCAACATCTTGGATTTCCTCGCTCTCGCCGGCGCGGATACGGCGAAGTCGATCTGCGCCGTGCGCGATGAGTTCAGGCGCGCGGGCCCCGAATTGCCGCGACTTGTCTTTTCCGACATCATGGTGCCGCACCAGGGCCCCGCGTCGCAGGCAGGCGAAGTCGCGCTTCGGATGGTCGAGGCCGGCGTCGACGCGGTTGGTATCCACCTGCAGTCCGACGCGCGGCGCGCACACCCGAAACTCATCGAGGACGACTATCTCGGTGAGGTGGCTCGCGCCGTCTTCGAACGGATCGGCAAGGCGGTCCCGGTGCAAGTGGTCGGCGGCCTCAGCATCGCACAGGCAAGAAGCCTTGCCAAGGCGGGCCTGCGCGCCTTCGTGATCAGCGGCAATATGGGCCTCCCGGACGGCAATGCCCGCTACAACCTCCCACCGGCCGATATCCAGCGCTTGGTCGCCGGTTTCATCGCCGAGGTCTCGGGCGGGTAGTGCGTCAGTTCAAACTGACCCACCCCGCCAGATTTGGGCTCTCCCGCACTCTCGATGATCCACGATCGTAGTAGGAGTATCCACTCATCGTCTGAATCCATCCCGAACCCTATCTCCGGAACCCCGTCTTGCTCCCGCTCGACTTGCTGGGCGCTCCCGAGGGGAGCTGCCTCGTCCATGCCGTCCTTGATCTCGACACGCTCACGGTCTACCTGGCGACCGCCACTCCCACGGCGGCTTGCCCTCTCTGCGGCACGAACACCCGCCGTGTGCACAGCAACGCCGCCGCCAGAGCCGCGTTGCAAGCCGGCTCCGGTTGCAAGCCAAGTTGCAAGACGACGGCTCGTCCGAAAGCACTGAAATAGAAAAAGGCCACAACCCGTTGTCGGTTGCGGCCTTGCGGAAAGCCACTGGGGGGACTCGAACCCTCAACCCCCGCTTTACGAACACGAACGTTGATGAGATCAAGGCTTGCGCGACCGGCGAACCTTCGCCGATCGGCGTGGCCTACGCTCTCGTCAAGCGGCTCACGGCCGCCGCGCCTCGACTTCGGCGCGATGGCGCCTGGGGGTCCCCGGCGCCCTACGGTCCGGGGCGGGGCGGCCCTCCCCCCACGCCCCGGGAACCGACCGATGCCGCAGCCGATCCCCTTCGACCGCTTCCGCGCCGAAGTCGAGGCGCTCTGGAGCTACCCGGCGCGGAGCCGGGCCACCGCCACCAAGACGCGCCAGGTGCTCCGCGAGTTCGCCGGGCACCTCGGGCCCGACGCGACGACCGCCGCGATCACGGCCCCGGCCGTCGCCGGCTGGGTCAACGCCCAGCTCCGCGACGGCCGGCACCCGAACACGGCGTGGACCCTCTTGGGCTACCTCCGCGCGGCGGCGAACTACGCCAACGAGGCGGGGTACGTCGAGCGGTCGCCGTTCGGCCGCCGGACGAAGTTCCTCCGCCGGGTCCGGTCCTCGCCGCCGGCGGCCCACGCGCGAGAGGCGATCGGCCGCGTCCTGGGGCTCCTGGAGGCCCGTGGGCGCGATTCCTGGCGGGACGGCCGCCTCTTTGCACTGGCCGCCCTGGTGGCCTACACGGGCCTCCGGCGGGGCGAGGCGCTGGGCCTGACGTGGGGGGAGGTGGACCTGCCGGCCGGGCTGGTGCGACTCGACCCGGCGCGGCGGCTCAAGACGCTCGACGCGGCGCGACCGGTGCCGTTGCCGGCGCGGCTGGCGGAGATGCTGGCGGCGTGGCGGCCGCGGTCGGGGTCGGACTGGGTGGTGCCGCGGGCCGACCGGGAGGGGCCGTGGGTCTCGGGCGGCCGGGGGGGCAAGCCGGGCGACGCGCTCAAGGCCGCGGGCCGCGCCGCGGGCGTCGAGGGGCTGACCTTCGCGTCGCTCCGGACGACCTGGGCGACGCTCGCCGAGAGCACCTGGGGGCTCTCCGGCCCCGTGATCCAGCGGGTGCTCCGGCACACCACGCTGGCGACGCAGGAGCACTACCGGCGGGCCGACGAGCCGGCGCTGGTGGCGGCGGTCCGGGCGATCGACTTCCGGGCCGCGTGACGCACGGTGCGTCACGGCGGGGCCGGTTTGTCGGCCCCATCCGGGCGGCGATCGCCGGGTCGGTCCTCGCCCTGGCCGGCTCGCCGGCCGCGGCCGGGCCGGACCCGGCGCCGGCTCGGGCGGGATCGCCGGCACCGGCCGTCCCCTCGGCCTGGTCGTCGGCGGCCGGGGCCTCGCTCCTCGGCGGCCTGGGAGTCGCCCTCGTCCTCGGCGGCCTGCTCGGGGCGGGCTGGCTCTGGCGGCAACGGGGGGGTGCCGGGCCGGGGAGCGACCCGGACTTCCCCCTCCGCACCTTCCCGCCCTCGACGCCGCCGCGCCCGGCCCCTTCGGGGCCGACCTGGTGCGTCGTCGACGAGCCGGCCGAAGGCGAGGCGTGGGGGTATCCCGGACCGGTCCTACCCTGGTGAGGAGATCGACGTGATCACGATCGCCGTCCTGAATCGCAAAGGGGGAGTGGGAAAGACCTCGACGGTCTACCACGTCGGCGGCGCGCTGGCGCTGGCCGGCCACCGGACGTTGACCCTCGACCTGGACCCGCAGGCCTCGCTGACGCAGGGGCACTGGGGGCCGGACCTGACGGCCGAGCTCGACCCGCGGTCGACCGTCGCGGCGCTGTTCGCGGGGCCCTGGGGCGGCTGCGACTCGCTGCTCCTGACGCCGACGGCGTTGCCCGCGCTCTGGCTGGTGCGGGGCTCGGGGTCGCTCGAAGGGCTGACCCAGGGGGACGCCCGCGCCGCCCCGGCGGAGATTCAGGGGACGGTGCGCAGCTTCCTCGAGTCGCACCGCCGCGGGTTCGCGTGCTGCCTGATCGACTGCCCGCCGCACCTAGGCCTTTGCTCGTGGTGCGCCCTGCTCGCGGCGGACGCGGTCCTCTGCCCGGTGAACCCCGAGGACTTCGGCGCGCAGGGGATCAGCGCCGTCAACGCGGCTGTCAGCCGGGCCCGCGGCGCCGGCAATCGCCGGCTCGCCGGGCCGAACTTCGTCGTCAGCCGCGTCGACGGCCGCCGGGCCGGCCACCGGCGGTTCGAGGCGACGCTCCGCGAGCGGTACGGCGCGGCCGTGCTCGACGCGACGCTGCCCAACCTGGCGGACTTCGCCGACGCGATCACCGAGCTGGCCCCGGTCGGCCGGTACGCGCCGAAGTCCCGCGCCGCCGCGGCGGCGAAGTCGGTGGCCGAGGAGCTGGTGGCGCGGCTGCGGATCCCATCGGGTCGGGGCGACGCCGCCGGCGACGCCGGCGGCAAGTCCCCCGGGCGGCGACGCCAAGCGTCGCGGAAAGGGGCGTGAGTCGTGGCGCCCTCGAAGTCGCAGCGGCTGGCCCGCGCCGCCGACCGGATCCAGGCGAGCGTCGCGCCCTCGCGCAAGGCCGCCGCCGCCCTGCCGGCGCGGCCGGCCTTCGGCGCCGACGCGGCGAAGCTCTTCGGCACGACGGCCGACCCGAACTCCCGGCGCATCCCGGTCGGTCGGATCGAGCCCGACCCCGACCAGCCGCGCCGGGAGTTCGACGTCGACGAGCTGGCCCGGCTCGCCGAGAGCCTCAAGGACCGGGGCCAGTTGCAGCCGATCCGGGTCCGCTGGGAGAAGTCCCGGCGCGTCTACGTCGTCGTCGCGGGCGAGCGGCGGTGGCGGGCGGCGAAGCTCGCGGGGCTCGCCGAGCTGCTCTGCGTCGAGGCGACGGGCGAGCCCTCGGCCGAGGAGCTGCTGGTCGACCAGCTCGTCGAGAACTGCTGCCGCAAGGACCTGGCGCCGATCGAGGAGGCGCGGGCGTTCCGGGCGCTGGCCGAGCGGGCCGGCTGGTCGGCGCGCGAGATCGGCCGGCGGCTGGGGGTCTCCCACGACCGGATCACCCGGTCGCTGGCGCTGCTCAAGCTGCCCGAGGAGGTCCTCGACCTGGTCGACCTCGGGGACCTGGCGCCGGCCGTGGCGCTGGAGTGCGGCAAGGCCGAGGACCCCGGCCGCATCCTCGACCTGGCCCGCGCCGCCGCGGGCGAGGGGCTCAGCCGCGACGACGTCCGGCACCTCCGGAATCACGAGGCGATCGGCATCGACCCCGACAGCCTCGACGTCGTCACGGAGGTCGAGCGGCCCGCCCCCCCCGTGACGCACCGTGCGTCACCCGCGGCCGAAGGGGCACCCCGCCCGGTCCGCAAATCCGTCAACGTCCCCGAGGGCCATGAGGTCGCGCCGCCGGCCGCGCCGGCGATCGCGGCGGGGGAGGGGCCCGGCAAGGCCCGGGGCGAGGCCCGGCCGAAGCGGGTCGACATCCTGCCGGGGCCGCCACCGGCCTGGGAGGTGGCCGTCTACCTCGACGGCCTCGAGCATCGCGTGAGCGTCACCGGGCCCGGGGCGGTGGGCGACGGGATCGCGCGGGCGATCCGGCTGGCCCTCGACCTGGTCCCCCGGAGTTGACGGGATCGGCCCGTCCCGCGACGATCCCGTCATCCCCCCGGCCGGTCAGCCACGAGTGCGGCGGGGGTCGCCGGCCGGGCCGTCGTGATCGACCCCGTGGCCGCCGTCGAGTTCCTGGCGGGCGTGTCGGTCGGCCTGCCGGCCGGCGCGATCCTGGTCGCGCCGCAGTCCCGGCCGTGGACCCTGCTGAGGCTCCGGCGGCGGGCCCGCCGCCGGGTCCGGCTCCGTCGCGAGGAGGTGCCGTGGGGGTAGTGCTGAGTCGAGGCCCTTCGCTCAGCTCTCGGCACTTCCCCCGGGCGGCGGCCCGGGCTCGGGGCCGCCGATCCCCCCGCCCTGCCCCGGGAGGTAGAAGACCAGTCCCTTGCTGGACTCCTCGATCCAGCGGCCGACCAGCTCGCTGGCGCTGCAATCACCGAGCGGCGCCCGCGCGTCCAGTTGGCGCCGTGCCCGCGCGTCGAGCCGGACCGTGTAATCGCGGCGCCCCCGCGCCTCCGGGGCCTCGCCCACCGCGTCCGCCCGCGTCTTCCGCCGTCGCGCCGTGGCCATCGCCCTCGACTCCCCCGGCGCCGTGGCGTCTTGGGCGCGAAGTGCGCCAAGGTCGCGTCGCGCCGGGTCTCACTTCGGCACGCGGCCATTCGCGGCTTGAGCCCACGCCCGGCCGCCGGTACGATCGACGACGCCCCGCGCGCGTTCGGCATGAGTGGCGCGCGGGGTGCTGGCGGTCGCCCGCGGTCCGCATCAGGGCGACCGGCCCGCGATCACCATGCCCTGGTCCACTGATCTGATGCCGCCTCGACACGGGGAGGGGGACGCGATCCGTCCCCCTCCCTCATCGCCGGTCGGGCTCGTCGCCGAGGCCCGCGAAGGCGGCGAAGTCGTCGGCCGGAAGGCCGCAGCAACGGCCGGGCGATCGGGCCTGGATAGGATCGGGTCGCGTTTCGGCGCGTCCCGAGGCGGCCGGTCGCGGTGGCGCCGACTCCGGGGCGACCCCGAGGGCGAGCCAGTCGCGGTAATGCGTCGTCGTCGCGGCGAGGTCGCAGAGCCGGGCGACGGCGGCCGACTCGGCGTGGCAATACGAGGCCGGGGCGGGGCAACGGGGGCATCGCACGGTGCTATTCGGTCACGACGATGTTCGTCGCGGTCGACAGGAGCGACGCGCCGGCCGACCCGGCATTGGGGAAGTCGATCCCGTGATAGGTGATCAGGAACGGCCAGCACTGGAAGCTGGCCGTCGACGGGTACTCGCTGTAATTGGACGTGGCGCCACACGCGGCCTGGGTCGGCTGATAATTCGTGCTGTCGCAGACGACCGTGGCGATCACGAGGTCGGCGCCCAGGACGCCGTTCGGGTGGATCAGCGCGAACTCCAGCGGCGCCGTGACGGTCGCCGTCGTGCAGCCGACGTGGACGACGGGATTGGCGCCGTTGGAGATCGACTTGGTGTAGCACCCCAGGTATTGCAGGCCACCGACGTAACCGGGCACATAAGTCAGGAGTCCGAGGTGGGTGCCGTTGGAATCGGCGACGGAGAGAGTGTCCTTGATCGGGACCGGGCAGGGGTCCCAGCAGAGGTAGCCGGTCGCCGCGGCGCCCATATTTAACGTCGGTGCCGTGGTCGTGCCGGTGCCCGCGACCGTGATCGAGCCCGAGGTCGCCGGGGCCGCCCAGCGGCCCGCCGCGCCGCCGGCGCCCTGCGCGGTGGTCGTATAGGTGCCGGCGGCCAGGCCCGAGAACGTCGCGTTGCCGAAGCCGTCGTTGGTCGCCGTGGCGATCAGCGTGGGGGTGCTGTCGAAGAGCGATACCGAGATCGTGCCCGCCGTCGGGAGGGTGCCATTGCACCCGGTGACCGGCTGGACGAGCGTCGCCGTGGCGGCGGTGCCCGTCGCGTCGACGACCTGGCGCAGGAGCGCCAGGTCCTGCGTGTTGCGGCCGACCAGCGCCCGGAGGTCCGGGACGATCCAGGCCATCGCGGCGGCGAAGCCGTCGAGGGCGCGGAGCCGCGCCTCGACGTCACCCTTGAGGCCGTCCATCGTTCAGCTCGCGGGGTTCGGGGATTGCCGGCTGGTCGCGAGGTCCTGCGCCGTCTGGCCGGCCTGGTCGCGGAGGTCCTGGACGATCCGCCGGACCTCCGCCATGCGCGTCTCGAGCTCGCGGAGCCGCGCCTCGACGTCGCCCTTGAGGTTGTCCATCGTTCAGCTCGCCTCCATTCGTCGTGAGGTCGATCGTGACGGAGTCGTCCCGAGGCGGCCCGACGACGCCCCGGGGCGGCGGCGCCGGCTTGCCGAGCACGGCGAGCGGGTCGTCGCCCGAGACGGGCGACGGCTCGGGGACGATGCGCCTCGGGGCGGGTCCCGCGGGCGGCGGCGGCATCTCCCCGCCGAGCGGCAGGTCAGGCGCCGTCCGGGACGGCTCGCCCGAGAGGTCGATCGGCTGGCCCGCGGCGTCGCCGATCGGCGTGGCGAACGGGTCGCGGACGGCCTCGGCCGCGGCGCCCGGCGTCACCTCGGCGGGCTCGTGGCGCCGCCGGGCCTCGGCGCGGCGGCGCCGGTTCACCTCGGCGGTGCGCCGCCGCGTCACCTCGGCGGGCTCGTGGCGCGATTTCGGGGGCGGCTGCGCCGCATCACCGGCCGCGCCCGCGCCGAGGTCGGCGGCCATCGCGCCGGGGTCGTCGCCGACCTGTCCCATGCCCATGCCCATGCCCATCTCCATGCCCATCCCCATGCCCGAGCCGTCGTCGGCCCAGCCGGCGGCCGAGACGCCGCCGCGGCCGGTGGCCATGCCCACGGCGAGGCCGGCCAGGAGCGAGCCGAAGTCGGGGCCGGAGCCGCCCGCGCCGCGGCCGAGGTCCCAGGCGGCGCGGCCCTGGAACGTCGGATGGATGTACATCTCGACGCCCGTCGCCAGCCGCCGACGGTTCGAGAAGGTCAGCTTCGTCCGCCAGATGTCGCCCGACTTCGGCCATTCGAGCGTCACGCCGCGGATCGTCGCGGCCATCGCCTCCATGCCGGTCGGATACGAGGCGCCGTCGTCGCCGGCGACGTTGAGCGCCTGGCCGAGCGCCAGCGCCGAGGAGAGCTTGCCGCGGTACGTCGCCGAGCCCTCGTAGATGACGTCCTGGCGCGGGTCGAGCAGGAGCTGCGCGAGCTGGAGCATGTTCGACGCCTGGCCGGCGTCGAGCCAGGACGGGACTTCGTAATAGGCCGTCCGGCCCACGCCCGAGGTCGAGTGGAAGGTGCCCGTATACTGCGCGACCCCGCCGACGTCGGCGGGGTAGGTCGCCGTGAGGGTGCCGCGCGAATACGCGAGCAGCGCCAGGACGTCGGTGGGCTTGACGACGCCCGCGCCGCCGGCATTGAGCGTCGGCTGGTCGTTCAGCGCCTTGACGGTCGGCTCGGCGAAGACGATGTCCCCGTTCGCCTGGTCGATGTTGAATTTCGCGGCCCAGCCGACGCCGCCGGCGCCGAAGATTTCGGCGGTCGGATACATCACCGACAGGACCTCGGTCGCCGTCACGAACTCCTTCGGCTTGTTGAACTTGGGCGCCAGGTGCGCGGCGACGTACGTCGAGGTCGCGCGATAGCGGCGATAGACGTCGGCGAGCGTCCCAGCGGGGTGACAGCTCAGGGTGTATCGCGTGTAACCGGCGTTGTCGAGCGGCCGGTCGAGGGTCAGGACCGACGTCCCGCCGGCGGCCAGCGCGGTGCAGCTGATGACGTTGCGCCACTCGGTCTGCGTGATGCCGGTGGACACCGGGTTGATGACGGCGACCTGGCCGGCGTTCGCGCCCCAGAAGTTGGCCGCCCAGGCCCGCGTGGCGTCGGTGCTCTGGACGGTCGCCGTGGTCGAGGTCAGGGCGGTGATCGCCCCCGAGTCGCTGCCCCCGCCCGCCGTGACGAAGGCGTCCCAATCCCAGCTCGTCTCGTCGCCGGCGGTCCAGGTCTCCGCCAGCGTGCCGTGGCCGATCGACGCGAGCGCCGCGTCGATGTCGCCGGCGCCGCGGACGACCATGCGGCCGGCGCACTGGCTCGTATCCTCTTGGACGTCGGGCCACTCGATCGGGTCGACGCCCATCGTCAGGGTCAAGGGCGTGAAGGTCGCGGTGTCCAGGATGCGGATCACGCCCCGCCGCACGCCCAGGCCGTCGACGGGCCCATTCGGGTCGACCCGGCAGGCGAACCGGCCGGCCCATTTCTCGAGCAGCCGGTCGACGTCGTCCATCAGGTTGCCGGTCAGGTAGATCGGCTCGGGGGGGACCTGCGTCAGCGCGGTCAGGTCCGCCGGGACGAAGCCGTCGAAGCTGGGCGAGGTCGTGGTGCCGACCCCGGCGGCGATCAGCTGCGGCGCGTGGCCGTTGAACAGGTACGCGAGGATTTGCGACACGGCCTGGCCGGCCAGGGTCGGCGAATAGAGCGGGTCGTCCCACGGCAGGTTGAGCCGGATCACGCCGGTCAGGTCGTTGGGGTTGGTGATCGGTATCTTGTTCGCCAGGTACTTGAGGTCGAGCGCGCGATAGCCGATCCCCCAGCCGGTCTCGGCCTGGCGGCGCTGGCGCGTGGTGACCTCGCCCGAGAAGACGCGCACGCCGTCCTCGTCGAGGGACGCGGTCATCCCCGGCTTCCAGCGGCCCGGGAGGGTCGCCGCCGTCTCGGCGAACTCGATCGACGAATACTCGTCGAGGCCGATATAGAGCCGGTTCATCTCGACCAAGGGCGCGACCCCCAAGGGGATGACGACGCCGTCGACCGTCAGCACGCAGGCCATCGATCCCCCGCGGGTCGGAAACGTAGGAAAAAGGGCCGAGTGCCGAGTGCCGAGCGGAGGAGGATATTATTGATGTCTTC
>DASZMJ010000073.1:0-1976 GCA_035551935.1 Isosphaeraceae bacterium
GGACCGCCGACTCCTCGTGGGCGCCGGCCGACGGCGGCGTCACCAACTCTTTCGTCATGCGGTTCCAGACCGAGGCCGTCCCCGAGCCCACCTCGCTCGGCCGGGCCGCCGCGGGCCGGGGCCTCGTGGCGGCCGCGCGGCGGCGCCGCCGAGGGAGGGTCGCGCGGCCGGTACCCGGAGGGCGGGGCTCGCCCCGCCTCTTCGATCACGACCATGGAGAGGCGGGGCGAGCCCCGCCCCACGAAGGGGTGCGACACCCGACGTGAGGGCCGCTAATAGGTGATCAGGCTGTAGACGTCGAGGTCCTCGAGCTTCTCGCGGCCCTTGAGGGAGGCCAGCTCGATGACGAAGGCGCAGGCCGCGACCGTGGCGCCGGCGCCGGCGACGAGGTCGCAGCAGGCGCGCATGGTGCCGCCGGTGGCGAGGACGTCGTCGACCAGCAGGACGCGGTGGCCGGGGGCGATGGCGTCGCGGTGGACCTCGAGGCGGTCGCTGCCGTATTCGAGCAGGTACTCGCGGGCGACGGTCCGGTGCGGCAGCTTGCCCGGCTTGCGGATCGGCACGAGGCCGATCCCGAGCCGCAACGCCAGGGGTGCGGCGAAGAGGAAGCCCCGCGCCTCGGCGGCGGCGACGACCTCGGGGCGGCTCTCGGCCACGAGCCGGGCCAGGCCGTCGATCGTCGCGGCGAAGGCGCCGGGGTCGGCCAGCAGCGGCGTGATGTCCTTGAACAGGACGCCCGGCCTGGGGAAGTCGGGCACGTCGCGGATGAAGGCACGCGGGTCGATCGGCTCGGCGGGCATGCGCGGCTCCGTGGGGCGACTCGTGGGGCTCGAACCCGGGAGAGCTTAGCACAACCCGCCACTCGCCGCGCCGAGGGGACTCGTAGGTCGAGGGCTACATGCCGTTGGGAATTCGGCGTGTAGCCCACGACCTACCCCCGATCTGCCTTGCCTCAGGGGGCGAACGAGTCGAGGTCCGCGGCGGTGCCGGGCGGCAGGGTCGCCGGGGGGTTGGCGGCCGGGGCCTGATTCGACGGCCGGCGGTTGCGGCGGCCGGGGGCGGTGAAGGTCGGCAGGCGGACGCCGTCGAACTCGGTCCCGTCGCGGATCGTGCCCGATTGCAACGGCCCGAAGCCGCCGACGTACACGTCCTTGGCCGACGCCGTCGCCAGCATCGTCCCCGACCGCCAGACGAGCTGGCCGTTGGCCCGGTCGTAGGCGAACAGCGCCATCTTGGCGACCCCCTGCTGGCTCGACTTCTTGACCAGCGGGATCTCGGGGATCGTCCCCGTCGGCACGCCCGTCAAGGTCGGCGGCACGGTGGTCTGGGGGATGCCGAGCAGCCAATTGTAGTCGTCCGTCCCGAACGCCCCGACCCGCGCCTCGACGATCCATTGCGCCTGCTCGGGCTTGGGGCGGAGCAGGACCCCGTTCTCGAGCATCGCTTGCCGGAGGCTCGACACGACCCATCCCTGGTCCACCGCCGTCACGTTGGTCGTGTCGAGGTAGACCGGCACGCCGGCCAGGGGGCGGAAGTCGACCCGCTGGAGGGCGCTGTCCCAGGCGTTGGTCAGCAGGAGCTGCTCCGTGCCCGTCCGGGGCGTGCCCGACGTCTTGACCGTCCCGCAACCTCCCACGACGGTCGTCACGGCGACCACCAGGAGGGCCCGCGCCCGCCGTCCCCTCCCCGTCATCGCCCCGCCCCCCTCGCCGCCGACCCCACGCCGGCCCTCGCGAGCCGAGAACCTAGCCGGACTCGCCGTGATCGTCAACCGCGAAAGGGAGGCGGGGACCAGGGGGCGGGGGCTTCGATTCTCCTGAAAAAAGCTACGTCGGCTAGAGCGGTTTACCCATGAGCTGCATACAGGCCGGCCTGTTGGAACCAGCCGATGATGTCCTGGTCGGTTACCTCTCGCAACGCGTCACCGATGGCGTCGTAGAGATCCCCTCTGACCCGAGCCGCGACCCGGCGCAGGA
>DASZMJ010000074.1:0-21292 GCA_035551935.1 Isosphaeraceae bacterium
AATCTTTTATTATTTCTTCCTTTGTGCCCTTCGTGTCGTTGTGGTGGGCCTCTCCCCTGTCCTACTCGTGCCTCAGCGCGTCGATCGGGTTGAGCAGCGCCGCCTTGATCGCCGGCAGGAGGCCGAAGGCGACGCCGGTGCCGGCGGAGATGCCGAAGCCGAGCGCGACGGCCCACCAGGGGACGACGATGTCGACCATCTGCGGGTGCAGGCTCGCCAGGGCCCCCAGCGCGTAGCCGAGGCCGATGCCCAGGGCCCCGCCCAGGAGGCTGAGGGTGACGGCCTCGGTGAGGAACTGGATCAGGATGTCCCTGCGGCGGGCGCCGACGGCCTTGCGGAGGCCGATCTCGCGAGTCCGCTCGGTGACGCTGACGAGCATCACGTTCATGATCCCGATGCCGCCGACCAGGAGCGAGATCCCGACGATCCCCGCCAGCACGACCGTGGCGACGAGGCTCATGTTGTTGAACGCCTGGAGGATCTCGTCCTGGGTGCGCACCTGGAAGTCGTTCGGCTGATACGCCTCGAGGCCGTGGCGGCGCCGGAGCAGGTTGATGATCTGCGCGCGGGCCTCGGGCACCTCGAGCTCGGTGCTCGCCTGTGCCGTCAGGGCCATCTTGCGGCGGGTCTCGGGGTACATCTTCAGCGCCATCGTGTAGGGGACGAGCACGAGGTCGTCCTGGCTATTGCCGAGGAAGCTCCCCTTCTCGGCGAGGATGCCGATGACGCGGAACCGCTGGCCGTCGATCATCAGGGGCTGGCCGACGAGGTCGTCGTCGGCGTCGAGCTTGCGCAGGACCTCGCGGCCGACGACGCAGACGTGGTGCGCGCGCTCGACGTCGACCGCCGCGAACGGCCGGCCGACCTCGACCGGGAAGTTGCGGATCGCGTGGTACGACGCCGCCACCCCCTCCAACGGCGCCGTCGCCTCGTCCCGGCCGTGGCCCAGCCGGGTCCCCTGGTGCCGGATCAGCGGCGAGACCGACTTCAAGGCCGCGCAGCCGCGCTCGATCGCGTCGACGTCGTGGTGGTCGAGCTCGACCCTCCCCAGCCGCTTGCCCGCCTCGCCCGCCGGCCGCTCGGGCCAGACCCACATCGCGTTCGTCCCCAGCCCTTGCAGGAATTCCGCCACGTACCCCGTGAACCCCCGCACCACGCTCACCACCGTGATCGTCGACGCCACCGCGATGACGATCCCCAGGACCGTCAACAACGACCTCATCTTGTTCGCCAGCAATTGCTCGAGCGCACTGACTATATTCGCGAAAATGAGCATTTTTAAGATCTATCCTTTATCATTAATGAGCGTTTTTTAAGAACTGTCCTTTGTCCTTTGTCCGTCCGCCCTCTGCCCTGATCCCGGATTCGACCGGTCCGATTCCACCCGACCGTCCCGGATGCGGATGACCCGCCGGCAGCGGGCGGCGACGTCGGGCTCGTGGGTGACGACGACGATGGTCTGCCCCTGGCGGTGGAGGTCGTCGAAGAGGTCGAGGATCTCGTCGCCGGTCTGCGAGTCGAGGTTGCCGGTCGGCTCGTCGGCCAGGAGGAGCGCCGGGCGCTGGACGAGGGCGCGGGCGATGGCGACGCGCTGGCGCTGGCCGCCGGACATCTGGTTCGGCCGGTGCGTCATCCGCTCGGCCAGGCCGACGCGCCGCAAGGCCTCGGCCGCCCGGCCGCGGCGGTCGGGGCCGCCGGAGTAGGTCAACGGGAGTTCGACGTTCCGCAACGCCGTCTGCCTCGGCAAGAGCTCGAAGGTCTGGAAGACGAAGCCGATCCGACGCCCGCGGACTCGCGCCTGCTCCGAGGCCGACAGCCGGGCCACGTCGCGGCCGTCGAGCCAGTACCGCCCGGCGGTGGGCACGTCGAGCAGGCCCAGGATGTTCATCAACGTGCTCTTGCCCGAGCCCGACGGCCCCATGATCGCCACCAGCTCGTTGCCGCCGATCTCCAGGTCCACCCCCCGCAGCGCGTAGACGACCTCCGAGCCCATGCGGTACTCCTTCGTGATCCCCTCCAGTCGGATGATCGGCTCGACGGCCGTCGTCATGGCGCTCGACCCCCCACCGGCATTCGTCCCCGGAACGCGTCGATTGTAGCCAACCCCGTGATTCCGGGCGACGCAGCGATGGTCCAACCGCCGGCGCTTGCCCGTGCCAGGGTGGTAGGGGTATGGTGCGGGAAGTGTCCGTTTCGCGGGACCGAGCTGTCGTCCGGAGGGATTCCGATGGGTTCCATCGCTCGACTCGGCTGCGGGATCGTGCTCGTGCTCCTGGCCGTCGCGCCCGGTCGCGCCGACGACAGGGCCGCGAAGGACGAGGCGAAGGCGCTCCGGGGGACCTGGCGACTCGAATCGCAGGAGGAGGGGGGCAGGAAAGTCGTCCGGAAGACGCCCGGCGGCGAGACGCTCCACATCGGTGAGGACGGCTTCGTCATCAGGTCGGGCGACGCGACTCGGCGGGCGGGCACGATGACCTTCGACCCCTCGCGCTCTCCCAAGGCGTTGACGATGGTCGTCACCCGCGGCGACCTCCGGGGAAAGACGCTGCACGGCATCTACGAGCTCGACGGCGAGACCCTCCGCCTCTGCTACGACCGCGACGGCAAGGATGCCCCCGATGCCTTCCGGACGACCCCCGGCACACGCCTCGTGCTCGTCTCTTATGTCCGCGCCCGCGCCGGCGAGCTGGTCGACATCGCGGGGACCTATCGCGAAGAGACCCCCGACGGCCAGGGCGGTGTGCAGGTGTATGAGGTCGTCATCGCCCGCCGCCGCGACGCCTACATGGTGACCTGGAAGATGGGCGGCCAGGTCGCCTACGTCGGCACCGGCGTGCGCACGGGCGACGTCCTCTCCGTCTGCTGGCTCAACCAGGGGCAGGCAGGCGTCTCCTCCTACCGGATCGCCGAGGGCCCCACCCTCACCGGCCACTACACGTTGCTCGGCGGCGCCGGCGTCCTCGTCCCCGAGACGCTCGTCCCCGTGCGAGACAAGAAGGACCCTGACGCCAGGGACGTCCGCGCCCAGAACGCGGCGACCCCGCGCCCGGTCGCCGTGGCGAACGAGCGCCGGCGACGCTGACGGTCGATCCGTGATTCGTGCGCCGCGGGACCGAGTTTGGGTTCGTGCCGCGCCGGCGCGTGTCCCCGTCATTCCTTGCCCGGACCGCCCAAGGACCCGTTCGGTTCGTTCCGAATGGGACCAACGGGACAGTAAAGATGGCCCAAGCCTCGCAATGCCCCGTTCGGTTCGTTCCGCGCCGGTGACTTGGCTCCAGTCCGGTCGAAGCCCCGCCAACCGAGACGGATGGTCGCCCTCGCTGGCGCGTCGAGTTAAACAAGAGGCGCACCGCTTCGTCCCATCGATCCTGGCCCATGCCGATGCAGTGGCCTGGTGGGTTCGTTCGGCGCGGCGGGGGACCGACGCTCGTTGCTGGACCGGCACACGATCGCGAAGTGGGTTTGTTTCGCACCGGGACACCGCGCCCGCGTCGGCAATGTCCCCCCGGCTTCTCCAAAGCCCCGTGGGTTCGTTCGGCGCCGGCGAAGTGGCTTGGTATCGTCCCACCGGGAATCCCCCCGATGGGTTTGTTTCGCGCGCGGATCCACCGTCTCGGGCAGGCTCGTCGGAATTCGAGGGTCGGCATTCCACTGTCGAGGCTCGGGACTTCGCGTCCGCTCGCGATCGGGGCGCGTACGAGGCCCCTCCCGCGCGGACGCTACCCCCTCAGTTGGAATCCCGGCCCAAAACCGGCAAGGAAAACCTCGGCCGGCGCGTTTTCCTTCAAAAAGGCGCCGACGCTCGACTCTCGCATCGGAACGCGGGCCCATTCCCTCCATGGGAGTCATCGGCGGAGGGCCTGGATCAACTGGCCGATGATGAATCTCGTCTCCGGACACCAGGCGATCCCGGCGTGAGGGTCCCCCGCGCGGTGCAAGGTCAGGAAGTCCGAGTCGAACGTAACCATCACCCGACCTTCCGCCGTGGCGAAGGCCAGTTGGTCCGGGTCCTGGAATCCACAGCGCCCGGCCTCTTGCGCGGTCAGGACATTCGCCCCATGCCGGCGAAGGCCCCGGCTGACTGAGGCGGGGATGTATTGGTCCATGAAGAACCGGACCGGCTCAGCCACCGGGCCCCTCCCGAAGCTCGGCGGGAATCCTCGAGGGGATGTTCGCCTTCACCCACGCGGCCGACTCGTCGGCAGCACGGAACTCGTCCTCGATCTCCTGCCGGTTGTCGAAATAGTACGACAGCGCGGCGAAGACGTCGGCCAGGGTGAGACCGGGGAACATGTCTACAATTTCATCGGGACTGTAGCCGCGCCGCTCGTGCCACACCACGATGTCCTGGACGCGGATGCGGTGCCCTGCGATGCAGGCCCGACCGCCGCAGATGCCGGGGGTCTTCGTGATGTGGGGCGTGACGATGGCTTCCATCGCGGCCTCCGCGGTCGAAACTCGGTTCCCGAGGCATCGTTCGATCGACGTCCTCCCCCATGATACCCTCACTCGGTCGGGAGGTGGCGCCGTTGGCTCGTCCATCGACGCCACCCGAACGATCAGGCGAACGGCCGGCGGAGGTTGCCGAAGGCGAGGGAACGGGGGAGGTCGGAGCGGCCCATGAGGAAGGTGTCGATGGAGTGGGCGACGTGGCGGCCCTCGGCGATGGCCCAGACGATGAGGCTCTGGCCGCGGGCCATGTCGCCGGCGGAGAAGACCTTGGGGACGCTGGTCCGGCGGGCGTCGTCGGTCTTGACGTTGCCCATGCCGTCGAGCTCGACGCCGAGGCCCTCGAGCATCCCCTTGCGCTCGGGGCCGACGAAGCCCATCGCCAGCAGGACGAGCTCGGCGGGATAGACCTTCTCGGTGCCGGGGACCTCGACGAACCCGGGCCGGCCGTTGACCGTGCCCGGCTCGACGTGCACGGTCTCGAGCGCCTTGACGCGACCGTCCTCGCCGACGAACCGCTCGGTGTTGATCGAGAACTCGCGGACGCCCCCCTCCTCGTGCGCCGAGGAGACGCGGAAGACGTTCGACCACTGCGGCCAGGGATTCGTCGGCGTCCGGGAGTCGGGCGGGCGGGGGACGATCTCGAACTGGTGGACGCTGGCGCAGCCGTGGCGATGGACCGTGCCCAGGCAGTCGGCGCCGGTGTCACCGCCGCCGATGATGACGACGTGCTTGCCCTTCGCGGAGATGAAGCGGTCGTCGAGGATCGAGTCGCCGGCGCCACGGCGGTTCTGGAGCGGGAGGAACTCCATCGCGAAGTGGACGCCGTCGAGCTCGCGGCCTGGGATCGGCAGGTCGCGGGCCTGGGTGGCGCCGCCGCAGAGGCAGACGGCGTCGAACTCGGCGAGCAAGCGATCGGCGGGCAAATCGACGCCGACATTCACGCCGGGCCTGAAGACGACCCCCTCGGCCTCCATCTGGTTGAGCCGGCGGTCGAGCCGCCACTTCTCCATCTTGAAGTCGGGGATGCCGTACCGGAGCAGCCCGCCGATGCGGTCGGCGCGCTCGAAGACGGTCACGTCATGCCCCGCCCTGGCCAGTTGCTGCGCACACGCCAGGCCCGACGGGCCCGAGCCGACCACGGCGACCTTCTTGCCCGTCCTCACCTCGGGCGGCTCGGGGACGACCCAACCCTCGTCCCAGGCGCGATCAATAATGGAGAGCTCGATCTGCTTGATCGTGACCGGGTCGTCGTTGATCCCCAGGACGCAGGACGCCTCGCACGGCGCCGGGCAGAGGGTGCCGGTGAACTCGGGGAAGTTGTTCGTCGCGTGCAGGCGGTCGATCGCGGCGCGCCACTGGTCCCTGTAGACGAGGTCGTTCCAGTCGGGGATCAGGTTGCCGAGCGGGCAGCCCTGGTGGCAAAACGGTATGCCGCAGTCCATGCACCGCGCCCCCTGGGCGCGGAGCTTCTCGACCGGCATCGGGTTGTACACCTCGCGATAATCGTGCAGCCGCTCCGGCACCGGCCGCCGGGTCGGCGTCTCGCGGGCGATCTCGAGGAACCCAGTCGGCTTACCCACCGCTATTCTCCGGAGAAGAGTTATCCGCAGATGACGCAGATGAATGCGGATGATCCGAAAAGATGAAGCGTTTATATTCCAACCGAGGGGCGCCGAAGTTGAAGAGGAGGCCGCGGCCGAGGCGGGTGGCCTTCAGGTAGTTGAGGACCTGGGCGTGCTCGCGGGTCGTCAGCTCGGCGATCGCCTTCAACTCGACGATGATGGCCTCGAAACAGACGAAGTCGGCGCGGTACGAGCAGTTCAGCGCCCTTCCCTTGTAATGGACCGGCAGCTCAGCCTCACGGACGAACGGGACGTCACGCTCCTGGAACTCGACGGCCAGGGCCTCCTGATAGACGTTCTCCAGGAAGCCCCGGCCCAACCTGCGATGCACCTCCATCGCCGCGCCGATGATCGCGTATGTTTGTGCATCACCATCTTTAGCATCCATGATCTTTTTTCTTTTTCATCTTTTTCATCTGTGTTATCTGCGGATAGATTCCTCTTCTTCCGTCACGCGCCCCGCCTCGGCCTGCTTCCTGCGTTCTTCGAGGACGCGGCGGTAGTCGACGGGCATGACCTTGACGAACTTGGCGACGGCCCAGTCCCAGTCGCCGAGGATTCGGGCGGCGACGTCGGAGCCGGTGTAGCCGGCGTGCTGGATGAGCAGGTCGCGGACGAGGTCGAGGTCCTCGGGGTCGGCGAGCGGCTCGAGGTCGACCATCTCGAGGTTGCAGCGGGAGGCGAAGTCGCCGGTCTCTTCGAAGACGAACGCGGTGCCGCCGCTCATGCCGGCGGCGAAGTTGCGGCCGGTGGCGCCGATGACGACGGCGACGCCGCCGGTCATGTACTCGCAGCCGTGGTCGCCGGTCCCCTCGACGACGGCCAGGGCCCCGCTGTTTCGGACGCAGAACCGCTCGCCGGCACGGCCTCGGAAGAAGGCCCGGCCGCCGGTGGCCCCATAGAGGGCGACGTTGCCGATGATGACGTTGTCCTCGGCGACGAACTTCGACGACTTCGGCGGGAAGACGATGACCTTGCCGCCGGACAGCCCCTTGCCGATGTAGTCGTTGGCGTCCCCTTCGAGCATCAGAGTCATCCCGCGCGGCACGAACGCGCCGAAGCTCTGGCCGGCCGAGCCGTTGAACTTGATCTTGATCGTGTCGTCCGGCAGGCCGCCGCCGCCGTACTTCCGCGTCAACTCGCTGCCGAGGATCGTGCCGACGGTCCGATTCACGTTGCGGATCGGCATGGCGATCTCGACCGCCTCGCCCCGCTCCAGCGCGGGCGCGGCCAGGGGGAGGAGCTTCTGGTCGAGCGCCTGGTCGAGCCCGTGGTCCTGCTCGACGACCCGATGCCGGGCGCCGGGGACGTCGGGGCGATAGAAGATCTTGCTGAAATCGAGGCCGCGGGCCTTGAAGTGGTCGATCGCCCGGCGCTTGTCGAGCAGGTCGCTGCGGCCGATCATCTCCTCCATGGTGCGGAAGCCGAGCGCGGCCATGTGCTCGCGGACCTCCTCGGCGATGAACCGGAAGAAGTTGACGACGTGCTCGGCCTTGCCGGCGAACTTCTCGCGGAGCTTCGGGTTCTGCGTCGCGATGCCGACCGGGCAGGTGTCGAGGTGGCAGACCCGCATCATGATGCAGCCCATGACGACCAGGGGCGCCGTCGCGAAGCCGTACTCCTCGGCGCCCAGGAGCGCCGCGATCACGACGTCGCGGCCGGTCTTCAACTGGCCGTCGGTCTGGACGACGATCCGGTCGCGGAGCTTGTTCAGGACGAGCGTCTGCTGCGTCTCGGCCAGGCCGAGCTCCCAGGGGATGCCGGCGTGCTTGAGCGAGGTCAACGGGCTGGCGCCGGTGCCGCCGTCGTGGCCGGAGATGAGCACGACGTCGCTGTGCGCCTTGGCGACGCCGGCGGCGACGGTCCCCACGCCGACCTCGGCGACGAGCTTGACGCTGATCCGCGCCCTCGGGTTGGCGTTCTTGAGGTCGTGGATCAGTTGCGCCAGGTCCTCGATCGAGTAGATGTCGTGGTGCGGCGGCGGGCTGATCAGGCCGACGCCGGGCGTCGAGAAGCGGACCTTGGCGATCCAGGGCCAGACCTTGTGGCCGGGGAGCTGGCCCCCCTCGCCGGGCTTGGCCCCCTGCGCCATCTTGATCTGGATCTCATCGGCGCTGACGAGGTACTCGCTCGTGACGCCGAAGCGGCCCGAGGCCACTTGCTTGATCGCGCTGCGCTTGCTGTCGCCGTTGGGCAGGGGCTTGAACCGCTCGGGGTCCTCGCCCCCCTCGCCGGTGTTGCTCTTGCCGCCGAGGCGGTTCATGGCGATGGCGAGCGTCTCGTGCGCCTCGGCCGAGATCGAGCCGTAGCTCATCGCGCCTGTGGCGAACCGCTTGACGATCGCCTCGACCGGCTCGACCTCCTCGATCGGCACCGGCGTGCGGCCCTGGGTCCGGAACTCGAAGAGGCCGCGGAGGGTGCAGAGCCGCTGGTCCTGCTCGTCGACGGCGCGGGTGTAGCTCTTGAAGATCTCGAAGCGGTTGGACCGCGTCGCGTGCTGGAGTCGGAAGACGGTCTCGGGGTTGAAGAGGTGGAACTCCCCCTCGCGGCGCCACTGGTACTGGCCGCCCCAGTCGAGGATCTCCGGCCCGGCCTCGCGCTCGGCGTAGGCGCGGTGGTGGTGGTAGAGGACCTCGCGCGCGATCTCCTCGAGGCCGACGCCGCCGATCCGCGAGGCGGTCTTGTCGAAGTACTTGGCGATGAAGTCGCGGTCCAGGCCGATCGCCTCGAAGATCTGCGCGCCGCGGTAGCTCTGGATCGTGCTGATGCCCATCTTGGACATCACCTTGACGACCCCCTTCTTGATCGCCTTGCGGTAGCGCTTGACCGCCTCGACGTGGTCGACCCCCTCCTTGACCTGGCCCATCCGGATCATCTCGTCGAGTGTCTCGAACGCGACGTACGGGTTGACGCAGCCGGCGCCATAGCCGAGCAGGAGCGCGAAGTGGTGGACCTCGCGGGCGTCGCCGCACTCGATGACCAGGCCGGCCTTCGTCCGGAGGCCCTCGCGGACGAGGTGGTGGTGCAGACCCGAGCAGGCCAAAAGCGACGGGATCGGCGCGTGGTCGCGGTCGACGCCGCGGTCGGACAGGATGATGAACGCCGCGCCGTCGGCGATCGCCGCGACGGCCTTCCCGAAGAGGTCGTCGAGGGCGCGTTCCAGGCCCGCGGCGCCCTCGGCGGCGGGGAAGGTGGTCGGCAAGGTGACCGACTTGAACCCGCGCCAGCCGTCGAGCTGCTTGAGCCGGGCGAGGTCGTCGTTGTCGAGGATCGGCGAGTCCAGCGACAGCATGTGGCAGCTATCGGGCCCCGGCATCAGCAGGTTCTTCTCGCCGCCGGCCGCCGTGTGGACCGACGTAACCAGCTCCTCGCGGATCGCGTCGAGCGGCGGGTTCGTCACCTGCGCGAAGAGCTGCTTGAAGTAGTTGAACAGCGGCTGCGCGCGGTCGGAGAGGACGGCCAGGGGGGTGTCGGTCCCCATCGAGCCGATCGCCTCCTCGCCGTTGTTGCCCATCGGCGCGAGGATGAATTTCAGGTCCTCGAGCGTGTAGCCGAAGGCCTGCTGGCGCTTGAGCAAGGTGTCGTGGTCGGGCTGGGGGACGTGCGGCGCCTCGGGGACCTCGGCGAGCGTGACGAGGTGCTCGCGGAGCCACTTGCCGTAGGGCCTGGCCGTCGCGATCGAGTGCTTCAACTCCTCGTCGTCGACGATCCGGCCCCGCTCCATGTCGACGAGGAACATCTTGCCCGGCTCGAGCCGGCCCTTGGACACCACGTCCTCGGGCGCGATGTCGAGCACGCCGACCTCGGAGGCCATGATGACCAGGTCGTCCTTGGTGACGTAGTAGCGGCTGGGACGCAGGCCGTTGCGGTCGAGCACGGCGCCGATCGTCTTGCCGTCGGTGAAGCCGACCGACGCCGGGCCGTCCCAGGGCTCCATCAGGCAGCCGTGGTACTGGTAGAAGTCCTTCTTGGCCTGGGACATCGTCTCGTGGTTTTCCCAGGCCTCCGGGATCAGGGCCATCATCGCGTGCGCCGGGCTGTAGCCGGCGCGGACGAGCAGCTCGACGGCGTTGTCGAGGCAGGCGGTGTCGCTCAGCCCCTCGTGGATGATCGGCAGGAGCTTGGCGACGTCGCCGGGCTCGAAGAGGTCCGAGTCGAACAGGGCCTCGCGGGCGCGCATCCAGTTGATGTTGCCGCGGAGGGTGTTGATCTCGCCGTTGTGGGCGATCATCCGGTACGGGTGCGCCAGCTCCCAGCTCGGGAACGTGTTGGTGCTGAACCGCGAGTGGTACAGGCAGAGTGCGCTGACGAGGCTCGGGTCGTCGAGGTCGTCGGCGAAGTAGTCGCCGAGCTGCAAGGGCGTGAGCATCCCCTTGTAGACGAGGGTCCGGCACGAGAGGCTCGAGAAGTAGAAGAACCTGTGGTCGTCGAGGCCGGAGGACTCGATGGCCGACTCGAACCGCTTGCGGATGACGTAGAGCTTCCGCTCGAAGCGGTCGGGGTCGTCGAAGTTCGAGCCGACGAAGGCGTGGAACATCGCCGGCTCGACGGCCTTGGCCCCCTCGCCGAGGCTGGAGTTGTCCGTCTTCAGCCGCCGCCAGCCGAGGAACCGCTGGCCTTCCTCGGCGACGATCTCCTCGAAGAGCCGACGGCCGAACGCCTGCTGGCCGGGCTCGGGCGCGGCGAAGAGCGCGCCGACGCCGTAGGACCCGGGCTCGGGGAGCTTGATCCCCAGGGGCCGGCAGCGCCGCGCGAGGAAATCGTGCGGGATCTGGACGAGCAAGCCCGCGCCGTCGCCGGTGTTGTTCTCGCAGCCGCAGGCGCCGCGGTGGTTGAGGTTCCAGAGCGCCGTCAGGCCGTCGCGGACGATCCGGTGCGACTTGCGCCCCTTGAGGTCGACGAGGAAGCCGACGCCGCAGGCGTCGTGCTCGCGCGCGGGGTCGTAGAGCCCTTGCGGGGGGGGGTAGGCGTGGCTCATCTCAGGATTGTCCTTTGACGGCGGAGTCCGTCGGCTCGTCGCCCGCCGGCGACGACGGCCGGCCCGTGAGCACCTCGAGGAATCGCGAGGCAGTCGGGCTCAGCCGCCGGTTCCGGCGGTGGATGATCGCGATCGGCCGGGTCAGGCGCGGGTCGCGGAAGCGGACTGCCACCAGCGTCCCCGCGGCGACCTCGCGGGCCAGGGTCGGCTCGGGCAGGATCGCGACCCCCTCGGGGACCTCCACCGCCCGCTTGATGTTCTCGATATTATCAAATGCCAGGACCACATTCGCCTGCACCCCATGACGGCGCAGGTGGCGGTCGATCGCCCGTCGGATCGACAGGTCGGCGTCGAAGCCGACGATCGGCTCGCCGTCGAGGTCGGCGACGGCGACGTCCTTGGCCGTCGCCAGGCGGTGCGACGGGTGGACCGCCAGCACCATCTCCTCCTCGCGCCAGGGGATCGCGACCAGCTCGGGCCACTTCCTCGGGAACGAGATCAGGCCCAGCTCCGCCTCGCCGCGGACGACGCCCTCGACGACCTTCGTCGGGTGCTGGTACTCCAGCCGGACCTCGGCGCCCGGATACCGCCGCTCGAACGTCTGGACGTAGCGGCTCATGTGGTGCAGGCCGACCGAGTAGATCGCCGCGACCCGGACCGTGCCGGCGACCGCCGGCTCGTCGCCGAGCCGCTTGACCCGCCCCTCGATCTCGTAATACCGCTCGACCAGCCCCTTGCACCCCTCGTAGTAGACCGTCCCGTGCGGCGTCAGCGCCAGCGGCCGGTGCGACCGGTCGATGAGCTGGACCCCCAGGTGCCGCTCCAGGTTGTGGACCGCCTGGCTGGCCGAGCTCTGCGACAGCCCGTTCTCGGCCGCCCCGCGCGAGAAGCTCCCCCACCGCACGACGTCGCAGAAGACCTTGAGGGCCTCGATGCGGACGCCGTGCGCATGCGCGGCGGCGTGGTTCGATGGGCTGGCCGGAGCTCGTTGCATCGCCTGCGATCCTATCCTGTGCCATTCCCGAACGGCCGACACGCCCGCCCCGAGGGCCAAGCCCATACTCGACTTCGCGACGCTCGCGTCGGTATCCATGTCGGGGCCGCGGCGACGATCCCTCGATAATGCGCCGGCCGCGGTATTGAGAATCCCAATACTAAACGCAGGGCATCATCGCCCCGTCAAGACCATTCCTTGAAAAAGCGGCCGATTCGTCCCGATTATCGTTCCATCAGGCGATCGGCATCACACGCATGCGGTAACGCAAGGCGATTGTTCGAATCCTTGGAAAGAGAACGATTTACGTCGATTGTTCGAGGTAGTCACTCGATCTTGATGCATCTATGCAAGTATGCATTGCCCAGCTTTTTTCCCCGATCGCCCTTACATCCCAGGTTTTGGAGATTCCCTAGAACCACAGAAGTCCGGGAACCGATGAGAAGAGGCGACGGCAGGAGGCCACCCTTGGTCTCGACGACCCTCTCGCGGGGTCATCGGGCCCGCGCGGGAGCAGGTCGAGCGATGACCAAGCCACGGAGGATGTCGGGGCGCCGCTGGGCGGGGCTGGCCGTGGTCGCCCTCTGGGCGCTCCCGGCGACGGCCCTGGGCCAGTCGGCGCAGGTCGATACGGGGGGCCCCCCCGGCGTCCCGGTCGGCGGCAGCAGGCTCGGGCGGTCGCCGGGCGACCCGAACGCCGGCAGCGCGATCGGGCCGGCGCTGGGGGCCTCGGGCACGTCGTCGTTCGACGTCCTGCAAGGCGGCGGGCCGATCTCGGGGCGGCTCGGGCCGTCGGCCAGCCGCGCGCCGGCGGCGATCTTCGCGCCCCCCGCGCCCAATCTGATGGCGGCGCCGGCGTTCCGGCCGGCCCCCTCGCAGCCGGTGACCTTGCCGAACTACGGCAGCATCGAGGAGACCGGCCTGGCCGACGACCCCGGCCCGCCCGACGGCCTGACCCTCGACGCCGCGATCGAGCGGTACGTGAGGAACAACCTCAACATCGTCGCCTACCGCTTCGAGATCCCGATGGCCGAGGCCGACGTCCTGACGGCCAGCCTCCGGAACAACCCGATCTTCTACGCCGACAGCCAGCTCGTCCCCTACGGCCAGTACTCCAACTCCCGGCCCGGCGGCCCGTTGCAGTTCGACGTGAACATCACGATCCCCCTCGACGTCAATAACAAGCGCCGCGCCCGGATCCTCGTGGCGCAGCGGGCCAAGCGCGCCACCCAGGCGCAGCTCCAGGACGCGATCCGCCAGGGGATCGACAACCTGTACACCATCTACGTCGACGTCCAGGCCGCACGACAGAACCTGGTCATCAGCCAGGCGGGGCTGAAGAACATCCAGGAGCTCGAGCGACAGACGTGGGAACGGTTCAAGAGGGGAGACGTCACCCGGGGCACTTATGACGCGGTCGTCGTCCGGCTCCGGCAGACGGACCTCCAGGTCCGCGAGTCGATCCAGAAGCTCGCGCAGGCGAGGCGGGCGCTGGCCATCCAGCTCAACATCCTGCCGTCGCAGGCCGATCAGCTCCGGCTCCGCGCCTCGCTGAAAGACCAGCGCCCGCTGCCGATGACGCCCGATAAGCTGACCGAGACAGCCCTGAACGTCCGGCCCGACCTAATGGCCGTCCGGCTCGGCATCGGGCGCGCCCAGGCCGACGTCGCGCTGGCGCAGCGGAACCGGTTCCAGGACGTCTACGTCCTCGTGCAGCCGTACACCTTCCAGAACAACCAGCCCTTCGGCACCAAGAGCGCCACGTCGTACGCCATTGGCCTGACGGCCAACCTGCCGATCCTGAACCGCAACCAGGGCAACATCTCCCGCGCGCAGTACAACGTCCGCCAGACGCGGGTCGAGTACGAGGCGCTGGCGCGGCAGGTGGTCCTCGACGTCGACGGCGCCGTCCGCGAGTACCAGCTCAGCCTCGATGCGGCCGTCGAGTACGAGCGACGGATCGTCCCCGGTCAGCGGAGCGCCCTGGCTGAGGTCCAGAAGAATCGCGAGGCCGGCACCGTCAGCATCGGCGACTATCTCGATGCGCTGAAGGACTTCAACGAGGTCTACCGCGCCTACCGCGACGCCCTGGTCCGCTACCGCCGCGCCGCGCTGGACCTCAACACCGCCGTCGGCATCCGGATCGTGCCCTGATCGGAGTCGGGACACCGTCTCGCGAGGAATTCGCCATGCCGAATCCCCCGAAGCCACGAACCCGTCGCCGGCCCGTCGTGGAGGGCCTGGAGGCGCGCGACCTGCCGACGGTCCTGCCCGGCTGGGGCCTCCCCGCGCATCACCTGCGGGCCGCGGCCGTCGTGCCGACGCTGACGGCCCCGGGCGGGATCCTCACGCCGCACGAGCAGGCGCGCCAGCGGTTCGACGCCCGCTTCAGCGGGCCGTTGCGGATCGGGCCGGGCCGGTCGTCGGCCCAGTCGGCGTCGGTCTACATCCGCGCCGGGGGGACCAGCAACGCCTTCTTCCGCGGCATCGTCCTGATCGGCCTGACGATCCCGGCCGACCCGACCGCGCCCGTCACTGGACTCGCCTCGATCTTCCCCAGCAACGAGTCGGCGACGGGCAGTAACCTCGTCCTCGACCTGACCGCGCCCCGGCCCGCCGACGGCTCGCCCCCGACCGTCCTGGGCTGGACCGTCGACGGCGCCTCGGGCGGCCTCTGGGCCAACGCCGTCGGCAGCGGCACCCTGACCCTCCGCCTCAATCGCCGCGGCACCGCCGGCGCCATCTTCCAGGGCAACATCGTCACGACCGGCGTCACCAACGTCCTGAACGCCGCGCACGTCTGAGCGGTCAGCCGGGCCGCGGGCCGCCGGCCCGAAGCATCTGGTAGGTGCGGTAGCCCCCGGCGAGGTTCGCGGCGTCGAAGCCCTCCTGCCGGAGCAGGCGGGTGGCCACGTAGCCGCGGAGGCCCGCCTGGCAGAAGACGATGAGCGGCCGGTCGCGCGGCAAGTCGCCGAGTCGGGCGCGGAGGTCGTCCACCGGGATCGGCCGCGCGCCCGGGATCGTGCCCGCGGCGAACTCGGCGGGCGTCCGGACGTCGATCAGGGCGGCTTCCGGGTGCCCGTCGAGGTCCTCGGCGTAGACCTGCGGGTAGTCGCCGCGGGCGACCGCCGCGGCGACGAACCCGGCCATGTTGACCGGGTCTTTCGCCGAGCCGAACTGGGGCGCGTAGGCCAGTTCGGCCTCCTCGAGGTCGAAGGCCGACAGGCCGGCCTGGATCGCCACGGCGAGGACGTCGATCCGCTTGTCGACCCCGTCGCCGCCGACCGCCTGCGCCCCGAGCAGCCGGCCGTTGCCGGGCTCGAACAGGAGCTTCAGCGTCATCGCCCGGGCGCCGGGATAATAGCCGGCGTGCTGATTCGGGTGGACGTAGATCTTCTGATACGACTTCCCCGCCTCTCGCAGCCGCTTCTCCGACAGCCCGGCCATCGCGGCGGTCCGGTCGAAGACGCGGACGATGGCGGTGCCCTGGGTGCCGCGGTACCGGCTGTCGCGGCCGAAGATGTGGTCGGCGGCGATCCGCCCCTGGCGGTTGGCGGGCCCGGCGAGCGGGACCTGGGCCGGCCCGCCGGTCAGGGCGTCGCGGACCTGGACGGCGTCGCCGACGGCGTAGATGTCGGGGTCGCTCGTGCGCAGGTGCTCGTCGACGACGATGCCGCCGCGTTCGCCGACGGCCAGGCCGGCGGCGACGGCCAGGCGGCTCTCCGGCCGGACCCCGACGGCGAGCACGACCAAGGCCGACGCCAGCCGCTCGCCCGACGTCAGGACCACGTCGATCCCCTCCGCCGACGGCTCGAACGCGCCGGACGACGCGCCGAGCCGGACGTCGACCCCGTGCGTCCTCAGCGACTCGGCCAGGGGGGAAGCCATCTCGGGGTCGAGCAGCGGGAGCACCTGGCCTTGCAGCTCGACCACGGTGGTCGCGAGCCCCCGGCGCGCGAGGTTCTCGGCCATCTCCAGGCCGATGTACCCCGCCCCGACGACCACCGCCCGCCGCGCCCCGCCGTCGATCGCGGCCTTGATGCGGTCGGTGTCCCGCAGGTCCCGCAGGGTGAAGATGCCCGGCAGGTCCACGCCCGGGACCGGCGGGCGGATCGGGGCGGCGCCCGGGGAGAGGATCAACTTGTCGTAGGGCTCGTCATATTCGGCCCCGTCGTCGAGCCGTCGGGCGCGGGCGACCTTGCGACCGCGGTCGATCGCCTCGATCGAGGTCCGCGGCCGGATGTCGAGCCGGAACCGGCCGGTCAGCAGCGCCGGCTTGGCGACGAGCAGCTTGTCGCGGTCGGCGATCTCGCCGCCGATGTAGTAGGGCAGCCCGCAGTTGGCGAACGAGACGTCGGGCCCGCGCTCGAAGACGACGATCTCCGCCTCCTCCGAGAGCCGCCGCGCCCGGGCCGCGGCCGATGCCCCCCCCGCCACGCCGCCGACGATCACGAGCTTCATCGCGGTCCCCTCACGAGTCGGGTGTCGATCCCTCGACATCGGCCGCGCGCACCTCCCCCGAGTGCAGCAGCCAGTACGTCACCGGGATCACGAACAGGGTGAACAGCGTCGAGGCGAAGAGGCCGAAGATCAAGGACCAGGCCAGGCCGGAGAAGATCGGGTCGAGCGTGATCGGGATGCTCGACAGCATCGCGGCGCCGGCGGTCAGCAGGATCGGCCGCATCCGGACGACGCGGCTCTCCATGATCGCGTCGAAGAGCGGCCGGCCCTTCCGGACCGACTGGCCGATGAAGTCGACGAGGATGATCGCGTCGCGGGTGACGATCCCGGCCAGGGCGATCATGCCGATCATCGCGGTGGCCGTGAACAGGACCGGGTCGGCATGGCCGCCCACGACCTTCCCGGCCGCGACGTTCAACAGCCAGAAACCCGGCATCACCCCGAGGACCGTGAGCGGGATCGCCAGCATCACGACGAGCGGCACGAGGAACGAGCCGGTCTGCATCACCAGGATCACGTAGATCATCGCCATCGCGGCGCCGAAGGCCAGGCCGAGGTCGCGGAAGACGTCGATCGTGATCTTCCACTCCCCCTCGCCGTGGAACGCCACCCGGATGCCTTCGGGCAAGGACCAGGGGATGCCGCCGCCGTTGCGGCGGAAGGTCCGATCCGCGAGCGGCCTCGGCCCACCCTCCGCGACCCGGTCGCCGGCCGAGTCCCAACGGCTCTGCGACGGCGCCGGCGTACAGTCGGCCTTACGGTCGAACTGGACGTCGAGGACGCACTCGGCGGGCGTGCGGCCGAGGGTCTCGGCGGTCACGTAGACAACCCGTTCGAGGTTCTTGTGGTAGACCGTCTGGCCGACGCGCGACTCCTCCCAATGTCCCAGCTCCGAGAGCGGCGTGAACTGCCCGGAGCGCCCGCGGACGCGGACCGCGGCGAGGTCGGCCGGCCCCGATCGCACCGGCCGGGGGAGCCGCAGCTCGACGCGGAGCGGGTTGCGCTCGCCGGCCAGCCGGACCGTCCCCGCGTCGCCGCCGCCGAGGACGAGCGCGAGCGTCCGCGCGATCTCCTCGACGGAGACCCCGTCGAGCGCCGCCTTCTCCTGGTCGGCCACGAAGACGAGCTTCCGCGCCGGCGCCTCGATCGTGTCGTCGACGTCGACGACGCCCGGCTCAACCTCGAGGCGCTTCGAGACCGAGACCGCGGCGGCGATGAGGTCGTCGTAGGACTGATCGGGCCGGCCGTACACTTCGGCCACCAGCGACGCGAGCACCGGCGGGCCCGGCGGTAGCTCGACGACCTTCAACCGCGCCCCGCGCCTCGCCGCGATCGCGGCGAGGTGGTCGTGGAGCCGGAGGGCGATCGCGTGGCTCTGCGCCATCCGGTGCTTCTTGCCGACGAGGTTGAGCCGGACCTCGGCGTTCTGCGGCAGCCGCCGCAGGTCGTAGTGCCGCACCAGGCCGTTGAAGTCGATCGGGCTCGGCAGGCCGACGTAGCTGACGAAGTCCGTCACCTCCGGCACCCGCGCCAGCTCCGCCTCGACCTCGCGGACCACCGCGTCGGTCCGCTCCAGCGTCGTCCCCTCGTCGTGGTCGATGACGAGGAGCAATTCGTTCTTATTATCATACGGGAGCATCTTCAACGGCACGACCCGCAGCGCCGCCAGGCCCATCGCGGCGCACGTCAGGGCCGCGATCGCGAGCAGGAACAGGGTCGCGGCCCCTCGCGAGCTGATGAGCGGCGCCATCAAGGGGCGGAACAGCCGGTACAGGAACGTGCCGCGGATCGCCTCGATGTCGTCGGCGTCGCCGTGCCCGTGGCCGCCCCCCCCGGCGTACTTCTTGCGGAGCAGCTTGAACGAGAGCCACGGCGTGATGGTGAAGGCGACGACCATCGACATCAGCATGGCGACCGGGACGTTCAGCGCCATCGGCGCCATGTAGGGGCCCATCATGCCGGTGATGAAGAACATGGGCAGGAAGCTGACGATCACCGCGAGCGTCGCGCTGATGAGCGGCGGCCGGATCTCGGCGACGGCCTCGAGGACGACGTCGCGCGTGGCCTTGCCGCGCATGGCGAAGTGCCGCGCGATGTTCTCGACGTCGACGATCGGGTCGTCCACGAGCAGGCCGAGCGACAGGATCAGCGCGAAGAGCGTGACGCGGTTGATCGTGTAGCCGAAGAGGAGGTTCACGCCCAACGTCAGGCCGAATACGACCGGCACCGCGACCGCGACGATGACCGCCTCGCGCCAGCCGAGGCTCAGGGTCAACAGCGCGATGACGATGACGATCGCCACCCAGAGCCCCTCGACCAGCTCGTTCACCTTCTCGTCGGCGGTCAGGCCCGAGTTGCGGGTGAGGACGACTTCCATGCCCGTCGGGATCACGTCGAGCCGCAGGGCCTCGGCGGCCTTCAGCACCCCCTCGGCGACCGTGACCGCGTTGGAGCCCTTCTGCTTCGCGATGGCCAGTGTGACCGCGGGCCTCGTCGCGCCCGCGGGCCCGGGCTTCAAAGCCGGGCCGATCTCGGTGCCGGGGAAGCCCTCCGGGGCCTCGAACCCGCGCGCGGGGCCCCAGCCGTGGCGGACGTAGCTGGCGACCTCGTCGGGTCCGTCGCGGACGTCGCCACGTCCTTGAGGAAGACGGGTCGATCGCGGAAGATGCCGACGACCAGGTCGGCAAGTTCCTCGGGCCGCGCGACGGCCAACCCCGCCTCGACGTGGATCACCGCATCGCCCTTCGCGAACGCGCCGGCCGGCCGCGTGACGTTCGCCCCTTGCAGGGCCCGCTGCACCTCGAGCGGACCGAGTGCATACGCCTGGAGCCGCTCCGGGTCGACGTCGACGCGCACCCGCCTGGCCTCGCCGCCGACGACATAGGCCCGCGACACCCCCGGCAGCGCCGAGAGCCGCTGCACGACCTCCTCGCCGACCCGCCGCGGCGCGTACGAGTCGCCCTCGTCGCCGGTGATCGTCAGGGTGACGACCGGCACGTCGTCGATCTCGATCGGCTTGACGACCCAGGCGGTCACGCCGGGGGGCACGGCGTCGAGGTTCTCGTTGACCTTCTTGAACAGCTTGACCAGGCTCCGCTCGCGGTCCTGGCCGACGTAGAACCGGACGGTGATGACCGCCTGGTCGTCGCGCGACATGCCGTACACATATTCGACGCCGTCGATCTGGTAGAGGATCTTCTCCAGCGGCGTCGCCGCGAGCTGCTCGACCTCCGCGGCCGAGTGGCCCGGCATGCTCACCAGCACGTCGGCCAGCGGCACGACGATCTGCGGGTCCTCCTCCCGCGCCGTCACCAGCAGGGCCGCGACGCCGACCAGGACTGACGCGACGATCAGGATGATCGACACGTCGTGGTCGAGGAAGGTGTGGACGATGCCGTTGAGGAAGTCGTGCCGCTTCGGCTCCGTCGCGCTCATGGCCGGCCCCCCTTCGAGGTCCGATCATGAAGGGGGACTGGCTCCGAGTCTTCGAGGTGCCTGTCCCCGTCTCGATCGGACCTCTTCGTCGGCCGACGCGGCAACGCGACCCGCTCCCCCGCGGCGAGGCCGGCGAGGACCTCGCGCCCCTCGTCGAGCGCCCGGCCGAGCTGGACCAGCCGGCGACGGTCGTGGCCGTCCTCGACGACGTCGACCTCGTCGAGCTGGCCGACGCGGCGGACGGCCGGCTCCGGCACGACGAGCACCTCCTCGTCCTCGACCGGGATGAAGATCCGGCCGAACATGCCGCTGTAGACGTTGGGCGGGCAGGGGCCCGTGACCTTGACCTCGAACGAACGGCTCTCGGCCTGCGCCTCGGGGACGACCTCGCTGACCCTCGCGACGCAATCGTAGTCGAACGTATCGAGCCGCGCGGGGATCTCCTGGCCGACCTTCAGCCGCATCGCCAACGACTCGCGGACCGTCGCCACCAGTTGCATGTGGCTGGGGTCGTACATCGTCAGCAGAGGCTGTCCCTGCGAGACGGTGTCCCCCTCGTTCACCTTCTTGTCGATGACCCGTCCGCCCATCGGCGCGCGCACCGTGGCATATGCCTCGACGATCCGCGCCTCCTCGACCGCCCTCCGCGCCCGGTCGAGGTCGGCTTTTGCGGTCCGGGCGGCGGCGTTGACGCGGTCGAGCTCGCTCTGCGAGACCGTCGTGCCGACCCGCAGGTCCTCGAACCGCTTGCGGTCCCCCTCCGCCTGCTCCCAACGCGCCCGCGCCGCCGACTCCGCGGCCGATGCCTGCTCGAGCCGCGACTTCAGGTCCGCATCGTCGAGCACGACCAGCACGTCCCCCTGCTTCACCTCCTGCCCGGCCCTGACCCGCACCTCCTCGACCCGCGCCAGGATCTTCGACGCCACCACCGCCTCATGGACCGCCCGGACCGTCCCCACCGCCGACTCCCGGCGCGGCCGTCGCACCGCCCGGACCACCACCGTCTCCTGGGGCTTGGCCGCTGCCGACGTGACCTCGGCCGGCAAGCCTCCCTTCACCTTCGCCTTGAACGTCCCCGCCAGCACCATCATCAGCGCGACGATCCCCACCGCGCACGCCGCCGCCAACGCCAGCGTCCCCAGCATCCCGCCCCATCGCCGAGGCGTGGCCACCCGTCCCACCGTCGTCGCCATCGACCACCTCCGGTCCCGTTCACGGACCATTTGCACTATATTCCTAGTTAGTTATAAAGTCAAATTCCTCGTGCCTCCCGCTCCCCCGCCCTCTGTCCTTTGAGGTCCGGACCGGCTGGGGACAGGCACCTCGAAGACTCGGAGCCAGTCCCCAGCC
>DASZMJ010000075.1:0-1741 GCA_035551935.1 Isosphaeraceae bacterium
GTCGCCGAAAGCGCGGAGGCGACGTTCCGCACCGCTCGGCTGATCGAGACCCGTCTCGTGCCCGACCTCGCGCGGGCCGTGGCCGCGCTGGAGGGACTGGCGCAGGGACCCGAAGCCGGTCCTGAGGCTCTGGGTGCGACGGAGATCCGCCGGGCCATCGGCGAGGGCCGCTGGTCGCGCGCCGAGCGATTGATCGAGGCGTTCGGTCGTGATTATCCCCACGCCCCGCAATGGCCGGCCCTGGTTATCGAGCTGCGCGAGGCCCGCACGACCGAGGCCGAATCGCTCCGCGCGCGGCTCGACGAGGCGATGGAGGCCGATGATGCCGGCTCCGCCATAAGCTGCCGCGACTCCCTGACGCGGCATCTCGGCGGCGAGGAGCTGCATGAGCTCGACCGGCGCGTCGTCGCCTGGGTCGCCCGCTGGGTGAAGCGGCGGGCGCGGGGCGGGGCCGCCGAGGTGGCTTCCGTCGCCGCGCTGGCGGCCGACCGCTTCGCGGACACCGGCGAGGGGCGAATCCTCCGCGACTCCGTACCGGGCCTGAGACGACGCGCCGGGCTCTGCCCCGCCTGCGCGCGGCCTTATCGCGGGCCGGGCGAGGCCTGCGCCGACTGCCAGGCCGAACAACCACGGCGCCCGCTGCCCGGGCGGATGAAACCGAGGGCCTGAGATGAACCTCCGCCTGGTCCACTGCCCGGCCTGCCGGACCGCCTACATGATCGAGGACGAGGCGGCCGACCGCCCGCCGCCTTGTCCGAAATGCGGCGCAACCCCCAACAAGCAGTCCGTCGCCCGGCGGACCGACGATGAGGGCGGCCCGACCGTCTTCGTCCCTTCGACCCCTTCGAGGCGACGGGGCCGGAAGGTCGCGGCGATGGTCATCGCGGCGGCGGTTGTGGTGGCCGTCGCGGCGGTGGTCGCCTGGCCGATGATCCGCGGTCGCTGGCGCCGTGCGCCGGCCGACCCGATCGAGTCGACGGCAACGACGTATCTGCGTGCGCTCATCGCCAACGACGCCGAGGCGACCCGCAAGCTCGGGACGGTCGAGCTGCCCCCGGCTATCCGTTCGTTCCGCGACCTCCGGCGCGAGCCGCCGAGGATCGCCACGCTCCGAGGCTCGTTCGCCCCGATCTCCGCGTTGCACGCGCGGATCGACGAGTCGTACACGTTCGACCCCTCGCTCGGCCGCTACACTCCGAGGAACGCGCTGGGGCCGGCCGCGGAGGTGCTCGACGCGCTGCACGATGCCAAGGCGAAGGCGGAGGTGGACGGGATCGCCAAGAAGATCGAGAGCGGCAGTCCCGACGACCTGTTCGACGCGGCCGAGGGGCTCGGCAAGACCTTCACGAACCTGGCCGAGGGCGTCCTCTCGCCGAAGAAGCTGCTCCCGACCTACGCCATGCTCGTCGACGACGCGAAGCCGCCCCTCCCCCTCGAGGAGAAGGCACTGGCGAAGGAGGTCGCCGACCATCACGCGGCCTGGGATGCACTGCTCGGTCGGCCGTTCATGACGCTCAAGGCCGACGGCCCGTTCCTGCTCGAGCGTGCCGAGGTGACGGCCTCGGTCGTCGATGCCCTCGGGTCCGCGGGCGACCCGCCGACGCCGCTGCGGATGACCCTCACCCGCTTCCGGCTCGAGGGGATCGACACGGGCTGGCGCGTGACTTCGGCGCGGCGCGAGGGCAAGCCGGGGGGCAAGCCCCTCGACTCCTCGTCGTCCGCGGCGAAGAATTGAGCGAGG
>DASZMJ010000076.1:0-31257 GCA_035551935.1 Isosphaeraceae bacterium
CGTCCCCCGCGATCTCCGCGGTGAATCCCCGATCAATTCTCAAGCTGGCGTGCGATGCGGTTGACGGGCGTGCCGGCGGGGTCGTCGGGGAGGGAGTCGTCGAAGAGGTACTGCATGAGGTAGGCGTCCTCGCCGGTGTCCTCGAAGAACTCGCGGACGACCTCGGTGGCGCGGAAGCCCTGGACGCGGTAGAAGAGCTGGGCGGCCAGGGCGCTCTCGCGGATGTGCAGGACGATGCGGGTCCGGCGGTGGTTGGAGAGCTTGCCGACGAGCTTGCCGACCATCTGGTGGCCGATGCCGTGGCGGCGGAACTCGGGGTGGACGGCGAAGTTCAGGACGTGGAGCCGGGTCTTGTGCAGCTCGTAGATCATGAAGCCGACGACGCGCTCGCCGTGCTCGGCGACCATGCCGATGCAGTTGCGCTGGCGGAGGACGCGGAGGAACTCCTCCTCGCACCAGGGGAAGTCGAAGCTGGTGTGCTCGATGGCGAGGACTTCGGGCATATCGCGGCGGATCATCCAGCGGATATGCACGCGGAGCTGGGCCTTGACGGTCGGGACCGTGCTCATCGAGCCTCCTTCCGTGGACTGGGACGACGACCGGCCCCTCTGAGGCGAGCGGAGGGTCGGCTGGATCGAACCCGCGTTCGATGGTCGAATCGATTCGAGCGGTGACGGGGCCGAGCCGGACCGGGCGACCGTCCGGCCCGCGGCCCTCCTGGCGACCGGCCCCCCTGCTTGACCGAAGGCGCGCCGGATTTTATCGCGGGCCCCACCCCCTGCCAAGGTCGCTTGGTCCCCCGACCCCGCCCGCTCGCGAGGCCCGCCGCTGGGGCGGCCGACCGAGGCCGGCGGGGGCCCCGAAGCCCCTCGCCACCACCTGTTATCGGCCGATGCCGGGCGGTTCGTGAGGGTCGCGCCGATTCGCCCGACGCGGCGGGCCGGTACTGGGTTTGCCGCCGACAAAGGCCGGGATATACTGGATGCACGGGGGTGCGCCGCGCGAGGGTCGTCGCGGGCCGGGCCGGAAGGGGCGGGCATGGCCGGGGTCGCCGACATCGAGCTCGACCTGATCGCCGTCGGTGCCCACCCCGACGACGTCGAGATCGCCTGCGGCGGCACGCTGGCGCGGCTGGCGGCCAAGGGGTATCGCGTCGGCATCGTCGACCTGACCGACGGCGAGCCGACGCCGCTGTCGGCCGGGCCCGACGCGCGGCTGGCCGAGGCCCGCCGCGCCGCCGAAATCCTGGGGGTGGCCATCCGCGAGACGCTCAACCTCCCCAACCGCCGACTCTTCGACGGCTTCGAGGCGCGCGTGGCGCTGGCCAAGGTCTTCCGCCGCTATCGGCCCAAGGTCGTCGTCGGCTTCGGGGGCAAGACCGTGCTGGCCTCGCCCGACCACTACCAGGCGATGCTGATCACCGACGCGGCGGTCTTCTACAGCCGCCTGAGCAAGTGGGACGAGCACTTCGACGGCCTGCCGACGCACACCGTCGCCAACCAGCTCAGCTTCCCGATCGCGCTGCACGGGTTGGACTTGCCGGAGGCGTCGGGTTACATTGTGGCCGATATCGGGGCCACCTTGGCGAAGAAGCTGGAGGCGATCCGGGCGTATCGGTCGCAGTTCCCCCCGACCAAGGCGCGGATCTTCGCCGCGGTCGAGACGATGAACCGCTACCACGGCCTGACGGCCGGGTTCGAGGCGGGGGAGCTGTTCCTGACCTATCGCTCCGTCGGCGTCGACGACCTGATGCGCTGGGCCAGCCCCGCGCACGCCCGCGGCGACTGAATCGGTACGATCGCCGGGCGGTGCGGCGGGACGGGGGCCTTTGCCGAGAACGGGACCAAGTACGGTGTCGTGGTCAAGCTGGTGGCGCAACCTCTGGGGCGGTGACGCGGGCCCTCGGCCTCGCCCGACCGATCCCTCGGCGACGATCGACCTGCCCGGGCCCCCGTCGGGCGGCGGCGCCGGGCTCCCGAAGGCCCCGGGCGGCGCCGGCGACCGCGACCGGCCCTCGCGGCTGCTCGTCGGCGTCGTCTCGACGGTGGGCAACCACCGCGAGCACAACGAGGACAACTACTTCGTCCCCGGCCGCCCCTCCCTCCACAACGGCTCCCGCCCCAAGGCCCGGGGGGGCTTCGAGACGACCGTCGACATCCCGACGACCGGCAGGACGCCGACCGCCGACGGGGTCGAGGAGACCGAGCCCGAGCCGGACGCGAACGCCCCGTCGTGGACCTCGGTGCCGCTGGGGGGCTCGGGGCTGTTCATCGTCGCCGACGGCATGGGGGGCCAGCTCGGCGGCGAGGTCGCCAGCCAGATGGCCGTCGAGCTGATCCCCCGCGAGCTGGTCAACCGCCTCGAGCCCGACGCCGACGACCGCCGCACCCGCGACGCGATCCGCGAGGCCGTCGCCGCCGCCAACCGCGAGGTCCTGGCCCTGTCGCACGTCAACACCGAGGTCACCAACCTCGGCACGACCGTCGTGCTGACCCTCTTCCGCCGCGACCGCGCCTACGTCGCCAACTTCGGCGACTCGCGCGCCTACCGGCTCCGCGACGGCAAGCTCGAGCAGCTCACCAAGGACCACTCGCTGGCCCGCGCCCTGATCGACGCCGGCACGATCCCGCCCGAGGAGGAGGAGCGGCACCGCTTCCGCAACGTCCTGTACCTCTACCTCGGCTGCAACGACGCCCGCGACGGCCCCGAGGTCCACGCCGTCGACGTCCGCGTCGGCGACCGCTTCCTGCTGGCCACCGACGGCCTGACCGGCGTCGTCCGCAACGACCAGATCGCCGAGATCCTCGCCAGCGGCGACGACCCGCAGCGGGCCGCCGAGGTGCTCATCGAGGTGGCGTTGGCCAACGGGTCGAAGGACAACATCACCGCCGTCGTCGTCCACGTCACCTGACCCGAGCCGGCCCCCGGCGCCCCCCGAGGACCCCGGCCGATGTCGCGGCTCGACCAGTTCGCCGCCAACCTCCGGCGCAGCGGCCTCATGCCGCGCGACGCCATCGACCGCGCCCGCGCGCGGCTGCCCGCCGCCGGCGCCGACCGCGAGGACGACGCGGTCCGCCTGGCCCGGCTCCTGATCGAGGAAGGGGCCCTGACGCCCTACCAGGCCCGCAAGGTCCTCGCCGGCGCCACCAAGGGCTTCTTCCTCGGCGGCTTCCGGATCCTCCGCCAGCTCGGCGAGGGGGGCATGGGCAAGGTCTACCTCGCCGCCAGGGACGGCGAGCCGACCCGCGTCGCCATCAAGGTCCTGCCGCCCAAGAAGGCCGCCGAGGAGGAGCAGGCGCTGGTCCGCTTCCGCCGCGAGATGGACCTCTCGCGCCGACTCCGCCACCCGAACATCGCCCGCACGCTCGACGTCGGCCACGAAGACGGCGCGTACTTCATGGTCATGGAGTACATCCCCGGCCACAGCCTCTACCACGTCGTCAAGACCCAGGGGGCGTTGTCGGTCCCGGTCGCGGCCGACTACATGCTCAAGGTCCTCGACGGCCTGGCCGCCGCCCACGCCGCCGGCCTGGTGCACCGCGACATCAAGCCGTCGAACCTCATGATCACCCCCGACGGCGACGCCAAGATCCTCGACCTCGGCCTGGCCAAGGCGCTGGGCGAGGAGAGCGGCGTGACCAAGATGAATGTCGTCATCGGCACGCTCGACTACGCCAGCCCCGAGCAGCTCTCCGACGCCGCCCGCGCCGACACCCGCAGCGACCTCTACAGCCTCGGCTGCACCCTGTACTTCACCCTGGCCGGCCGGCCGCCGTTCGAGGGGGGCGACGTCATCAACAAGATCTACCGCCAGCGCATGGAGGACCCCGAGCCGCTGGAGCGCGTCGCCCGCGGCGTGCCGGCGGCGTTCGCGGCGATCGTCCGCACCCTCATGGCCAAGGAGCCCGACCACCGCTACCAGTCGACCGAGGAGGTCGCCGCCGACCTCGCCCGCTGGACCGACCCGGCGGCCGTCGTCGCCGTGCTGGGGGCCGAGGCCGAGTCGGCCCGGTCGTTCCGGTTCCCGCCCCCCGAGCTCGACGAGGACGACCTCCGCCTCTTCGACGACGACGACGCCCCGCCGCCGTCGTTCCGCGGGCTCGACGACCCCGAGCCCGCCCCCGCCCCCTATCACCGCGCCCCCGACCCGCCCCGGCCGGCCATCTACTCCCCCTCATCCTATCGTTCGTCCTCCCCCGCTCGGCACCCCGCCTCCGAGTCGAACGCCGCGATGATGACCCTGCTGGCCGTCCTCCTGCTCGCCGGCCTGATCATCCTCGTCCTCGCCCTCGTCTTCTAGCCCCGCGCCCCCCGCGTCCCTCAGCCCCGGCTCGGTGGACCGATCCAACCCCCTCGCGGGCGCTGTCGGGTGACGAAGTGGGGACGAGGGCGGCGGGCGAGGGTCAGCGACACGATCCCGCGAACCCTTGGCCCTCGGTTTGCATCGGGTAGAGGGCCGCCAGGGTGGCGGCGGCAAAATCGGGGGAGTCGGTCGATGGAAACATCCAGTCTCGCCACGAGGTTCGGCGATCGTGCCCGCGTCTTCGGCAACGGGGCGCAGGACGAGATGGTCGAGCTCGCGTTATTGCTGCCGGCAAGCCGTGCCGAGGCCTTGCTCGACCTCTCCCGGCAACGGCGCGAGAGCGTCGCCCAGACCCTCCGCGCCCTGATCGATCGGGCCCTCGCCGCCGAGGGCTGACCGCGCGGAATACTGGACAAATGGGCGGGCCGACCGGGCCGGACATTGTTACAATGACCGCGACAAGCGACCGCGGTCCTTCCGTCCCCGGTGCGAGGCGATGGCGCACGACGCCGACGACCCGGAGAGCCTGTTCCTGCCGCCGATCGCGGCCTGGTTCCGCGCCACGCTGGGCGCGCCCACGACGCCCCAGCGGCTCGGCTGGCCGGCGATCGCCTCGGGTTCGCACACCCTGATCTGCGCCCCCACCGGCTCGGGCAAGACCCTCGCCGCCTTCCTCGCCTGCCTCGACCACCGCTGGCGCCATCCGCCCGAGAAACGCGGGGTCGGCATCCTCTATGTTTCTCCGTTGAAGGCGCTCAATCACGACATCGAGCGCAACCTCGCCGGCCCGCTCGCCGGCATTTTGGCGACGGCCGAAGAGCTCGGCGCGCCGCTTCGGCCGTTGGAGGTCGCCGTCCGCACCGGCGACACCCCGACGTCCGAGCGCCAGCGACTCGCCCGACGGCCGCCCGACGTCCTGATCACCACGCCCGAGTCGCTCCATCTCCTGCTGACCAGCGCCGCGCGCGAGACGCTGCGATCGGTCTCGCACGTGATCGTGGATGAGATCCACGCCCTCTGCCCGAACAAGCGCGGAGTCTTCCTCGCGCTGTTGCTGGAGCGGCTGGAGGCGATCAATCCGTCGGGGTTCGTCCGGGTCGGGCTGTCGGCGACGCAGCGGCCGCTCGACGAGGTCGCGCGTTACCTCGGCGGCCGGCGGAAGGCCGCCGGGAAGGGTCCCAGGGCGCGGTTCGAGCCGAGGCCGGTGACGGTGGTGGACGCGGGCTTGCGGAAGGACCTCGACCTCGAAGTCAGCCTCCCCGGCCCCGAGGTCGGGCCGTTGCCGGGCGGGTCGATCTGGCCGGCGATCGAGCGACGGTTGCTGGAATTGATCCGCGAGCATCGGTCGACGATCGTCTTCGCGAACAACCGCCGGGTCGTCGAGCGGCTGACGGCGAACCTCAACGAGCTGGCCGCCGCCGAGGGGGACGAGGGGCCGATCGCACGGTCGCACCACGGGAGTTTGAGTCTCGACCAGCGCCGAGGCACGGAGGAGGCCCTGAAGCGCGGCGACTTGCGGGCGGTCGTGGCGACGGCGTCCTTGGAGCTGGGCATCGACATGGGGGCGGTGGATCTGGTGTGCCAGGTCGAGTCGGCGGGCGGCGTCGCCCGCGGCCTCCAGCGCGTCGGCCGCGCCGGGCACCTCGTCGGCGCGCGGAGCAAAGGGCGGCTCCTGGCGAAGACGCCGGGCGACCTGCTCGAAGGGGCGGCGTTGACGAGGGCGATGCTCGACGGCGCGGTCGAGCCGCTGCGGGTCCCGTCGAATTGCCTGGATGTGCTGGCGCAACAGGTCGTCGCCTGCGTCGCGGTCGACCCGTGGGAGGCGCCGGCGCTCTTCGACCTCGTGCGCGGGGCGTATCCGTATCGCGACCTGACGGCCAGGGACTTCGAGCGGGTGCTCGAGATGGTCTCGGGCCGGTTCGCGGCCGAGGCGGTGCGCGACCTGCGGCCGAGGGTGAGCTGGGACCGGGTCCACAACAGATTGCACCCGTTGCCCGGCTCGAAGCAACTGGCGCTGGTCGGCGGCGGGACGATCCCCGACACCGGCCACTTCCCGGCCTTCCTCGGCGACGGCGGGCCGAGGCTGGGCGAGCTCGACGAGGAGTTCGTCATGGAGCGTCGGGTCGGCGAGGCGTTCATCCTCGGCACGTCGACCTGGCGGATCGAGGCGATCGAGCCGCACCGCGTCCTCGTGGCGCCGGCCGAGGGGGACGTGGCCGTCATGCCCTTCTGGCGCGGCGAGGCCGCCGGCCGCACCCACGAGCTCGGCATGGCCGTCGGCGCCCTGACCCGGCAGATCGCCGACCGGCTCGACGACCCCGGGCTCGTCGACTGGCTCCGGCGCGAGTACCACCTCGACGACCGCGCCGCGCGGGCGTTGCGCGGCTACGTCGGCCGGCAGGTCCGACAAGGGGGCGTCGCGCCCGACGATCGGACGGTCCTCATCGAATCGTCGCGCGACCAGGCCGGCGAGCTGTCGCTGGCCGTGCTCACACCGTTCGGCGGCAAGCTGCACCAGGCGCTCAAGCTCGCGTTCGTCGGCCGGCTCCGCGACCGCCTCGGGATCACGCCGGCATGCCTCTCGGGCAACGACGGCGTCTTGATCCGCCTGCCGAGTACCGACGAGCCCCCGCTGGACCTCTTCGACGGCCTGACCGCCGCCGTCGCCGAGTCGATCCTCCGCGCCGAATTGCCCGACAGCCCGCTCTTTGGCCTCCGCTTCCGGCAGAACGCCGGCCGGGCCCTGCTGATGCCCCGGCCCGACCCCGGCAAGCGCTCGCCGCTCTGGCTCCAGCGGCTCCGGGCGAAGGATCTCCTCCAGGTCGTCCGCGACCTCCCCGACTTCCCCATCGTCCTGGAGACCGGCCGCGAATGCGTCGAGGACGACCTCGACTTGCCCCGCCTGCGCTCCTTCCTCGACGCGATTGAAGCCGGCACGATCCGCGTCGTCCAGCGCCGCGGCGAGACGCCTTCGCCGTTCGCCTCCGCGTTGATCCTCCGGTTCGCACAACAGTTTCTCTATGAATGGGACGAGCCCCGCCGCGGCGACATCCCCAAAGGCGCGGCGCGGATCGATCGCGAGGCCCTCGCGCCGCTGCTCGATGCCGAGGGGCAGCCCCTCTGGCTCGACCCGGCCGCCGTCGGCCGGGTCGAGGGCCGCCTGCGAGGGGAGGGCCAGCCACCCCGGACCGTCGACGAGATGGCCGAGCACCTCCGCCTCCTCGGCGACCTGACGAATGCCGAGCTCGCCGGGCCGATGCTCGGGTTCCTCGTGGAACTGGAGCGACAAGGGCGCGCCAGGACGATCCAGCTCGACGAGACGACCGAGCCCGACCGCTGGATCGGCGTCGAGGACGCCCCGCTCTTCGAGGCCGCGTTCGAGCGCGAAGACACCGAGGCGATCGCCTCCATCGTCCGCCGCTACCTGCGGACGCACGCCCTCGTCGGCCTCGACGACCTGACGGCCCGCTACCCGATCGACCCGGCGATCGCTACCGAAGTACTCGAGTCGTGGTCCGAGTCGTGGGGCCTGGTCCGGCTCGACCACGACGGCGACGGCCCCCGCTGGTCCGATCGCCGGAACCTGCGCGACGTGCAGCGCCTCTCGATCGCGTTGCGCCGCCGCGAGAGCGTCGCCGTGCCGCCCGAGGTCTTCGCCGGGTTCGTCGCCCGCCGTCAGGGGGTCCATCCGTCCTCGAGGCGCGAGGGCCCGGCCGCGCTCGATGCGACGTTGGAGACGCTCCGCGGGTTCGCCGCGACGGCCGAGCTCTGGGAAGGCGAGCTCTTGCCGCGACGGCTCCGCGACGTCCGGCCGTCGATGCTCGACGAGGCCCTGTCGTCGGGCGGCTGGGCCTGGCGCGCCGAAGCGGAGGGTGCGGCCGAGCCCCGCGTGGCGATCGTCCCCCGCGGCTTCGCCGGGAACTGGCCCGTCCGCGAGGACCCCGCGCCGATCGACGGCCCCGAGGCGGTCGTGCTCGACGACCTCGATCGCCACGGTGCCCGCTTCGCCGACGAGATCGCCCGCGCGACGAGCTTACCCCCGTCGATCGTCGGGCAGGCCCTCGACAACCTCCTCCGCCGCGGCCTCGTCCGCAACGACCGCTTCGACCCGCTCCGCCCCGGCGCCCAGTGGCCCTCGTCCGACGGCCCCCGATCCGCCCGCGCCCGGCTCGGCCTGCCGCGACGCTCGGCGAGCCGGCCGGAGGGGCGGTGGTCGCGCGTGCCGACGATCGCGGACGACCCGGAAGCGGCCGCGCTGGCGTGGGCGTCGGCCTTGCTCGACCGCTTCGGCGTGCTCGCCCGCGAGACCGCCGCGCTCGACCCCTGGGCCCCCCCCTGGCGCGAGCTGGCCCCCTGGCTCGACCGCGCCGAATTGCGGGGCGAGGTCCGGCGCGGTTACTTCGTCGAGGGGCTCTCGGGGGTCCAGTACGCCACGGCCGAGACCGCCGACGAGCTGGCCCGGCACGCCGGCGTCCGCGACGCGGATGCAACCCCCTGGCTCGTCTCGACCCTCGACCCCTCCAACCTCTATGGCTCCGGCGCCCCGTTCGACGTCCCCTTGCTCGACGGCGGCACGGCCCGGTTGCCGCGGTCGGCGTCGAACTGGCTGGTGCTGGTCGCCGGCCGCCCCGTCCTGATCGTCGAAGGGCACGGCCGCCGGCTCACGGGGCTCGCCTCCGCCTCCGAGGCCGAGCTGCGCGCCGCCGCCGCCTTGCTGCCCGGCCTGGCCAACCCCGGGCGCCGGGTCCTCAAGGTCGAGACCTACAACGCCGCCCCCGCCCTCAACGCCCCCGCCGCCCCCTGGCTCGCCGACGTCGGCTTCGTCCGCGACCCCCCCGGCCTGGCGTTCTACCTGGGGTGGTAGGGCCTTCGATCTGCTCCTCCGTAGCAGGCACGCTCCGCGTGCCGTCCGCTCATCACCAAGCCTCTTGTGTTATGGCGGACGGCACGCGGAGCGTGCCTGCTACGGAGGAGCGGTCCGGGGTGGGGTATCATTCCACCGGGTGGTAAAATGGAATGGGAATGGCCCGATCGACTCCCGGAGCCCCGCGACGCATGCCCGAGCCCGACGCCGACGCCGAGCCGGCCTTTGATTGCCTGGTCATCAGCGACCTGCACCTCGGCAGCGACGTCTGCCAGGCCAGGCTCCTGGAGGAGTTCCTGGAGTGGGCCGCGCGGAATACGCGCGAGCTGGTCATCAACGGCGACATCTTCGACGACCTGAACTTCAAGCGGCTGAACAAGCGGCACTTCGCCTGCCTGAAGGTCATCCGCCGCAACTCCGACCGCGACGACTTCCGACTCGTCTGGGCCCGCGGCAACCACGACGGCCCGGCCGACACCGTCGGCCACATCGTCGGCGTCGAGGTGCTGGACGAGTATGTCTTCGACAACGGCCAGGCACGCCTGCTGATCCTCCACGGCGACCAGTTCGACCACTTCATCACCCGCTACCGCGCCCTGACCGACCTGGCCTGCGGCGCGTTCTACTACATCCAGAAGTGGGCCCCGCACAACACCGCGCGCGCCATCCGTCGGATCTCGAAGCGCTGGCAGCGCAACAGCCAGCTCGTCCGCCACCGCGCCATCGAGTACGCCCGGAGCAAGGGCTTCCGACTCGTCACCTGCGGCCACACCCACCTGTCCGAGACCGCCGAGGAGTCCGGCGTCCGCTACTTCAACACCGGCACCTGGACCGAACACCCCCCGTGTCCCTACCTCGCCGTCAAGGGTGCCGACGTCCGGCTCCTCACCTGGCCCCCCGCGCCCGAAGCGCCCGTCCCCGCCGAATCCGAGGCCCCCGCCGAGGCCGCCCCGCCGCACTGACGCGACGCGCAGCAGACGCCAGGGCCGGCCGGGTGGCCGGAGGTAGCCCACTTGGCCGCGGCCAACCGGCGTCGGTTCCGGGCAACGGGCTCAGTAAAGGACGCGACTGGCGACCGCGGTGTTGAGCCGGAGGGCACTGCGGCGGTTGCGGATGAGGGCGTCGCGATACTGGCGGATCACCTCGTTGTAGTCGCGCCGCGCGTTCTCGAGGCTCACGCGCGACTGCTCGGACTGCTCGAACTGGGTCGTCATATCCTGGAGCAGATGGCGTGCCCTGGGGAGCGTCTCCCGCTCGAGCCGACGGGCCACGGCCTGCGTGGTGGAATAATCGAGCCAGGTGGCCCGGACCTCGGCGACGACCTGCTGCTCGAGGCCCGAGAGTTCGACCTGCGACTGCGTGATGTCCCCCCGCGCCCGGGCGATGTTCCCCTGGTTGCGGTTCAGCAGCGGCAGGCTCACGAGGAAGCCGGCGCTCCAGCTCGTCGCCCCCTGCTGGTGCTCGGGTGCGAAGTTCACGTAGTTGTAGGGCCCATAGAACAGGAAGACGTCCTCGAAGGCCTCGGCGCGCGCCAGCTTGAGGTTGGCCGAGGCGCGAAGGACGCCGAGCCGGTAGGCGGCCAGGTCGGGGCGGGCGCAGAGCGCGAACCGGACGAGCGAATCGACGGGCGGGGCGGCGGGCCGAGCTTGCGGATCGTCCCCCGGACGTCGAGACCGTCGGCGCGATCGGCCGGGATGGCCAGCAGGGTGGCCAGCGCCCGGCGGGCCTGCAACAGCGACGACTCGGCCTGCACCAGGCCCGCCTCCGCCGTCTCGCGCTGGATCGAGACGCTGTCGACGTCGGAGTGGGGCACCACGCCGTTCCTCCAGAGCGCCTCGGTCGAGCGCCCCAGCGCGACGAGCCCCGCGATCGTCGCGCGCTGGGCGCGGACGGCCTCGCGCGCCTCGAGGACGTCGACGTACGCCGTGTAGAGCCGGTCGATGCCCAGCCGGACCGCGTTCTGATACGAGGCCTCGATCACCCGATGGGTCGCCTCGGCGACGAGGACCCGGTTCTTCCGCTTGCCGTTGACGTCGATCGGCTGGACGAGCGTGATCCCGTAGTTGACCTGGCCGGGACGCCGGGTCGAGTAGCTGCCGTACGGGACGTTGTCGGCGCTGGCGAAGAGGATCGGGTTGGCGCGGAGGCCCGCCGAGAGGACGTCGGCGCGGGCCTGCGGGATCTCCTGGTACTTGGTCCGCAGGTCGTAGTTGCAGCGCACGAGCCGCTCGATGGCCTGGTCGATCGTCAGGCCGTCGGTCGGGCCCTCGTCGATCCCCTCGGGAAGCTCCAGGGTCCCGTAGATCGGGGCCGGCTGCCGCATCGCCGGCGCGGCGACGGGGGTGATCGGCAGGAAGGTCAACCGCGACGTCACCGGCCGCGACGCGGCGCTCAGGACGCCCTGTGGGGCGGGCGACCTCGGGAAGGCCAGCGAGCCCGGGTCGCCCGGACGCTCCAGGAACCGCGCCCCCCCACCCGGGTCGAACCGGAACGGGACCGCCCCGGCCCCGGGGATCACCCCGAGCTGCGTCTCCGTCCGCGCCTTCTCATTCGCGCGCTGGCCCTTCGACAGGATGATCACGTCGTCGGCCAGCATCGCCTGCGCAGTCGCCCGGCGCTCGGCGGGCCATGCCGCCACGCCGACCATCAGGGCGACGACGCCGAGCAACGGCCGACGTGGCATCGCGACCCCCTCCTCGGGTCGGCGGTCGAGGACGATCCGGCCCCCTCCGGAGGCCCGCCCCGTCGCCCTCGATTCCATTCATCGGCGTCGTGGGCGTCCGGAATCGAACCCGAGTTGCCGCGGCCCGGCGGCCGCGAGGGCGCGCCACCGCCGAATCCGAGGCCGCCGCGCCGCGCTGACGCCGATCGGCCCTCGCCTGTCGGCTCCGCCCCCAACCTGAAGAATCCTTTCGAGGTCCGAACGGGCTGGGGACAGGCCCCGAGTCTTCGAGGTGCCTGTCCCCAGCCCGTTCGGACCTCTTATCAAGAACTTCCCGCTTTTTTCCTGACCGTCCCGGAGTTTGGGGCGGGGCGATTCCGTAGGGGCGTGGAGAGGTGGCGGTGAGATCGGGGAAGGGCCAAGAATCACCTTTGGTGAAACCCGCACAACGCGGAGGTGACTCTTGGCCCGATCCTGTTCTACCATCTGCCTGCCCGTCGACAAAGGCGCCTACCGAGATATCGTCGACGACCCGCGGCGGTTCCGCGACTGGCTCGACGGGGCCTTCCGCGACCGCCCGGAGCTCTTCCCCCGGGCCTTCGCCGACGGCTATCGCCTCAAGGACGACCGCATCTCCGCCAAGCTGGGCGTCCGCCTGCGCCGCGTCCGGTGCAAGTCCGGCGGCGCCTTCTCCGTCCGGCCCTGCTTCGTCCTGCCCTACATGGTCGGCTACGCCGACGAGGCCCGCCACCCGTTGTTCCTGCGCGCCTTCGGCGTGCCGTTCCGGGCCCCGGCCCGGGTCTTCGGCCGGGGCGTCATGTATTGGTATCGCTTGGAGGTCGGCCTGGGTCGCAACAGCGTCGTGGGGACCGCCGTCCGGCGGGCCGAGACGCCCGAGCACCTGCTGGCCGACGAGCACCATCAGCCGCGCGACGGGGTCAAGGACTATGTCGCCACCACCGTGGCCGAGGGCTGCTGCCTGGGGGCCGCCCTCGCCCGGACGGCCGGCGCCGAGGACCTGCAAGCGGCCTACGGGGTCTTCGCGCGTGAGGCCCGGGACGTCCGGTCCGACTACCGGCCCCGGACGGTGAGCGTCGACGGCCGGGCCTCGACGCACCAGGCGTGGCTGGCGCCGCTCCCGTTGGTGGCGCTGCTCCGCTGCTTCCTGCACGGCTGGCTGAACATCCGGAGCCGAGGCAAGCTGAGCGAGTCGTTCCAGGAGTTGTCGAGGAAGGTCTGGGAGTCGTACCGCGCGCCGACCCGCCGGGGTTTCGCGCAGCGGCTGCGGCGGCTGCGGGAGTGGGCCCGAGGGCGGCCGATGTCGGCGTGGCTGCGGGAGCAGGTCGAGAAGCTGTGCGGCCGGTCGAAGGAGTATGCCGAGGCCTACTCGCACCCCGGCGGCCACCGGACGAGCGACATGCTGGACCGCGTGATGCGCGCGATGAACCGGTACTTCGACGACGGCCAGCACCTGCACGGCGGCGCCGAGGCGTGCGACCGGCATTGCCGGGCGTGGGCGCCGCTCTACGACTTCCGGCCGTGGAACCCGGCGACGGCGCGGGCCAACGACGGCTGGCGAAGCCCGGCGGAGCGGCTCAACGAGCACCGCTACCATGACGACTGGCTCCAGAACTTGCTGATCTCCGCATCCCTGGGCGGATTCCGCCGATGAGCCGCCCCGCCCCAAACTCCGGGACGATCAGCTTCTTTCAAACCCCTAAGGCCCTGGTCCTGACGGGGCTCCGCAAGGGGGAGCTGGCGAGCCTGACCGTCGGCCAACTGCGGCTCGACGGCCCCATGCCCCGCGCCGAGCTCGACGCGGCCGACGAGAAGAACCGGGAGGGCAACGGCGTCCCCCTCCGCCCCGACCTGGCACACGACCTCAGGCAGTGGCTCGAAGAAAAGCTCGCCGCCCTCCACTCCGAGGCCCGACGACGGGGCGAGCCCATCCCGGCCCGGCTCCCGGCCGTCACCCCCCTCTTCCGCGTCCCCGTGAAGCTGGTCAAGATCCTCGACCGCGACCTCGCCGCCGCCGGCATCTCCAAGCGTGACGAGCGGGGCCGCACCCTCGACGTCCACGCCCTCCGCACGACCTTCGGCACCCTCCTGAGCAAGGGGGGCGTCCCGCTCCGCACGGCCCAGGCGGCGATGCGGCATTCCGACCCGAGCCTCACCGCCAACGTCTACACCGACCCCAAGCTTCTCGACGTCGCCGGCGCCCTCGACGCCCTGCCTCCCCTGCCCCTCGACTCGCCCCGATCGGAGCGGGCCCGTGCGAGCGGGACTGCGGCCGCCGTTGCACCGTCCGTTGCACTGAATCGCGGCAACGGGCGAGAAACGCCGACATCCGATGACAATACCTTAGTCATGAGCGCCCGAGTCGCCGAGCCCGGGGACCTCGCCGCAAGTGCCGAATTGACCAAAGGAAACAGCCCGCTGACAATCGCTGTCAACAGGCTCGGGGAGTTCCGGGGGCTGGAATCGAACCAGCGGCCTCCTGGTTCAGAGCCAGGCGTCACTACCAGCAGCAACTGCCCCGGATCGTTGTCCCGCCCTGGAGAGACACGGCGGCGGGCGAGGATGTTCGCCCGATTCCGGGCCAGGCGGGGTCGAGTCAGCGACGTGAGGGGTTTGGAAGCAGCCCTTTCAGGCGTTCGGCGAGCCGTCGCGAGGTGATCGCGCGGCCTTGGTGCGAGAGGTGATCGAGGTCGTTGAAGTCGTCGTCCGGGACGGCGTCGCGGAGTTCGAGGATGGGGACCGGCCGCTCCCGGAACGGGCCGGTGTTCAGCGAGCGGATGCGGTCGAGGGCCACGGGGGGAGTGGCGTCGCGCTGGGGAGAGCGTTCCGGCATGAGGACGAGAACGACCTCGGCCCCGAGGTCGCGATGGCGGCGGATCAGCGCCTCGAGGGTCCGCATCCCGGCATCGGAGGGGCGGCCGTAGCTCTCGGGGGCGTACCAGCCGAGCTGGCGGTTGAACTCCAGTCGCCCCGCCAGCTCCGCGGGGGACAAGGGCTTCACGGCCGGATCCCCCCGGCGTTGGGCGAACGGGTCGGGCTCCGGCGCGAAGAAGTCCTCGGTGTGGTAGCCCAACCGCGTGAAGAGGGCACGACGGACCTCGTAGAGGGCCGGGCGGAGCATCAGGTTCAAGAGCGGGCGGTTCTCCCACGTCCAGACCCACGGCTTGATGCGGTTGCGGTTCCGCCGGTATTCGGCGGCGCGGAGCGCGCGCTCGGGGGTACCGAAGATCATGTAGGGGTTGATCGCGATGACGACGACGTCGGGTCGGAGCCGGCTCTCCTCGAGGAGCCGGTCCATGTAGGCGATCCGGAAGACGCTGCCGCCGACCCCGCTCAGGTTCGCCCAGCGTCGCCCCCGATCGGATTCCATGAGGACTCGCGGGTCGATGCCGGCCAGGGCCGTCGACTGGCCCAGGACGACCCCGAGCCCCGGCCGCGCCGGCCCGACCGGCTCGCGGCCCTCGGCTCGCGTCAGCGCGGCGACCACGCGGCCGGCGCGCTCGACGACCCACCAGTCGGTGGGGCGCTCGCCGACCGTCAGGGCCCGGGCCAGGTCGCCGACGAGGGCCGTCGCGGCGCCGTCGACCGCGACGACGGCCGCGACCACCGTCGCGATCGCGATGAGGGCGCCGCGAGCCCGGGCGAGTTGAACCATGACGGCCTCCGGCTCCCGGGTCAGAACGCCTGGTAGAAGAACATGAGCCCGGGTTCGCCGAGCCAGATGACCAGCAGGATCCGGACCGCGACCCACGCGGCCCGCAGCAGGAAGAGCGCCGGCGGGATCGCCTCTTCGTTCGGGTCGTTGCCGTCCACGGCCACCTCCGATTGTCGGTCTCGAGGGTCCAGGTCGGATCAGAACGGATAGGTCGCGACGAGCAGGGCGAAGGCCATGAACTCGAACGTCAGCACGACCATCGCCGCGCGGACCCGGGGGTCCTCCATGTAGCGGTTGAGCCCCTTTCGGCCCAGGCGCTTCAGCAGCGCGGCTCGATAGACGTTGCAGGCGATCAGCCCGACGCCTTGCACGGCCCCCCAGGCCAACCAGTTCCAGCTCACGTGGTGCCAGAGGCCGCAGAGCAGGAACGACACCAGGAACGCCGGGGCGGCGGCCGTCAGCGGCCGGCGGCCGCCGGTCGCGCGCATGAGCCGGATCTGGAGCGGGAAGAAGACGTTGCGCCGGATGAACTGCGAGAGCGAGATGTGCCAACGCTCCCAGTAGTCGATGCTGTTGCGGGCGACGAACGGCCGGTCGAAGTTCTCGGGCGTGGCGAACCCCAGGAGCCGCCCGAGCCCGACGGCGATGTCGCTGTAGGCGCTGAAGTCGAGATAGAGCCAGACGTACTGGATGTTCATCTCGACGAACACGTACGGGCCCCGCGCGAGGAACCCGGTCAGGAAGACGCGCTCGAGGGTCAGCGCGACGACGAACTTCTTGAACAGGCCGGCCGCGATCCGCTCGAGGGCCCGCAGCGACGCCGATGGGCCCGGCGCGGGCGGGACGGCCGGCTGGCCGACGAAGTCGTCGTAGGCCTGGATCGGCCCCGCGCCGAGCATGTGGAAGGGGACCAGATAGTTGATCGTCGCGACGAGGTCGGGCGCGGGGTGGCGCCCTTCGTAGACCGCGCGTCCCGCGTCGACCAGCCGGAGCGCGACGTAGGAGTACCCGACGACGGCGAGGATCGGCGGCAGGCCGGCGAGGCCCGCCCGGTCGGCGGAGCCGCCCGTCGCCCCGACGAGCCCCGGGACCTTGTGGATCACGAACAGGCCGAGGACCGCCAGGCCGCCGACCGCCACCGCGGCCGAGGCCAGCCTCGGCCGGCCGGCGCCGAGTGCTCGCAGGACGAGGAACGAGGCCAACAGGCCGCCGACCGCCACGGCCATGGCCGCGGCGTCGAGGTGCAGGGCGAGGAACGCCAGGTTGACCAGGGCGAAGGCCCAGGCCCGCGCCCGCGCCCCGGACAGCGTCGTCAGCGCGATCACGGCGACCGCCGCGACGCCCCAGAACCGGAGGCTGTACAGATCGACCGGGTGCAGCATGGTCTCGGTCCGGCGCTCAACTCGCCGCGGTCGCCGCCTCCGGGGCCTCGGAGCCCGCGCACCTGCGGACGAACGTCGTCGGGTTCGGGGTCGCCTCGAGGTCGAACTGATAACGCACCGGGCCGTCGCCGTCGGCCGCGGACAGTCGGGCGAACCCCAGGTCGTCGTACAGGCGGGAGACCAGCGCATTCTTCTTCGTCGGGATGTACTCGGCGAGGACCCGGCGGTATCCCAGCTCGCGGAACCGGTCGAGCGTCGCGGCGACGAAGAACTGCTCGACCGTCCGGCCGATGACCCGGCAGCTCATGAGCAGCGTGTCGATCCGCACGGCGTCGGCCCCCGCCGGTGCGGCCAGGACGACGGCGACCAGGCCGTAGTCGCCGAAGCGGTCGCGGACGCGGAGCGTCCGGCCGACCGAGCGCGGGTCATCGAGCAGCGCCAGGACGTCCTCCCGCGAATGCCGGCGGGTCGTCAGGTTGAACTGGTTGGTCTTGGCCAGGAGCTGCACCACCCGGGTCAGGTCGGCCTCGTCGATCGGGCGGACGTCGCCGACCATCTCGAGCGAGCGCAGGTAGTCGTCCATCGAGTAGTACGCCCGCTGCAACTCGCGCCGACGCCCCTCGACGGCGTACTGCTCGGCCCGCTCGCGGTCGGCGTCGGTCAGGGCGACCGCCTCGAACCAGAGGCCGGCCTCGAGCGCCCGGACGTAACCGGCGGGGTCCTCCGGCACGTCGACGACCTCGACGTCGGGCAGCGCCTGGCGGATCAGCTCGCGCTCGGCGGGGTGGTCGTCGAAGAAGACGAAGCTGTCGAGCCCCAGGTTGAGCGTCTCGGCGATGCGGGCGATCATCAGGGCCTTCGGGTCCCAGCAGGCCTCGAAGGCGGCGAAGTCGTCGCGCTTGAGGACCATGTCCGGGTTCGCCTCGAAGGGCTCGCGGGCGTCGGCCGGGTTGTTCTTGGAGGCGACCGCGAGGACGACCCCGCGCCGGGCGAGCCCCTTGGCGTGGGCCTGCAAGGCGCGGAAGGCCTCGCCGTCGGGGCTGTCCCCCAGGGTGATCCCGAGCGGGCCGACCTCGCCGACCACCCCGCCCCAGAGGGTGTTGTCGAGGTCGAGGACGAGGACCTTCTTGGGGCCGGTCGTCAGGGCGCGGACGCCGGCGAAGAGGTGCTCGGCGAGGGCGACGCCCCCGGCTTCGCTGAACGGCTGCTTGGTCCAGTAGTATCGCCGGTCGTCGTAGAACGTCGCGCGGCCGAGGGCCCCGGAGACGTGCTCGAGGTCGAGGAAGTATGAGCCCGGCGGGAGGGCCGCGCGGACCGCGGCGTTCAACGCCCGGGTCACGACGAGCGGGCCGCCGCCCGCCCCCGAGAGATGGGCTCCCAGCGGCCCGGGGGACGACCAGTCGAAGCCGACCTGGAGCAGCTTCGCGCCGTGATTCTCGGACACCAGCCGCCAGCACTGCCGCCAGAACGCCAGCGCGTCCTCGACCCGGGCCTCGGTCGACAACTCACCGCCGAGGGAGCGGGCCGCCCAGGGGATCAGGGCGATCACGTCCGGGCGCGCGGCCCCGTCGGCCGGCTCCGAGAGGTCCTGAAGGAGGGTGTCGTAGCCCCCCTCGTCGACCGCCAGGCAGGCCCCGCGGCCCCACGCGACGGCCGTCAGCGCGTTGACGACCCACGACGTCGTGACCTGGCCGATCAGCCGGACTCGGACCGGCTTGATGTCGACCTGGCCCGCCTCGATCGCCTGGCGGACCATCCGACCGGCCCGGTCGACCTGCTCGGGGTCGAGCCGGCCTCGGCGCAGGCCGTCGCGGAGCAACGCCAACGCCTCGCGGGTCCGGCCTTCCCTTCGGAGCGACTGGACCTGCTTGAAGAGTTCGATCGCCATGCTCGAGTGGGGCCCCGGAGGGAGGGTTCGGTCGCGGGCGGGGGCGGGCGACGCGGGTGTCAACGGGCGGCCAGGCGGGCGTCGATCAGTCGTTCCAGCTCCCCCACGTCCTTCAGGCCGGCGATCTCGGAGCTGCGGAACTTGATGCCGAACGCCCGCTCGACGTTGACCAGCAGCGTGACGTGCATCAGCGAGTCCCACCCCTCGACGTCCTTCGCCGTGGTCTGCCGGTCGACCGACAACTCGTCGTCCTCGAAGACATCCCGGAAGACTTCGGTCAGGCGATCGAACGTAGAAACCATCATCCACCCCGGAAGAGCGTGGCGTGGCCGGCCAATCCACACCCACTGTCGTATGACGCCCCAGGATACAGTGGGCCCGGAAGGTTCGGCAATCCCTGCTCCCGAAAAACCGAGGCCATCTGCGGGGCCGGGAGTGCCCCGTTGAATCCTCTGACCTGTCGTACGATCTTGAACGATCCCCAACCGCCCAGGACGTCGTCCTTTCGGGACGGTTGAAGCCCTCACAAGAATCGGGCATAACGCGGAGACGACGGATGACCAGGCACGACGGGCGGGCGGCCGACGAGCTGCGGCCGGTGACGATCGAGCGCGGCTTCCTGAGGACCTGTCCAGGGAGCGCCTTGTATCGGGCGGGCAAGACGACGGTGCTGGTCTCGGCGCACCTGGCGGAGGAGGTGCCGCCGTTCCTGGAGGGGAAGGGGGTCGGCTGGCTGACGGCGGAGTACGCGATGCTGCCGGGGAGCACGCCGACCCGCAAGCGGCGGGGGACCGACGGCCGCGCCACCGAGATCCAGCGCCTGATCGGCCGGGCCCTCCGCGCGGTCGTCGACCGCAAGGCCCTGGGCCCCTGGACCATCTCCGTCGACGCCGACGTGCTCGAGGCCGACGGCGGCACCAGGACCGCGGCGATCACGGCCGCCTACGTCGCCGTGGCCGACGCCCTGCGCAACCGCTTCGGCGACGCGGCCCGGGGCGTGCTCAAGGAGGGCGTCGCCGCCGTCAGCGCGGGGATCGTCGCGGGCGTGCCGGTGCTGGACCTCGACTACGCCGAGGACTCGACGGCCGAGGTCGACCTCAACGTCGTCCGACTGGCCGCCGGCGGCCTGGTCGAGGTGCAGGGGACGGGCGAGAATGGCACGTTCTCCCGGGTCCAGCTCGACGCGCTGCTGGACCTCGCCGACGGCGGCATCGACCGGCTCGTCCGGCTCCAGCGCGCGGCCCTCGGCGACGGGGCGTGAGCCGGTCGTCGCCGCGTTGTGTCCGATCGATGAAGACCGGCCGGCGCGGCGATCGGCCTTGCCGCGGAGGGGGGCTTCGCGGATAATTCGGGGGCCAGGATGCGCGCCCCGATCCCGACCCGTCGGCGACGACGACCCACCCCACGACCCCAACCCACGAAGGTAGCGGCCGACGACCGAGCCGGCGGAGGCCGACCGAACATGATCCGACGCGACGACATCCGCAACGTGGCCATCATCGCCCACGTCGACCACGGCAAGACGACCCTGGTCGACGCGATGCTCCGCCAGTGCGGCCAGTTCCGCGCCAGCCAGCTCCAGGAGGATTGCATCCTCGACTCCAACCCGCTGGAGCGCGAGCGTGGGATCACGATCCTGGCCAAGAACATCGCGATCAACTACGGCACGACCAAGATCAACATCATCGACACCCCCGGCCACGCCGACTTCGGCGGCGAGGTCGAGCGCACCTTGCAGATGGCCGACGGGGCGCTCTTGCTGGTCGACGCCTTCGAAGGGCCGATGCCGCAGACGAAGTTCGTCATGCGCAAGGCGTTCGCCGTCGGCCTGCGGCCGATCGTCGTCATCAACAAGGTCGACCGCCCCGACGCCCGGCCGAACGAGGTCCTCAACGAGGTCTTCGATACCTTCGTCGAGCTCGGCGCCGACGACGAGCAGCTCGACTTCCCCTACATCTTCGCCTCGGGCAAGGCCGGCTTCGCCTCGCCCGACCCGTCGCAGCACGCGGGCGACATCCGGCCGCTGTTCGACCTGATCCTCGAGAAGGTGCCCGGCCCCGAGGTCGACCCCGACGGCCCCTTGCGGCTGCTCTGCACGACGCTCGACTTCTCCGAGTTCGTCGGCCGGATAGCCATCGGCCGGATCCGATCGGGCCGGATCGAGCGCGGTCGCAAGGCGGCGCTGCTCAAGGCCGGCGGCGTGACGGTCCACGGGACGATCGACCGCGTCCTCGTCTTCGACAAGCTCGGCCGCGTCGAGGTCGAGGCGGCCGAGGCCGGCGACGTGGTCGCCGTCGTCGGCCTCGCGGGCGTCGACATCGGCGACACGATCGCCGACCCCGACAACCCCGGGGCCCTGCCGCGGATCGAGGTCGACGAGCCGACGTTGAGCATGCTGTTCACCGTCAACGACTCTCCCTTGGCCGGCGAGGGGCAGTTCCTCACCTCCCGGCACCTGAAGGAACGCCTCGACCGCGAGTTGCAGTCGAACGTGGCGCTCCGGGTCGAGTTGACCGAGGAGCGCGACTCGTTCATGGTCTCGGGCCGCGGCCTCTTGCACCTCTCGGTGCTCATCGAGACGATGCGACGCGAGGGATACGAGCTGTCGGTGGGCAAGCCCGAGGTCATCCTGAAGCGGGTCGGCGGCGAGCTGCACGAGCCGTATGAATACCTCGTCGTGGACGTGCCGCAGGGGCAGATGGGCCCGGTGATGGAGCTAGTCGGGGGGCGTCGGGGCGAACTCTCGAAGATGGACGTGAAGGGCGCCTACGCCCACCTCGAGTTCCTCATCCCCGCCCGCGGCCTGCTCGGCCTGCGCAACCGCCTGATGAGCGCGACGCAGGGCGAGGCGATCATGCACCACAACTTCCACGGCTACCAGCCCGCCCGCGGCGACATCCCCCGCCGGCCCAACGGCGTGATGGTCAGCATGGTCCGCGGCCCGGCCGTCGCCTACTCGCTCGACAACCTCCAGCAGCGCGGCACGATGTTCGTCCAGCCGGGCGACGAGGTCTATCCGGGGATGATCATCGCCGAGAATGCGCGGGACGACGACATGACCGTCAACCCCTGCAAGGAGAAGAAGCTGACGAACATCCGCGCCGCGGGCTCGGACAAGAACGTCCTGCTGAAGCCGCCGCGCTTGCTGACGCTGGAGCTGGCCCTCGAGTACATCGAGGACGACGAGCTGGTCGAGGTCACGCCGTCGAAGATCCGCCTGCGGAAGAAGGAGCTGAGCGAGGAGGGCCGCAAGCGGGCGGCGCGGGGCGGCGGCAGGAAGGTCGGGGTGTGAGGCGGGCCGGCGCTTGGGGTAGGATGGCAACGGGACGATCGTCGTCGAGTCGAAAGGGGCCGGGCTGATGTCGTCGCAGGTCGCATGGCTGTCGCTGACGCTCCTGGCCGTGGTCGACGAGCCGGCCAGGCCCGCTCCCGATCCGATCGCGATCGTGACGGCGCTGGAGACGGCGCTGGAGCGGGCGGTCGCGGCGGCCGAGCCGTCGGTCGTGGGCATCGCCCGCATCCGCAACGGACCCGGCGGCGAGACGACGGCCGTGCGCAAGGGCAAGGGGGGCATCGTCCGCAAGGGCAAGGGGGCCGACGCGCCGCAGGCCATCCCCGACGACTTGCAGGCGTTCGACTTCGGCGCCGGGGTGGTCGTCGGCGACGACGGCGCGATCCTGACGGCCTTCCACGTCGTCAAGGGGGCGTCGCAGATCGTCGTCCGCGCCCGGGGGCACAAGCAGTTCGAGGCCGAGGTGATCGCCGCCGACCCGAGGAGCGACCTGGCCGTCATCGCGCCGAAGGTCGAGCCGGGGGGCAAGCCGCCGGCGCTCCGGCCGATCGCCATCGGCGACGCCTCGACCCTCCGCAAGGGCGCGTTCCTGCTGGCCCTCGGCAACTCGTTCAACGCCATGCGCGTCGACCAGAACCCCGACCGCGGGCCCGAACACCCGCGCGACGGCGAGGCGTCGGCGAGCTGGGGCATCCTCTCCAACGTCGCCCGGCGGATCGACCCCGAGGCCTACCAGGAGGTTCGGGGGCCGGTCCGGCCGCTCCGGCTCTACCCGACGCTCCTGCAACTGGACACCAAGCTGAACCTCGGCATGAGCGGCGGCGCCGTGGTGAACCTCAAGGGGGAACTGGTCGGCATCACCACGACCACCGGCGCCGTGGCCGGGGCCGACGCGATGGCCGGCTATGCGATCCCGATGGACGCCCTGGGCCGCCGGGTCGTGGCCACCCTGCGGGAAGGCAAGGAGGTCGAGTACGGCTTCCTCGGCGTCGGGCTCAGCGCCGAGCCGTCGAATCGGATCAGCGACATCAACCCCGCCACGCCCGCCGGCCAGGCCGGGCTGATCGAAGGGGACCTGATCGTCGCCGTCGGCGGCCGGCCCGTCACCGACAGCGACAGCCTGACGCTGGCCCTCAGCACCCTGCCCGTCGGCCAGCGGGTCACGCTCAAGATCGAGCGCGACGGCCGGGCCATCGACAAGACGATCGTGCTGTCGAAGTGCCCGGTCCCCGGCGAGGTTATCGCCACCAACCGCCCCGAACCCTGGCGCGGGCTGCGGGTCGACTACACGAGCATCCTGCCCGACGGCGTCTCCTCCGACGTGATCCTCAAGGCGCTGGCCGCCGGCGGCGTCCGCGTCGTCGAGGTCGCCCCCGGCTCCGAGGCCGACCGCGCCGGCCTGAGGGCCGGCCAGATCGTCACCGCCGTCGACGACACGGCCGTCCGCTCCCCCGCCGAGTTCCGCGCCGCCGTCGCCGGCCGCCGCGGCCCGGTCCGGCTCGCCACCGAGGACGGGCCGGTGGTCGTGAAGTGAACGCGACCGAGGGCTCCCAACCTGACCAATGACCGCGGCCTCCGGTCGCGAATCCGACCCATGACCACCGACGACCTCCGCGAAGCTTACCTCTCGTTCTTCGAGTCCAAGGGCTGCGTCCGCAAGCCGAGCGACGTGCTCGTGCCGAACGACAAGACGGTGCTGTTCACCCCGGCGGGGATGAACCAGTTCAAGCGCGAGTTCATGGGCCTGGGCGATCCGAGCTTCAGGCGCGCCACGACCTGCCAGAAGTGCCTGCGGACCGGCGACATCGAGAACGTCGGCGTGACCGCCTTCCACGAGACGTTCTTCGAGATGCTCGGCAACTTCAGCTTCGGCGACTACTTCAAGCGCGAGGCGATCCACTGGGCCTGGGAGTTCCTCACCCGCACCTTGAAGATCGACCCGGGTCGCCTCACCGTCACCGTCTACCTCGACGACGACGAGGCCTTCAACATCTGGCATGACGAGATCAAGCTCCCCGCCGGCCGGATCGCCCGGATGGGCGAGGATGATAACTTCTGGCCCGCCGGGGCGCCGACGCACGGGCCTGATGGCGTCTGCGGACCGTGCTCGGAGATCTTCTTCCACGGCAACGGCCCGAAGGAAGTCGAGATCTGGAACCTCGTCTTCACCCAGTTCAACCGCGTCGGCCCCAACCAGCTCGAGCCCTTGCCGTCGAAGAACATCGACACCGGCATGGGCCTCGAACGCGCCGCGGCCTGCCTGCAAGGCGTGCCGACGGTCTTCGAGACGGATGTTTTCAGGCCGATCGTCAGCAATGTTGCCCAGGCACTGGGCTTCGACCTGACGCCTCTGAGAGATGAAAAGGATCGGATCCGTATCAGGCGGATGTCCGATCACCTTCGCGCTCTGACCTTCTGTATTCATGAAAACGTGCGACCAGATAAGCAGAAGCAGGGCTATGTGATCCGCCGTCTGCTTCGCCGAGCCGTGCTCGACGCCTACCTGATGGGGCAGAATGAGCCGTTCCTCTTCGATCTGGTTCCCGTCGTGGCCGACGTAATGAGTCGGCCATATCCCGAGCTGAAGGAGAGCGTGCCTCGGATTCAGACCGTCGTCCGCGAAGAGGAGGCAGAATTCCTGAGCAAGCTCGAAGGAGCCATTCGGCGGCTGTCAGACGTCTATCGAAAGACCCGGGCAGCGGGGTCAAGCGTGATCGATGGCCAGGATGTATACGACCTGTACCAGACCCACGGGATTCCCAAGGAAATCACGGAGAGTCTGGCGACAGAGCACAATCTAACCATCGATCACGAAGGCTACGAAAGAGCGCGTGAACGGCACGCCGCTACCTCTCGCGGAACAAGTGAAGCGTTCGACGTCTTCGCCACCGGCCCGCTCGACGTGCTCAAGAAGGAATATCATCACGGCAGCGAGTTCCTCGGCTACGGGACGACCTCGGCCGAGGGGACGGTCGTCGGGATCGTCGAGCAGGGTCGGTTGGCCGAGTCGACATCGGCGGGGGCCGGCGGGCCGCCGATCGCGCTGGTGCTCGACCGCACACCGTTCTACGGCGAGGCCGGCGGGCAGGTCGGCGACACGGGCGTCATCAAGGGCGACGGCTTCGTCTTCCGGGTCGAGGACACGAAGAAGGACAACGACTTCACCCTCCACCTCGGCCGGGTGGCGGAGGGGACGGTGGCCGTCAACGCGAAGGTCGTCGCCGAGGTCGACGCGGGGCGTCGGCAGGCGATCCGCCGGGCGCACTCGGCGACGCACGTCCTGCACCACGCCTTGCATATTCACCTCGGCAAGCATGCCCAGCAGGCCGGCAGCAAGGTCGAGCCCGACCGGCTCCGGTTCGACTTCGCCAACCCCGAGGCCGTCGGCCGCGAGCGGCTCCGGGCGATCGAGGAGACGGTCAACGACCTGGTCCTCCGCGGCGACCCGGTCTCCTGGTCGACGATGCCGATGGCCGAGGCGCGGGCCCTGGGGGCGATGGCCCTGTTCGGCGAGAAGTACCCCGAGGTCGTCCGGGTCGTCCGCATGGGCGACTTCTCGCGCGAGCTCTGCGGCGGCAACCACCTCGACAACGTCGGCCAGGTCGGCCTGTTCAAGGTCCTCGGCGAGGAGTCGGTCTCGGCCGGCACCCGGCGGATCACGGCGTTGACGGGGAAGGCGGCCCTGGAGCACGTCCGCGCCGAGGAGGACGCCCTGGCCGAGGTCGCCGCGGCCCTCCGCGTGCCCGCCGGCCAGGCCGCCGGGCGGGTCGCGGCCCTCTTCGAGGAGGTCAAGGCCCTCAAGAAGCAGGCCACCCAGCGGAGGCGCGAGTCCGGGACCTCGCCCGAGGACCTCCTCAACGACGCCCCCGAGATCGGCGGTGCGCGGGTCATCGTCGCCTCGTTCCCATCAGAGACTCCCGACGAATTGCGGCAACGGATCGACGTCCTCCGGCGCAAGGCCGAGGCCGGCCTCGCGGTCCTGCTCGCCTCGGCCGCCGACGACAAGGTCAACCTCGCCGCCGGCCTGACCCCCGACCTCGTCGCCCGCGGCCTGCACGCCGGCCAGTGGCTCAAGGACGTCGCCCCCGTCGTCGGCGGCGGCGGCGGCGGCCGGCCCGACATGGCCCAGGCCGGCGGCAAGGACCCCTCCAAGCTCCCCGACGCCCTCGCCCGCGCCCTCGACCACGTCCGCGCCAGGCTCGGCGCAGGAGGCTGACATGGCCACCGTCGCGAAGCCGACGCCGGGGATCACCATCAGGGTCGAGCCCTCGTTCTTCGACGAGGACGGCTTCCCCTGGCTGGAGAACGGCGAGCGGATGGATGCTCGTATGTTCTTGGAGCGCTATGAAAAGATGCCGCCCGGCTGGCGGGCCGAACTGATCGGGGGGATCGTCTACGTCATCCCATCGCCACTACAGATCGGGCATGCCCGCTCGAGTCCCTTGTTCAGCGCCCTCATCTGCTTCTACACGGCTCATACGCTGGGGACCGAGGTCCAGGACAACGCGACGACCGTCATCGACGACGAACGGGTACCCCAGCCCGATTCGGCGCTCCTGATCCTGCCCGAATACGGCGGCCAGTCGATCGACGGCGAGGACGAGTACACCCACGGCGTCCCCGAACTGGTCGTCGAGGTCGCCATCAGCAGTCGCTCCACCGACCTGAACGCGAAGCTCGCCGACTACGAACGGGGAGGCGCCCTCGAATATATTGTTTATGATGTGAGAAAACGGAAAATTCATTGGTTCGAGCGGCGTGACGACCGCCTCGTGCCGATGGCCGCCGACGCCGACGGCCTCTTCCGATCGCGCGCGTTCCCCGGCTTCTGGATCGACCCCGCCGCTCTGGCGGCCAACGATAAGCCCGCCCTCTTCGCCGCGCTCGGCCGCGGCCTCGCCACGCCCGAGCACGCGGCGTTCGTGGCCGAGCTCGAGCGCCGGCGGGCCGAGGGGCTCAGGCCCCCGGGGTGAGGCCGAGGACGACGTCGAACTTCGCGGCGAGCTCGCCGAGCTTCGAGTCGGCCAGCGGCGCGAAGTCGATCGTGACCGACTCGCGGGCCCTGGAGTCGCGGATGCCGCGGTAGATGCCGTCCTTCATGTTGGTCGGGTCGCCCTTGATGTAGCATTGCGTGGTCAAGAGTTCTTTTCCCGATTTGCGAATCTTGTAATGGATGTGCGGGCAGCGGCCGGGGTACTTCACCGGCTTGATGGTGCGGAAGTAGTACGAGCCGTCGGCGCCGGTGAGGAAGCGGCCGAAGCCCTGGAAGTTGCCGTCGTGCCCGGACCGGCGCGGGTCCTTCGAGTGGATGTACGAGCCGTTGCCGTCGACCTGCCAGATCTCCACCAGGGCGTTCCTGACCGGGTCGCCCTTGGCGTCGAGGATCCGGCCCGAGAGGTGGGTGATCTCGCCGACGGCGGGGGTGAGGTTGTCGTTGACGAGGATCAGGTCGTTGTCGGTGTCCAGCGGCAATTTGTCGGGGTAGAACGGCCCCTCGGTCTGACGGGGGGTCCGGGTCAGCTCGTCGGCGAAGAGCCCGCGGGTCGTGAAGTAGGCGGCGCCGGCGGCGACCGTCGTCAGGAAGGCCCGGCGCTGGGAACGGCGAGACATGGGTCGGCTCCTCGGGCGGAAGGGGGTCGATCGCTCCATTGAACACAGTCGGCGGCACGGCGTCGATCCCCGGCCGCCCGGGTGCGGAAGTCGGGCCGCCTGCCGTCAACTTGACGCTCCCAAAGGTCGTGGCACGGTCCCGAGGCACTTGGAACGGAGGGCGACTCCGATGCGACGAGCACTCTTGGCGGCGGCCGTGGTGGCCGTTACGATCGCGGTGGCCCGACTGGCCTGGTCGCAGCAGGGGCGCGGGGGCCGGGGAGCACCGGGGGCGATGGAGTCCGACGGCCTGTCGAAGCCGCCGCTGGCGAAGGACGACGGCGAGAAGCGGATCCTCGACGCGATCGCCGAGGCCCGCAGGGGGCGGCGCTACGCCAACGTCTCCGAGGCCGACGGCCGGCTCCTCCGGCAGCTCACCGAGGCCGTCAACGCGAAGCGGGTCGTCGAGCTCGGCACCTCGACCGGCGAATCCGGCCTCTGGTTCGCCCTGGCCTTGCGCAAGACCGGCGGCCACCTCGACACCCACGACATCGACGCCGGCCGGATCGCCGTGGCCCGCGCCAACTACAAGCGGGCCGGCGTCGAGGACCTGATCACGATCGTCGAGGGGGACGCCCACCAGACCGCGACGCGCAAGAAGGAGCCGGTCGACGTCCTCTTCATCGACGCCGAGAAGGAGGGCTACGACGCCTACCTCAAGGAGCTGCTCCCGATGGTCCGGCCCGGCGGCCTGATCCTCGCCCACAACATGCGACGGCCCGCCCCGAACCCGCGATACGTCGAGGCGATCACGACCAGCCCCGAGCTCGACACCTCGTTCGTCCTGATGGACGGGGCCGGCATCGGGATCACCCTCAAGAAGCGCTGAGGCGACGTGCAGGGACCGACCACGAGACCCGCGACCGAGCCGGGACCGCCGGCGCCCCGGGGCCCGGCCTTCGGCGCGGCGACGGCCACCTTCGTCGTCATCTCGAGCATGGTCGGCACCGGCGTCCTCACGACGTCGGGCTACACCGTCTACTTCGCCGGCAGCAATCAGTGGATGCTCATCCTCTGGGTCGTCGGCGGCCTGGTCGCGACCTGCGGCGCGCTGAGCCTCTGCGAGCTGTCGGCGGCGTTGCCGAAGTCGGGGGGGGACTATGTCTATCTCTCCGAGGCCTACGGGCCGCTCGCGGGGTTCCTGTCGGGCTGGGTCTCGTTCCTGATCGGCTTCGGCGGGCCGATCGCCGTCTCGGCCAGCGCCGCCAGCCGGTACGCGCTGGCCCCCTTGCGGCTCGAGGGGCCGACCGCCGCGCTCGCGCAGCGGGGGCTGGCGACGGCGGCGATCCTGGCCTTCGCCGCGGTCCACATCTCGGGCCGGGGGCGGACGATCCGGGTGCAGGGGGGGATCACGGTCGTCAAGCTCGGCATCCTCGGCCTGCTCGCCGCCGCCGGGCTCGTCGCCGGCCGGGGCCACTGGGCGAACCTCGACGACCGCACGCCCTTGACGCCGGGCCTGCTCGTCACCCTGGCATCCTCGTTCGTCTATGTCTCGTATGCCTACACGGGCTGGAATGCGGCCTCGTATCTCGCGGGCGAGGTCAAGCAGCCGCAGAAAATGCTGCCGAGAGCGATCCTGTTCGGGACGGGCCTGGTGCTGGGCCTCTATCTGGCCTTGAACATCTTCTATGCCCTGGCCCTGTCGGCCGCCGACGTGCGCGGCATCGTCGAGTCGCCGGCCAATCGCATGCCGGCGGGGGAGAAGGTCAACGTCGTCGCGCCGATCGCGCAGCTCGCGGCCGAGCGACTGTTCGGCGCGAGGGTATCGAATCCGCTGTCGGTGGCGATCGGCCTGACCTTGCTCGCGTCGGTGAGCGCCTATGTCCTGACCGGCCCCCGGGTCGCCTACGCGATGGCCCTGGCCGGGCAGTTCCCGAGCCTCGCCGGCCGGCTCTCGCCGCGGTTCGAGACGCCGGCCGCGGCGACGGTGCTCCAGGTGGCATGGTCGCTGGCCTTGCTCTGGTCGGCGAAGCTGGACCAGATCATGGTCTACTCGGGCGTGGGCCTGGCGTCGTTCTCGATGCTGACCGTCGGCTCCGTGATCGTCCTCCGCGTCCGACGGCCGGACCTGCCCCGGCCGTTCCGCACGCCGGGTTATCCGGCCGTCCCGGCCCTCTACCTGATCGGCACCGCCTTGTTCATCGCGGCCGTCTTCCACGACCGCCGCGACGAGGCGCGCTATTCGCTGGGGAGCATCCTCGCGGGCGTGCCCGTCTATTACCTCTGGGTGGCCTTCCGGGGCCGGTCGTCTCCGGGCGTCAAATGAGGGGGTCGAGGGTGTCGGTTGGCACGACCGGGCCGTAAACTGATTCCTCCTCGAACCCAGGAGCCCGCGGCCCGCGACCCGATGGAAGGCCCGATCCCGGCAGGACCCACCACGACGCTGAGCCTCGTCACCGGCGGCACCGGGCTGCTCGGCAGCCACATCGCCGAGCGGCTCGCCGCGCGCGGGGGAAGGGTCCGGGCCTTGGTCCGGCCGGGGAGCGACGCGAGCTTCCTCGAAGGGCTCGGCGCCGAGGTCGTCCGCGGCGACCTGACCGACCCGAAGGCCTGCGCCGAGGCAGTCCGCGGCGTCGACGTCGTCTACCATGCGGCGGCGAAGGTCGGCGATTGGGGGAGCTGGTCCGAGTTCCGCTCGGGGGTCATCGCGGCGACGGCCAACCTCGCCGGGGCATCGGCGAAGGCGGGGGTCGGCCGGTTCCTCCACATCAGCTCGACGAGCGCCTACGGCCACCCGGCCGAGGGGGGCCCGCCGGTCGTCGAGTCGGCCCCGCTGGGCCAGGACCTCTGGTGGCCCTGGGACTACTACACGCTCAGCAAGGTCGAGTCCGAGGCCCTCCTCTGGCGACTGGCGGCCGAGGAGGGCCTGCGCCTGACGGTCATCCGGCCGAGCTGGCTCTTCGGCGAACGCGACCGGACGACCACCGCGCGGCTCGTCGACCGGCTCCGACGCGGGCAGGTCCCCCTGATCGGGCCGGGCGACAACCCGTTGAGCGCGGTCTATGCCGGCGTCGTCGCCGACGCGGCCCTGCTGGCGGCCGGCGACCCGGACTCCGTCGGCGAGGCGTACAACATCACCGACCAGGGGCCGATCACCCAGCGCGACTACTTCAACCTCTGGGCCGCCGCCTGCGATGCCCCGCCGATCCGCAAGGTCCGCCCCTATCGCGCCGTCTTCGCCGCCGCCTTCTTCCTCGAGGCCCTCGGCCGCCTCTCCCGACGCAAGCGCCCCCCGCTCATCACCCGATACGCCACCTGGCTGATGGGCCGCGACCTCTCCTACAGCACCGTCAAGGCCCGCGAGCGCCTCGGCTGGTCCCCCGCGCTCGACTACCGCGCCAGCATCGACCGCACCGTCCGCTGGTACCTGGCCACCTGCCCCGACCCGGTTTGAGGACCAGGCCCAGCGATCGCCCTCGGTTCGAGTCGGTCGCGGCCTCAGGCTCCTTGGTTTGGGATGATCGTATGATCCAGTGAATTTGAGGAGGATCGGAGGACCAGGGTGAGTCTCCGTCGGGGTGGCTGGGGCCGCAGGCCCCGGTCC
>DASZMJ010000077.1:0-32885 GCA_035551935.1 Isosphaeraceae bacterium
TACCGCAAGCAACCGCGCGGGCCGAAGAAGCCCAAGCCCAAGAAGGCCAGCGGATACGAGAAGAAGCACCTGTCGACGGCCAAGCTGCTCAAGGATCAAGACAAGCGTACCTGATGTCACCTTTACAGGGCTGACTCGACGCACCCTACCGGACTGCTCGGTGGGGGTTCGCCCCGATCAGGGCTTCCGGGGCGGCGGCAACTCGTCGTCCGGCGCCAGGTAGTAGCCGTCGCCGCGCCGCCGCCACGAGGCGCGGTGGGCCTGACTCAGGCGGAGCATCTCCAGCCGAAGGGGATTGGCGTGGCGACGGAGCTGGACGGTGCCCTCGATCGTGTCCGAGGCAGCCAAGGGGACGCGGACCTGCTTCGAGTACGAACGGAGCACGTCCCGCAGGGGGGTCGGCTTCGGGAAGTCGATGAGCACCTCGGCGTCGAGGCGGCGATCGCCCGGGAAGAGGGCATCGACCGAGTCGACGACCCCGAGCAGGTCGCGCATCTCCTGGGCCTCTGCGGGCGTCAGGCGAGTCATATTATTATGGTAATAGCCCCGCAGGGCGTATCGCAGCGCGGGGCCGTAGCGGCTGAGGGGGTGGTCCTTCAGGAGCCGCACGAGCTTCCACGCGACTTCCTTCCGCCGCATCGCGGGCCGGCCGGGAAGCCAGTGGTTCTCGAGGAACGCGAGCGTCTCGTCGTCCCGGATCGCCTGCCAGACCGCTGCCTCGTCGCCGGCCGGGGCCTTGATCCGCAGTCGGATTGGCTCGGATTGGAACCACTCGCTGTGGTCGGCGCCCTCGAAGATGAGCGGACATCGGACCGTAACGGTGGCCTCGCCCGGCTGTTCGAACGCCAGCGGCACGAGCTGGCGATTCCGCACGGGATCGACCGCGAAGTAGGCGAGGACCCGCAGCCGGAACTTCCGCGACCCGCCGGGCTCGATCACCTGGACGGGACGCCCTCGGTCTGAGAGGCAGGGCAAACGCATCTAATTCACAAATCCTTGTCTGCAAAGAACTTGCGACTAGTTGAATTCCGTGCACTAGATTGCAAATCCTTGCAGGACAAGGATTTGCGAAACACGTGCGTTCGCCCTGGTCTGAGAGGTGGCCGAAGTCCCGCGGCACTGTCTTGACGGGGGCGTCGCCGAGGGCCACCCGGACCTCGAACTCGTCGTCCGAGAACCCAAGGACCCTGAGCGGCTGCGGGCCGGCGTTGCGGACGGCGACGTCGAGGAGCACCGGCTCGCCGAGGAGGTACTCCTGGCGAGGTGTGGCGAGGTCGACGGCCACCCGCGGGCCGTCGTCCATCGGCGTCGCCGCGATCAGCGGCACGGCGGCGCCGAGGAGGGCCGTGATCGTTCGGAGCAGCATGACTGCCTCCCGCTCACTCAGGACCACGGCCGGAGGGCCGTCCTGATGAAATTCAAATACGTGGGATCGTAAACGCTTGGCGCTGTCGGGTACTGGGTCACCGGCTCGGTACCGCTGTTGCCCACCGCATGCCCGATCTCATGGACGACCGTGTCTTGCTCCTTGACGACGGGGCTCGCACCGTTCAGGCGCGCGTAGTCTTGGATGACCTCCCAAAAGATAAGCGATCCGCCCGGATCCTGGAAGGCAGGACCAACGGTAACCCCCAAGATCGAGAAGGGCGCGGTCGTCAACTCGACGTCGGGGTCCCCGTCCTGGTTCTTGGGGCCCTGGAAAGCCTCCAAGAGATATGCTGCCCAATAATTGTTCGCGTTTTGATTTCTGCTGTTCCAGTATGTATGTGTGATGCTAACATCTTGTTCGGTGCTAAAATCGACGTTGAGGACGAAGGGCACGTTGGTCTTTCCCTGCAGGTCGTAGGACGGGGTGACGTAGGCCGCGCCGAGTGCCGAGGCCAGGGTGCCGGTATCCGGGAGCGGCAAGGTCGCCCCGTCGACCTTGGCGTCGTCGTCGAGGGGGATAGTCGGTGTCGGTTCATATTTCTGTCCTGACTGAAACGACGGAAATATGAACTGACACGGACTCTCTGCTTCGGACTCTCTGCTTTGAACTGACACGGACTCTCTGCTTGAACTGACACCGACTCTCTGCTTGAACTGACATCGACTCTCTGCTCGAGATGTCGGTCCCCCTCGTGCTCGGGACTTTTAATCATTGATGCCATGGACGCCGAACACGCCGGCCTCCTCCTCTTTGACGCGGAAGATCCCGCCGCCGACGTGGACTTCCACTGGCTCGGAGGCGGCGTACTCGACCCGTCCCCTGAAGGGCACCTCGACGACGTAGTACGGGACCTTGACGACGATCGTGTATTTGCCACCGGCCGTCATGTCACGGACAAGGTTGGCGACGACTGTGTCATGGAACCCCGCGCCCGGGTCGAAGCCAGAGATCTTGTCGCCCTTGGTCAGCCCCCCCGACTGCTGGTATTCGGTCTTGGGCACCAGTTCGCCTCGGCCATCTCTGACCTCGACTCGGTAAGAACTATATTTTCCTATGATTATATCGTCATTAATAGGTGATTGGATGCGGTCCCTCGAGACGTTCTTGGCGATGAACCGGACGACGATCGGCTCGAGCCGTTCGAATTTCTTCTTCCCCACCGTCGCCGTCACCTCCAAGACGCGCGGCTTCGGGGCCTCGTCCATGTCCTTCGCGGCTTCCCGAGGCTTGTCCGAGCCCTTCGGCGGCCGGGCCGCATCCTCGCCCTTGGGCGCAGGCCCCGACGCCTTCTCCCGACCTTGTGGCGCTAGCCCGGCCGCCACCACAGCCGTGGCGCATAGTACAGCGAGAGTCGCCCTGCGACCGAGCATGCCGACGTCATCGCGACTCATAGCGTTTCTCCTCTCTCGATGGCCCGGAGATCCGCACCGCCGAGGCCGGGTCGCTCAAGTCGGTGGGTAGGGCGGGTTCCAGGGGACTTGGTGCGCATTCGTGGTCCAGGAGACGTCGCCCGTGTACGTCGCCCCTTGACGTGTCGCCCCGGTATCGGGCGGGTCTCGCTGAACGTTGTTGGTCCAATCATACTGATTCGTCGCCGCGTTATACTGGGCGGAGGCCTGCCATTTCCAGTTGACGACGCCCAGCGGGACGTAGATCGAACCCGGATTATTGGTCCCATTGTAGGGTCGGAACATCAGATACGTCGAGAACGAACTCTGTGCCTGGATCTTTGTGTAGTAATCCTTCTGAGGGTTACCGACCCAGTCCGGCGGTTCCGCGATTTCCGGGTCATCACGCACGGCCGGTGCCTGCCCTTGGGCTGGGGGAGGCGGCACGGTGATTGTCTGACTCGAAGAGGGGTATGTAGCAGAGACCCAGGTGTTCTGGAACCAACTCAGCCCGGTATCGTCCAAGACAGTCTTGTTACTTACCATCGTATGGCGACCAGTAACATTATTAGTTACATCAGTGTTAAGATTAACCATTTGTAAAAATGCGAAATATCCACCTGGAACTTGGAAAATGGCATTTGGCATCGTAATAGATGCCGACACAACATCGCCGTATGTCGGAGGATTCGCACCGAGGTCTCCCTGATGGAGTCCTACAACGAGACCTTCTTGGGCCTGATAGGGCCCGCCGACCTTCATCGGCAACTGGGTCATGCTCAGCGAATTCAACTTGGGCGCCACGACGTTGACTTGGGCCGTGACGGTATCGGACCCATCGAAGTAGTTTGCCTTGGCCGTGATCGTGTAGTTGCCCGGCACCGCTCCCCAGTAAGCCGTGATCTCGTCGCTCACGCCGTCCGGCGTCGGGTCGGTTTTCGGGAAGGTATAGTTGGTGTTGCCCCCCTGCGTCAGGGTGTAGGTCTGGGTTTGAACCACAGGGCCGGGTCCTGTGATAGTCCACGTCACGGATTCGAGCACCCGGCCGTTCTGCGCGCCCTGGAGGTAGAAGATGTTGCCGTCGCCGACGATGTCCGAGTAGGAGCCATCGGCGTTGCCATGCGCGCCGCCGCCGCTGATGAAGAGCGTTGTCCCGCCGCCACCACTTCCGCCACCCCCGCTCCCATCTGGCGCGAGCTTGGTCGACGGGCCGCTGCTCGCGCCCTGGCTCGGGTCGACAGGCGGGGGCGCCATGGTCATCGGCCGGATGCCGGGGTCGCTCGCGAAGACGATGGCCTGGGTCGAGGCCGCGCCGAGGTTCGCCGGCGCCGGGGATGGGGAGGACGGGGCCTGCGCGGCGGCTGGGGCCTGGGGGCTCGTGAGGCCGACGGGCGCCGGCGGATACGTCGTGAGAGAGGCAGAGGGACGGGGGAGTTGCGATGTGGGCGAGGCGGTGGCGACCGTGGTGGCGGTCGGGTCGGCCGTCGCGTCGGTCATGGCAAGCGGCCGGGGGGCGGCGGTCGGCACGTCCTGGGACGCGGAGACCAGAGCCGGGGCGATGGCCGGCCGCGACGCGGTGGGCTGGGCGATCGACGTCAGCGCGATCGTGGGAGAGAAGACCGCCCCGCCAGGCCGATCCTGGGCAGAGACGGTCGCCGGCCGTCGCGCGGCGGTCAATGGCGGCGTGGCGGAGATGTCGACCGTGTCGCCCGCCTCGGGGAGGGCCGGGACCAGCGACCAGGGCAAACGCATCTAATTCACAAATCCTTGTCTGCAAAGAACTTGCGACTAGTTGAATTCCGTGCACTAGATTGCAAATCCTTGCAGGACAAGGATTTGCGAAACACGTGCGTTCGCCCTGGACCAGCGACGAGACCGGGCTCTTGGCCTCCAGGCTCATCGACTCGGGGCGGAACGCGCGCAGCTTCCGGGTGTCGGTCCGCATGGCCGATTCGCTCCGTCCTCGATGGTGTCGATCGTCCGCTCGACTGCCTCGCAGGCAGTCCCCAGGTGTGTCCTCGCCCTTGTATCCTTGGCGACATGGCCTGTCAACGGGCTGGTCCGAAATCATTCGATGGGGTGGCTGGGGCCGGTCGAGTCGCACGACCTGGCAGGGCTCGGTCGGGACGGGGAGCACGCCCTGGCGGGGCGGGCCACCCGACCGACGGCAGATGGCAAAGTCAGGCCAGGATCGGCCGGACGACGTTGCCGGCGACGTCGGTGAGGCGGAAGTCGCGGCCCTGGAACTTGTAGGTGAGGCGCCGGTGGTCGATGCCGAGCAGGTGGAGGATGGTGGCGTGGAGGTCGTGGACGTGGACGACGTCGGTGACGGCGTTGTAGCCGAGGTCGTCGGTGGCGCCGTGGGTGACGCCCCCCCGGATGCCGCCGCCGGCCAGCCAGATCGAGAACCCCTTGATGTGGTGGTCGCGGCCATTCCCCTGCGCCATCGGCGTGCGGCCGAACTCGCCCCCCCAGATCACCAGCGTGTCGTCGAGCATCCCGCGCCGCTTCAGGTCGGTGATGAGCGCCGCGGCGGGCCGGTCGACCTCCTCGGCCTTCAGCGCGATGTCTTTCTTGAGGTTGCCGTGGTGGTCCCAGTCGCGGTGGTAGAGCTGGATGAACCGCACCCCGCGCTCGGCGAGCCGGCGCGCGAGCAGGCAATTCGCCGCGAACGAGCCGTCGGCCCCCTTCGTGCCGTAGAGCTCGAGCACCTCCCTCGACTCGTCCGACAGGTCCATCAGGCCCGGGACGCTCGCCTGCATCCGGAAGGCCATTTCGTACTGGCTGATCCGTGCGGCGATCTCGGGGTCATCCACGGCCGAGTCGCGGAGGCGGTCGAGCGTCTGGACGGAACTGACCAAGTCGCGCTGGGTCTCTCGCGAGACGCCCGCGGGATTGCTGAGATAAAGGACCGGGTCCCCCTGGCCGCGGAGGTGGACGCCCTGGAAGCGGCTCGGCAGGAAGCCGCTGTGCCACTGCCGCGACGCGATCGGCTGGTTCTGACCGCCGCGGCCTTGCGAGGTCAGGACGACGAACCCGGGCAGGTCGTCGGCGTCGCTGCCGAGGCCGTACGTCACCCAGCTCCCCATGCTCGGCCGGCCCGAGATGGTCGTGCCGGTGTTCATGAAGGTATGCGCCGGGTCGTGGTTGATCGCCTCGGTGACCATCGACCGGACGATGCAGATCTCGTCGGCGACCCCGCCGATCTGGGGGAAGAGCGAGCTGAGCTCCTGGCCGGACTTGCCGAACCGGCAAAACGGGTGCTGCGGGCCGAAGCAGTTGAGCTTCTGCCCCTGGAGCTGCGCGATCGGCTGGCCTTTCGTGAACGACTCGGGCATCGGCTTGCCGTGCATCGCGGCGAGCTTCGGCTTGTGGTCGAGCGTCTCCAGGTGGCTCGGCCCGCCGGCCATGCTCAGGAAGATCACCCGCTTCGCCCTCGCCGCGTGGTGCAACGGCCGCGCGACCCCCTCCCAGCGGTCTCCCCTCGGGCCCGGCTCGGCGCCGCGGAGGACCTTCGGGTCGACCAGCGACGCCAGCGCCAGCGCGCCCAATCCCCGCGTCGCTTGGCCGAGGAACGTCCGCCGCCGGAGGAGGCGGATCTGGTCGAAATGGTTCATATCAGCATCCTCGATCGTCAATCGCGGGTGATCGTCTCGTGGAGGTTGAGCAGGACGCGGGCCACGGAGATCCAGGAGGCGAGCTCGGCGGCGTCGATGTCGGCCGGCGCGGGGCGGTCGCCGACGGCCAGGAGCTTGCGGGCGGCGTCGCGGTCGGCGGCATAGTGTGCGGCGTGTTTCGAGAGGAGGTCGGCGAGCAGGCGGGCCTCGGCATCGCTCGGGCGCCGCGAGAGGCAGCGGCCGAAGGCGAAGTCCAGGCGATCGGCGACGGTCGCGCCGCCGTCGCGGACGATCCGCTCGGCGAAGGCGCGGGCGGCCTCGACGTAGGTGGGATCGTCGAGCAAGGCGAGGGCCTGCTGCGGGATGTTCGACCGCGACCGGTCGGCGACGCACTCCTCGCGGCTCGGGGCGTCGAAGGCGAGCAGGCTCGGGTGCGGGAAGGTGCGCTGGCGGTGGGTGTAGAGGCCGCGGCGATACTGCGAGGGTCCGCGGTCGGCCTGGTACGTCCGCGTCGGGAAGTTGAGCTGGTCCCAGTAGCCCGACGGCTGGTACGGCTTGACGCTCGGCCCGCCGACGACCGGCACGAGCAGGCCGCTCACGGCCAAGGCGTTGTCGCGCACCAGCTCCGCGTCGAGTCGGAACCGACCCTGCCGCGCGAGCAGGCGGTTGTACGGGTCGCGCTCCTTCTGTTCGGCCGTCGGCCGGGAGGACTGGCGATACGTCTCGGAGGTCACGATCAGGCGGACCATGTGCTTGACGTCCCAGCCGCGGTCCAGGAACTCGACGGCGAGCCAGTCGAGCAGCTCGGGGTGCGTCGGCCACTCGCCTTGCGAGCCGAGGTCGTCGACGGTCTTCGACAGGCCCGTGCCGAAGAACTGCTTCCAAAGGCGGTTGACGACCACGCGCGCCGGCAAGGGGTTCTCGCGCGCCGTCAGCCAACGCGCCAGGTCGAGCCGCGTCGCGCGCCGACCTTCGCCGTTCGCCGAGGTCGCCAGGAACGCCGGCACCGCCGGCTCGACGACCGGGCCCGTCTCAATCAGCCAGTTGCCGCGCGGCAAGACGCGCATCGTCCTCGGCGGCCCGGCGACGGTCACGAGCACCTTCGGCATCGCGTCGATCAGCGCTTGCTTCTGCGTTTCGAGCCGCGCCAGCTCCTCACGAAGGGGCTTCAACTCGGGCGCGACCGAGCGGTAATGGGCCGCGAGCCGGCCGCGCTGCGCGTCGGTCCTCGACTCGGGAGCCACGGCCAGGATCGCGCGCACGTCATCCGGCAGGCCGAGCGATCGCGACGGGTTCGGGTCGGTGGTGAGCCAGAGCCGGAACCGGCCGATGTTGTGCCTGGGGAAGGTCGAGCGGTGGTCGAGCGTGACGATCCAGGTCGTCAGGTCGCCGTCGCCGACGGGCCCGTCGGCCTCGAAGATCGCCTCGTGCCCCTTGCCGACCTGCGGCAGGATCGCCCAGCCTGTGTCGGCGCGGCCGTCGATGGCCTTGGCGATCGGATAGCCGTCCTGCGAATGATCGGCGACGGCCGTGCCGAGTTTCAAGGGCCGGATCGGCCCGTCGCCGACGGCCGTCGCGACGCGGAACTCGCTGAGGACGAAGTTGCCGTTCTCGGCCGCGCCGGGGCCATTCGCCGGGAGCTTCGGGTCGGCGAGGATTTCGAGCCGGATCGCGGTCACGTCCTTCGACGACGACCGCGCCGTGATCCGGTACGCCTCCTTCACCGCGATGTTCCCCGAGGCCCGCAACGAGCCGTCGCCGAGCCGTTCCAGCATCGTCCCCGAGTCGGTCCCGACCGACTCGAATCCGAGCGGTTGCCAGCGGACCTCGCCGCCCAGGCTCGCCTCCCAGCGGCCTTGCGATCCGGCCAGCTCGGGAGTCGAGGCGTCGAGCCGCGCCTTCGTCGCGGCGATCCGCTCGTCCAGCGTGCGCAACGCCTCGGCCCGCCCCGGGTCGGGCACGGGCATGCCCGGCTCGCGGCGGCCGACGGCGGCCTCCCGCACGTCGGCGAAGAACGCGGCGAACGAGTAGAAGTCGCGCGTGGTGAAGGGATCATATTTGTGGTCGTGGCACTCGCAGCACCCCATCGTCGCGGCGAGCCAGACCGTCGAGGCGTTGCGGACGCGGTCCGCGGCGTACTTCGCCTCGTATTCCTTCGCCTGGGCGCCGCCCTCTTCCGTCGTCTGGAGCAGGCGGTTGTACGCCGACGCCACCTCCTGCTCGGTCGTCGCCCCCGGCAGGAGGTCCCCCGCGAGCTGCTCGACCGTGAAGCGATCGAACGGCTTGTTTTCATTGAAGGACTTGATGACATAATCGCGATAGGGCGCGACGTTCATCGGGTTGTCGCTGTGGTAGCCGATCGTGTCGGCGAAGCGGACGAGGTCGAGCCATCCCAGCGCCATCCGCTCGCCGAAGTGGGGCGAGGCGAGGAGGCGGTCGACGAGCCGCTCGTACGCGTCCGTCGACCGATCGGCGACGAAGGCGTCGACCTCGGCCTTCGACGGCGGCAGGCCGACGAGGTCGAACGAGAGGCGGCGAATGAGGGTGACGCGGTCGGCCTCCGCGCTCGGATGCAGGCCGGCCTCGCGGAGCCGGGCGCGGACGAGGCGATCGATCGGGTGCGAGGCGCCGTCGGGGTCGTCGGGGATCGCCTTCGGCCGCCTCGGCGCGATGTACGACCAGTGGCCCTCCCACTTCGCCCCCTGCTCGATCCAGCGCCGGATCAGGGCGATCTGCCTCGTTGCCAGCGACTTGCCCGTCTTCGGCGCCGGCATCCGCAACGCGGGGTCATCCGCGATGAGCCGTTGATAGAGCTCGCTGTCGTCCGGCTTGCCGGCGACGACCGAGTCCTCCGACAGCAGGCCCTCCTTCGTGTCGAGCCGCAGGTCGCCCTTGCGGGCGTTCTTGTCGGGGCCGTGGCAGGCGTAGCAGTTATCCGACAGGATCGGCCGGATGTCTCGGTTGAACTCCACCACCTCGGGGATCGCCCCGGCGTCGCCCGCGCTCGCGACGGCCGGCGACACCAACAGGCAAGCCAGCCCGATCCAGGCCGCCACAGGCGCACTGCGGCGCGTTGGCCTTCGACTCTTCATCGGCGGTCACTCCGAGTGCGGCGGGATCGACGGCGGCGGGTTCTCATGCTCGGCGGGCATCGGGCCTCGGCCCCGACACCATCCCATTACATCACCGCCCCCGCTTCCCCGCAAGCCTCGGCGCCACCGGACGTCACGTCCGAACCCGATCATCCTCGACTCGCCTCACTCCCCCCGCCTCAGCCGCTCGCACGCCGCCTTTGCCGTGGCGAAGTCGGCGCGCGGCAGCATCGCGATCGTGAACCGGGCGGGGAGCTTCGTCAGGTCGGGGACGTGCTCGACCAGCTCCTTGTACCCCTTGCGGCCGAAGCCGAAGACGGTCATGTCCTGGTACGAGCCGTCGGGCTCCTTCTGGAATGGCCAGGCGACGTACGAATCGACCTCGCGCGGCTCGGGCTCCTGGTGGTTGATGAGGGCCAGGCCGTACGGCGACTCGACGGCGCCGAAGCAGGCCCAGGGGACGACCTGCGACCACGGCCGATCGAGCGTCGTCCGCGAGCCGTCGGGGCGGAGGACGAAGTCCCCCTCGGGGTCGAGTTTGCCGCCGGGCGTCCCCTCGTAGAGGAACCAGTAGGTCGGCAGGCCGATCTTGTGGAGGGTCATCGTCGCGTGGTCGTCGAAGAAGTCCCAGGCGCAGGACGACTTGCCGTCGCGCGTCGCCGACTCGATGCGGACGTGTTCCGGCTCGCGCAACGTGACGCGGCTGGTGAAGGGGTTATCCGTCTTGTACTGGCCGAAGCCGTACCCGCCGTGGAAGTATTTCGTCGGCTGGCCGCACTTGGGCAGCCCTCGGTATTCCCCCCGGGCCTTGCCCCCCGGCGCGTACGAGATCCAGTCGTGCCCGTCCGGGTCGAGGATGCTCGCGAAACCCGCGCCGGACTTGCCGAAGAGGTACGTCGCGGTCGGCGTCACGACCTTGAAGCACTCCACATCGCCATGGAGTGTCGCCTCCGAGACCTTCACGACCCCCTCGGGCTCCTCCCCCGCCGCGCCGAGGAGTCCCAGGCCGAGAAGGGTAGAGAGGGCCAGGATGGGAGTCGTTCTCATGGGTGTTGATCCTGATCGTTTCTCTCGGAACCTCTCCCAGGGAGAGCGACGGATATCCTATCACGTCGCGACGGCCTGCGGCGCCTGCGCGGCCGGTGCAGCACCACGGCGGCAGTGAAGCACGCAGGCCTTCCTATGAGGCCCGTTCGGGCCTCGAACCCATGCGACAGTCCTTGGAGAGACCGATGCCCCCTGGGAGCGGGCCGGGTGGGGGTTTATCCTGAAACGCAAGTGACCCTCACCCCGGACCTCTCCCGGGGTGAGAGGGGGAAAGACCGTCCCATGCACCAGGATCGCTTCCTCGCCCTCCTCGTCGGCGCGACGACCATCGACGGCATCGTCGCGGCGCTCGTGCTGTTCGCGCGGCCGCGCACCCGACCGATCACCGCGCGGCGGGTCGCGGCGGCGGGATTGGCCGCGTCGCTCACCTTCCTCCTCAAGCTCCCGATCCTGCTGGAGGCCGGCGTGAACTCGGCCTTCGGTGTCATGAATTTCGCCTATGTCGATGCGGTTGTCCTGGTGCCGGTGCTCGCGGCCCTGGTGCTGCTCGCGGGATGGGACGGTCGGCGCGTGTCGTGGCCGGCTCGAATCCTCGGCGTGCTGGGCCTGTTGCCGGCGGTCGTCGGGTTGTACGCGACCTGGATCGAGCCGTTCCGCCTGCGGCTGGAGACGGCCAACGTGCGCGTCGCGCCGCGTCGGGCGGGCAGGGGGGCGGTGAAGATCGGCGTCCTGACGGACCTCCAGGCCGATCACGTCGGCGACCACGAGCGGCGGGCGATGGCCCTGCTCATGGCCCAGCGGCCCGACCTCATCCTGCTGCCGGGGGACGTGTTCCAGGGGTCCGACGCCGCCTTCGCGCGCGAGCTACCGGCCTTGCGGGCCCTGCTCGGGACCCTCGACGCACCCGGCGGCGTCTTCGTCGTCCCCGGCGACGTCGACCGGCCGCCCAGTCGGCTCGACGAGTTGGCGGCCGGGACGCATTTGAAGCCACTCGTGAATGAGGCGCGGAGCGTCGCGATCGGCGACCGCGTGGTGACGGTCTGCGGCGTGGAGCTGGACTGGCGGCGGATGCCTGGGCGGATGGCGATGGAGCGGCTCGAGTACGAGGGGGATGAGGACGACATCCGCATCCTGCTGGCCCACCGGCCCGACCCGGTGCTCGGGCTGGCCCGGCGGTCGCGGGTCGACCTCGTGGTCGCCGGCCACACCCACGGCGGGCAGGTCGTCGTCCCCGGTTTCGGCCCGCCGCTGACGTTGACTCACGTCCCGCGCGCCGTGGCCGCGGGAGGCTTGCACGTCCTCGATGGGAACTCGATCTACGTCAGCCGCGGCGTCGGCTGCGAGCGCGGCCAGGCCCCGCGCATCCGCCTTTTCTGCCCGCCCGAGGTCTCGCTCGTGACCCTGCGCGGCGACGATTGAAAACTCATTCGCTCAAGCCGGTTTTCGGGGTGGGACGAAGGCGGCGGTTGCCACGGGTTCGGCCTCGAACCCGTGCGCCTGGCGGCCCTCTCGGAGCACGGGTTCGAGGCCGAACCCGTGGCAACCGAGGGGGGAATCCCAGGACACTCGACACCATCCACCGGAATCCCGCTTGAGCGAACTCATTGAGAGGGTTTCTTCTCCTGGACGACCAGCCGGCCCTGCGCGGCGACCCCGTGGGATTCCGGCCCGCCGTCGAACCACGCGCGGGCGGCGATCGTACCCCGGCGCGGGTGGGCGTCGGCGCGGGCCTTGAGGGTCAAGGTCGCGACGTTGCCGTCGGCGGCGACCTTCACGTCCGCGACCGGCTCGAAGCTGTCGAGGGGCCCGAGCAAGCGGACCTTGACGGCCTTCTTCGCGGCGACGCCGCTGCGATCGAGCACGACCTTGAGCGGGACGCTCGTTCCCGGTTCGACCGCCACCTCGGCCGGCTCGATCGCGATGCCCAGCGGGGCCGGCTCGGCGACGGCGAGTGTCGGGAAGATCGGCTCGAACGGGCGGGGGCCGTTTCCAACGGCCGAGGATTCCTGGTACATGAACGCAATCGGGGTATCGGGCACGGCCCCGGCATCGGGCCGGGCGACGAGCCTCAATTCGAACGGGCCGAGGGGGGCAGTCTCGTCGTCGGCGACCGCGAGCGCGGTTTTCTTTGCCTCGGGGCCGAGGGTCAGGGGCTCGACCCTCACGCCCGCGGGCAGACCTTCGGCCGAAATGGTCCAGGAGCCGGCCACGCCGCGGCGATCGATGGTCAGCGGGATCGCCATCGCTCCCCGCCGAGGGACGGTCCGCGGGCCGAGGTCCGCCATGATTACCAGGCGGCCGTCGCGCCTCTCGGCCTCGATGCGATAGGCGAACCGGTCGCCGCCGCGGCCGAACTTCTCGCGGACGGCGACCCAGGCCCCGTCCTTCTCGTCGATCCGCGCCTCGACCATGGCGTCGCGGCCGAGCGCGTCGTCGTTCTCCGCCTTGACTGTCCCCTTCGCGTCGAGCACCGCGACGACCGGATCGGCCGGCGAGCCGCCCCGCGCCGCGAGGGCGCGGACCGCGTAGTCCCCCGCCTGTCCCGGCCGGGCCACCAGATGGAACACGTCCACATCCCCTCTCGTCCCGAGCCGGCCGTCGATCGCCGCAGGCACGGGGATCGTCGCCCCCTCGTCGATGTCGTCGTTTGGCTCGGCCTCGGCGGTCGTCGGCAGGTCGTCCGCGATCAGGGGCCAGGGATTCGTCGGGCCGAGGTCCGTCGAAATCGTGTAAATGTTTTCCAAAGAACAACCCTTGAAATCGGTCGTCCATTCATATTCAGTACGATCGAGATTGACCCCGACGAGGCGGAGCTTCGTCCTCTCGCCCCGGCGGCCGCCGAGGGGGAAGACGGACGTGACGAGCGGCAGGCGGCCGACCTCGAGGCGGTAGGGGCGGGCGAGCTTGTTCTCGACGTTGCCGTCGCGGCGCGGGCCGTCGGCGTCCTGGATTTGAACCGAATAGCGACCGTCGCGGGGGGCGACGAGCACGGCGGCGGCGTCGCGGCCGAAGGTGTCGTCGGCCTCGGCCAGGGCGCGGCCGTCGGGGTCGAGGATGGTCACGAGCGCGTCGAGGTCCGAGCCCGACCGCGCCGCGATCGCCTCGGCGACGAAGGCCTCGCCCCGCTTCAGGTCGACCGCGAACAGGTCCACGTCGGCGCCGGGCTTGATCTCGCCGCCGATCGCCGCCGATGCCTCGACTTTTTGTGCGGTCGCGAACCCCCCGTTCGGCTCGGCCTCGCGCACGGAGGGCAACGGGCGGCCGACGTAGAACGTGCTCGCGTTCGAGAGCCCCTTCGGCCCGACGGCCCGGAACGTCCTCGCCCCCGGCGCCGCCCCCTTCGCCACGACGACCCTCGCCTTCGTCCCCTCCACCTTCTCGACCGCGATCCCCTCGCCCTCGAACACGATCGCGCTCAATCCCTCCAGGCCGTTCCCCCTGACCTCCAGCTCGACCGTCTCCCCCGCCGACGCCGACGCCGGCCTCACGCCCGACACCGTCGGCGGCGCGATCTGCGCCGTCGCGGACAATGGGACCGCCAAAACCATTCCAATATAAAAAAACTTATTTACCATGGGTCCTCGGCCCTTTGCCCACTATACTCTCCGCCTCCCTGCCCGGCACGAACGCCCGCAGCCTCGAGCCGTCCTTGAGGTCCCAGAGGGTGACGGAGCCGTCCCAGCCGCCGGCGGCGAGGGTGCGGCCGTCGGGGGCGATGGCGAGGGTATAGACCCAGTCGGCGGGCATGGTGTCGGCCTTCAGGTCGATGAGGCGCCGGCCGTCCTCGCGGCGGTAGGAGAGGACGGGGGGCCGGCCGCCGGCGCCGGCGAAGAGGGCCTTGCTGTCGGGCATCCAGGCGAGGGCATAGACGGGCCCGGTGTGGCCGAACCCGCGCTCGGGGTTGTTGTACTGGCCGAGCTTCCAGAGGTGGATGTTGCGGTCGTTGCCGGCGGTGGCGAGGTACTGGCCGTCGGGGCTGAAGGCGACCTGGAGGACGGCGTCGTTGTGGCTCGACAGGCCGGCCTCCTGGAGGCCCGTCTCGGCGTCGAAGACCTTCGCGGTCTTGTCGGCCGAGCCCGAGGCCAGCCGCTTGCCGTCGGCGCTGTAGGCCAGGGCGGCGACGATGTCCGCGTGGTTCTTGATCGTCCGCACGACCTTGCCCGAGTCGGCGTCCCGGATCAGGATGAGCTTGTCCAGGCTCGACGTGGCAAACTGATTCGAGCCCGGCCGCCACGCCAGGGCGAGGACGGTGTCGTCGTGGCCGCGGAGGACGTTCGCCTCGGCCCAGGTCGCGGCGTCCCAGAGGTGGACCTCGCCCCGACGCCCCGCCTGGCCGCCGGCGCCGGCCAATTGCTTGCCGTCGGGCCGGAAGGCGACGGCCGTGACCTGATCTGGGAAGCCGCCGAGGCGGTGACGCAATGCGCCTACACTCGGATCGACGATCAAGACTTCCTTCGAGCTGGCCACCGCCAGCGCCTTGCCGTCGGGCGCGAACGCCAGGGCCGTGACCGGCGGCGGCAGGCTCGACGTCGCCCCTTCCTCGCGCGCGTCGGCCTTCTCCTTGCCCTTGCGCGACGTCGCCCCGTCGCCCCCGAGGCCCGGCCCGTCGACCTTCGCCCCCTGGTCGATCCAGCGCGTGATGACGGCGACCTTGTCGAGCGGCAGTTGCACCTTCGGCGGCATCTGCGGCTGCCTCGCCCCCGTCATGAACTGCACCAGGAGGCTCTCCTTCCCCTTCCCCGGCACGATCGCCGGCCCCCGCCTGCCCCCCTTCCGCATCGCCTCGACGCTCGCCAGCGACAGGTCCGACGTCTCGAACCCGTCGTCGTGGCACGCGATGCACTCGTCCTCGATCAACGGCACGACCTCGCGCTCGTAGCTCACTGGCGTATCATCGGCGGCCGTCGCGCGCGTCGACGCGAGGACGACGAGCGCCAGGATCATGCCGAACCATCGTGGCGACCGGGCGGGTTTGTGTGTACGATCGGGTGTGGCTTCCGGCATTTCGGGGTGATCCATGGACGTCACGATCTCGACCGAGTTCCGCGAACGGTTGGAGGATGAGGCGCGGCGTCGTTCCTTGTCCGTGCCCGCCCTCATCGAAGCGATCCTCTCGGACTACTTCGCCCGACCGGACGACCCCGGCGCCTGGGTACGCACGACGCGGCAGGGCCTGGCTCGCGTCTGGGGCGTCGAGGGTTTCTCGGACTGGGACCGGACCGACGATGCCCCTTGAGCAAGGTCAAGTCTGGTGGGCGGCCCTCCCCGACCCCGTCGGCAGGCGTCCTGTCCTGATCCTGACACGATCGGACGCGCTCCCAAGACTCCTCTGGGCGACAGTGGCTCCCCTCACCAGGACCATCCGCGGCCTCGAATCGGAGGTCGTCTTGGAGACGAGCGACGACGTGCCCTCGCGGTGTGTCGTCACGCTCGACAACATCGCGACCATCGAGCAGGACAGCCTCGTGCAGTCCATCACGACGCTTTCGGCGGATCGAACCAATGAGGTCTGGGAGGCGATCCATTTCGTATTCGACTTGCCGTATTGAACCCGACCGCCCCGAACGATCGCCTCATGCGAAGAGTTCGTCGATCGGCGCCCCCTCGTCGAGGATGGCGACGGGGCGGTTCTCGGGGGTGACGAGGTGGCGGGTGGGGTCGACGCCGAGGGCGCGATAGATCGTCCAGGCGACGTCGGCGGGGCGGACGGGGCGGTCGGTGACGGAGGCGCCCTGGTCGTCGGAGCGGCCGACGACGCGGCCGGGGGCGACGCCGCCGCCGGCCCAGACGAGGCTGGCGACGTGGCCCCAGTGGTCGCGGCCGGCGTCCTTGTTCACCTTGGGCGAGCGGCCGAACTCGCCGAAGGCGACCACCAGGGTCGACTCGAGCAGGCCGCGCACGCCGAGGTCGTCGAGCAAGGCCGAGAGGGCCAGGTCGAGCTCGGGGAGGCGGCGGTCGAGGCTGTCGAAGATCTTGGCGTGGTGGTCCCAGCCGCCGCTGTTGACCGTCACGAACCGCACGCCCGCCTCGACCAGCCGCCGCGCCAGCAGGCAGCTCTGGCCGAGGGTCGTCCGGCCGTAGCGGTCGCGGAGCCGGGGGTCCTCGCGGCGGACGTCGAAGGCGCGGCGGGCCTCGGGCGAGAGGATCAGGTCGACGGCACGGCGCTGGAACTCGTCGAGGGTGCGGAGCTGGTCGTCCGCCTCGACCTGACCCGCCAGCCCGTCGACGGCCGCGCGGAGGGTCTGGCGGCGGTCGAGCTTCGCGCCCAGGCCGGCCGGCGGGGTGATGTCCTGGACCTTGAAGTTCGCGTCGTTCGGGTCGCCCGTCTTGAACGACTCGTAACGCCCGCCGAGGAACGCGCTCTTGCCGAGCTCCCACGTGAACGACGGGTTGCGCGGCACGGCGAAGTACGGCGGCAACGGGCCGCGATAGCCCAGCTCGTGCGCGACGACCGCGCCGATCGCCGGATAATCGCCGAACGGCGAGCCGAACCGGCCCGAGAGGACCCAGTTGGTGGCCGTCTCGTGGTGGTCGTTGCCGTGGCTCCCCGAGCGGACGAGCGCGAACCGATCGTTCCGCGCCGCGAGGCGTTCCAGCTTGTCGCCGAACGTCACTCCCGGTAGCTTCGTCGCGATCGCCCCGTATTTCCCGCGCACCTCCGTCGGCGCCTCGGGCTTGGGGTCGAAGCTGTCATGGTGCGAGAGCCCGCCGCCGAGGTAGACCAGGATCACCGATTGCGCCGTCTGCTTCGGCCGATCCGCGGCCTCGCCGTCATCCGCTCGCACCTCCGCCTGGAGCAAGGTCGGCAGGCCGAACGCCGCCAGGGCCCCGACCTGGAGGAAGTCGCGCCTCCGGACCCCGTCGCAACGCCCCCAATGCGGACCGACCGGTAAACTCAGCATCCCCGGGCCCCCTCGGTGATCCCCACAGCCGTTCCCAGCTCCCGACCGATTATGACCCGCGCCTGGGCGTTTTACAATCTTTGTTTGACAATCGCTCCGCCTGGACTCGCTCTTACCCGCCGCGTTTTATCGGTCGTCGGCCGGGGCCGAGGCGGGTCGGCGGACCTCACGCCAGAGTAGGACCGCGCCGACGCAGGCGGCGGCGAGGAGGGGGACCTCGCCGGGGCGGTTCCAATGGGCGAGGACGCCGCCGAGGGCGAAGAGGATGGATGTGGCCAGGGCGAGCAGGGATACTCGATGGTGGAGGCGGCCGACGTCGGTCTCGTAGAACTCGGCCAGCGAGCGATAGACGTGCCGGCCGGCGTCGTGCGGCGTGCAGAAGTCCTTCAGGACGCAAGAGTTGCACGACGAGGCCGGCGCCTTGTAGATGGCCAGCTTGTCGCGGTCGTCGCAGGTGTGGAGGGTCAAGAGCTCGCCCTGCGGGCACTCGTAGTGGTCGAGCACCGGGTCGTAGGCAAATCCCTGGTGCGCGAACCGCTGGGCCTTGCGATGGTGGGCCCTGGCGAGCCGTTCCAGGGCCCACCCGCCGACCCACAGCGCGACGAGATAGGCTAGCAGGAGGACCAGCGGCAGGTCGATCGACTTCGCCCAGGCGGCGAGCGGCATGGGGTCGTCCTCGATGGCCCGATCACTTCCCGGCGCCGGCGGGGACGACCTCGGTGAACAGCGCGGCCGCGCCGGTCGGCTCGGCGTCGTCGCGGAGCGATGGCCCGCGGCGCGGGCGGATCGCCACGATGAGGGCCTGCCAGGCTAGGGCGAACGAGCCGGTCATGAAGATGACGTCGCCGGGGAATCGCGCCCAGGACAGCCACGGGTAGTTGCGGAACCACTCCGATCGGGCGTGCCAGTAGCCGTGCGTCACCACGTCGCCGAGCTGCAACACGCCCAGCGGGAAGAGGTGGCCGAGGATCATCAGCATCAGCCCGACGTTCGTCGACCAGAAGGCGTAGCCGACGAGCCTCTCGCTCCAGTCCTCGGGCCGTGCCAGGTAGCGGGTGCAGAAGACGAGCAAGGCGAGGGCCAGCATCCCGTAGACCCCCATGAAGGCCGCGTGGCCGTGGTTGGAGGTCAAGAGCGTGCCGATCTGATAGTAACTGACGACCGGCAGGTTGATCAGGAAGCCGAAGACACCCGCACCGAGGAAGTTCCAGAAGCCGACGGAGACCAGGAACAGGACCGCCCAGCGGTGCGGGAACTCGCGGGCGCCGCCCACCTGCTGCCGCGTGCCGAGCTGGAGGAACGACCACGCCTCGACCGTCAAGAGCGTCAGCGGGATGACCTCCGCGGCCGAGAAGAACGCGCCCAGGGCCATCTGGATCGCCGGGCCGCCGCTGAAATAGTTGTGGTGCATCGTGCCGATGACACCACCGCACTAATATAAGATGATATCAAAATAAATGAGGCGGGTGGCGAACCGCTCCGAGACGATCCCCAGCAGGACGAAGATGTTGGCCACGAGCATGGTGGTGAAGAGTTCGAGGAAGTCCTCGACCCAGAGGTGGACGACCCAGAATCGCCAGAAGTCGACGACGGCGAACGTCCCCCTCGTGTGCGCCAGCAGGCCGACGGCGTAGAACGCGGGGATGGTCAACGAGCTGTAGAGGAAGAGCCAGGGGAGGTTGCCGCGGCTCTCGACGTCGAGCCGGGGCTTGAGCCCCCGGTAGATGATGACGAGCCAGAGCAGCAGGCCGACGATCAGCAGGACCATCCAGAAGCGACCTAGATCGATGTATTCCCAGCCCTGCGCGCCGAAGTTCGGCCGGGCCGAGCCGGCGAGCTTGCCGTGGATGCTGAGCGCCTCGCCGCCGAGGCTGCCGAAGACGACGATCGCCAACGCCCCGAGCAGGAGCCCCGACAGCACCCCCTGGCCCTTCGGCTCGCGGTCCGAGATCAACGGCGCCAGGAAGATGCCCGCGGCCAGGTACGCCGCCGCCACGAAGAAGATGGCGAGCTGGAGGTGCCAGGTCCGCGACAGGTTGTAGGGGAGGATCCGCGGCAGATCGATGCCGAAGAAGCCGGTAGCCTCGACGAGGTAGTGGACCGTCGCCCCGCCGACGAGGTTCTGGAGCACGAAGAGGGCGGCCACGACGAGGAAGAAGTACGCCGTCACCCGCTGCGCCGGCGTCAAGGCCACGGCCGACGGCGGCACGAACCGGATGCGACGCTCCTCGGTCTCGTGCCAGCCGACGGCGCCGCCGTAGCGGCCGTAGATGCCCAGCACGATCCCGATGCCCCCAGCAGCGCCACCAGCGACAGGGCGCTCCACACGATCGCCTCGCCGGTGACGGAGTTGCCCGCCAGCTCCTCGGGCGGCCAGTTGTTCGTGTACGAATACGCCTTGCCGGGCCGCCGCGCCGTGCTCGTCCAGGCCGTCCAGGCGATGAAGGCGGCGACTTGCCGGCGTTGCTCGGGGTCGGCGATCAGGTGCGGCTTGAGGCCCGCGCCGCTGACCGAGCGGTCGAGGAACGACTCGTCGAGGTGCTCACGGTTCGCCTCGAAGGCCGCGACCTGCCCCTCGCTCCAGGCCAGCGTCCCGGTGCCCGGGTCGTACCCGTTGGCCTGCAACTCCCGCCGCATCCGCCGCTCGGCCGCGTCGTCGCCGCCGTAGCGGGCCTTCATCCCCAGGGCCTCGCGGTGCAGGTAGTCGGCGGTGAAGTCGGGCCCCAGGTAGGCGCCGTGGCCGTAGACGGTGCCGTACTCCATCAGGCCGTAGGTCAGGAAGTGCTCCTGTCCCTCGAGGATGTCGCGACGGTCGAAGAGCGTCTTGCCCGCCTCGTCCACGACCCGCTCGGGCACCGGCGCCGCGTCGCGATAGACGCGGACCGCCGCGTATCCCAGCACGGCGAAGCCGAAGATCAGCGTCAGGATCGCCGCCTGGAGCCATATGGGAGAGACCGTCATCGGTCGTCGTGCCCGAGCCAGGGTGCTCATCGTTGATATCCTCCGTTCCGAGATACGTCGATGAACCTTGCCGGGTCGCTGCGGCCCGATAGACCGGAGGTTGAGGTCCGGCTTGCTACCTTACGGCGGGGAAAACGGATGTCAAGGTCCGATATCGCTCGCGACGGGCGTCGGCGATGATCTCCCAGACGGCGGAGTACGCCTCGCGGGCGGTGGTGGCCCTGGGGGGCGAGCCGGCGACGACCCGGCAGCTCGCCGAGGGGACATGCATCCCGCCCGATGGACCTGTCCAGGGCCCTGCTAGCCCTGCGCCGCGCCGGCCTGATCCGCGCGGCGCGGTCCCGGCGGCGGTGCCATACTCACGCGGCCACGATCGCCCGCCTCCTCCGCGAAGGCGAGCCCCTCCACCCCCTCTGCGAGCCGGAACGGCCCGAGGACGGGCCCGACGCTTGCCCGCGCCGTTCCGGCACGGTTACGCTGGCCGTCGGGCTCACGACCGGAAACCCCGACGCGGGGAGGACCGACGATGCACGTTCGAAGAAGCTGGGCGGCCGGTTGGCTCGGGATGGCGGCGATCGCGGCGGCGTCGGCGACCCTGGCGAGGGCGGGCGACGGCGGGAGGGCCACGGTCCGGGTCGGCGTCGACCAGGGGGACATCCGCGGCGCCGACAACCGGGCGTTGCAGGCGGCGGTCGACCAGGTGGCGGGGCTCGGGGGCGGCACGGTCGAGATCGGGCCGGGGCGCTTTGCGATGAGGAACGCGCTGAGCCTGCGCGACCACGTCCGCATCCGGGGGACGCCGGGCAAGACGGTGCTCGTCGCCTGCGACGGCGCAGAAACCCGCCTCGCCTGCGACGGCGACTGCAACGAGCGGCAGGTGACGCTGGAGGACCCGTCGGCGTTCCGCGTCGGCGACGGCGTCTCGATCCAGGACGAGGCGAACTCCGGCGGCTTCACCGTCACCACCGCGACCCTCACCGCCAAACTCGACGACCGCACCTTCACGATCTCGGCCCCACTTTACCTCGACTACCTGGTCGACAAGAAGGCGACGGCCCGCCTGGCGTTCCCGGTCGTGGGCGGCTGGGGCGTGAAGGATGCGACGGTCGAGGGCCTGACGATCGAGGGGAACGCCTCGAGGCGCGGCGGCCGGCTCGACGGCTGCCGCGGCGGCGGGATCTACCTCTTCGAGTGCGAAGACATCTCGATCCGCGACTGCGACGTCCGCGCGTACAACGGCGACGGCATCAGCTTCCAGGTCTCGCGCGGGGTGACGGTCGAGGGCTGCACGGCCGAGCGGAACACCGGGCTCGGGCTCCATCCCGGCAGCGGCTCGTCGCGGCCGATCGTCCGCCGTTGCCGCGCCGTCGACAACGGCGGCGACGGTATGTTCGTCTGCTGGCGGGTCAAGCACGGCCTGTTCGAGGCCAACGAGCTCCGCGGCAACGCCGGCGCCGGCGTGTCGATCGGCCACAAGGACACCGACAACCTCTTCCGCTCCAACACGATCGTCGGCAACGCCGTGACCGGCGTCCTCTTCCGCCACGAATCCGAGGCCATGGGCGCCCACCGCAACGTCTTCGAGTCCAACCGGATCCTCGACAACGGCGGCACCTCCGGCCATCCCGCCGTCGCCGTCACCGTCCGCGGCCCGCACCGCGACCTCGTCTTCCGCGACAACACCCTCGGCTCCTCCTCGATCTCCCCCGGCCGCTCCGTCGGCATCCTCCACCCCCGCGCCGCCGAGGGCCTGAAGTCCGAGGGGAACCGCTTCCTCAATGTCGGCGCGGAGGTCGAAGAGGGGCCGTGAACGGAACGGCCATGAGCCGGGCAATCCGTCTCAATCCTCCGAGGCTGTCGGCGGCCCGTTGTCGGGGAGGGGCGTGAGGTGCTGGCCTGCCTCGAGGATGCCGACGGGGCCGTCGAACCGCCAGGAACCGCCTTCGAAGACGAACTGGTAGACGGGGCCGACGCGGTTGGTGGGGCAGAGCCAGACGGCGTCGCCGTGCCGCCAGACCTGGTGGTTCTTGTGGATGTTCCGCGGGAGGCCGACGATCCCCCCTTCGGGGGCGAGCGCCAGCTCGTGGGTCTGGAGGTATCGGCTCGAGCAGAGCCGGCGGGCGGCGTCGAGGTCGGAGCGGTTGGCGGCGCCGATGAGGTCCCAGTAGGTCCGGATCGCCCCCCGCAACGGCGCCGTCCACCAGATCTCGGCCGCCAGGCCCGCGAGGATGGCCAGCACGCCCACCAGGATGATCAGGCCGCGTCGTCGTCGATTCCTGGCCGCTGGATCGTTCATGATTCGTCCGATCGGGAGGCGAGCCGGGCCTTGAGGCGGTCGGCGAGCCCTCGGGTCAAGGTGCGGCGGTCGGTGGCCTGGGCGAGCCGGTCGAGCAGGGCGACGAGGCCGGCGTCGCCCCAGTCGCGGCCGTTTTCGAAGTAGGTCACCAGGGCGCGACCCAGGACGTGGCCGAAGTAGCCCGCCGCGGTCGCCTGCGTCAACGCCCCCGCGGCGTGGCCGAGCCCCGGCACGAGCTTCAAGGCGCCTCCCAACCCGGTCGCCGCCAGCGATCCCCAGAGCGCAATCCGGCCGCCGCGGATCAGGTCGCGGGAGAGCTGCTGGAGCGACTCGGCCGAGAGGTCCGCATCGTAAACCGAGCCGACCCGCTTGACCAGCAAGGCGATCCCTCCCGAGCCGGTCAGCAGGTCGAGCACGGGGATCGGATTCACGGCCAGCGCCAGGGCCAGCGCCACGCTCGTCTCGTCGGCGACCCGCTCCGCCCGCTCTCGCCGGCGAACCCGATCGGCCTCGCGGACCTGGCGATGGGCCTCGACCTGTCCCGACGCATCGGCGAGCGCCTGCAAGTCCCCCGCCGCCTCGGCCAGGCAGGCCAGGATGCGGGTTTCGAGGGGTTCGACCTCCGGCTCGCCCCGGGTCGTCTCGATCCTTCCGTCCGGCCCCCGCTTTCTCACCAACGGCGCCGCCGCGATGCCGACCACGTCCTCGGCCGCGATCGTCCCGGCCAGCCGTCCCCGAATCTTCGACAGGACTTCCTCCTGCTCCTCCGGGTCGAGCAGGTCCATCTTGTTGACCGCGACCACGATCGGCTTTCCCACCACTCGCAGCCGTTCGATGGCCACTTGCGCCGAGGCGGTCAGGTCCTCCGCGGTGATGAAGATGATGAGGTCGGCCTTCCTGGCGGCTTCCAGTGCCAGCCTCTCCCTGGCCTCGTCGCCGACCTCCTCCAATCCCGGCGTGTCGATCAACCTCACGGCCACCGGCCCGATCTCCGCGACGACCTCGCGCCACCCCGTCGCCTTGACTTCGGTCGTCGTACCGCCGACGGGGCTCGTCTCCGCGACCTGCTGCCGCGCCAATGCGTTGATCAGGCTCGACTTGCCGGCGTTGACCACGCCGAAGACGGCGAGGTCGACGGGCCGTTGAGCTTTCGTCGGTTGGCTCATGGCCGTCGGTCCCCGGGTCGGCGGTATTCCTGGACGAGGGACCAGAGGCCGATCGCCACCGGCCCCAGGAGGAGTACCGCGGCGATCGCGAACATCACAGTAAGGACGACGCCTTGCAGGAGGTCCGGCTCTTTCCGCTGGAACTCGGAGAAGGTGCGGACGGAGGCCAGGATGACGGCCACGACGGCAACCGAAATGAGCAGAGATTGCAATTTGACTTGAATTTTCATATTTAGTGTTTGTAGGGCAGGGCAAGCTCTACTCTACAGGAATCTCATAAGATCAACCTTTCACCTTACGCTTGAGGTCATCGCGGAGGCGGTCGAGGACGGAGTCGGCCTGGGCGCGGTCGAGGATCTGCTGGATGACGGTCTTGATGCCGAGGGTGCCCCACTGGCAGCCTTGCTGGAGGTAGACCTTGGCGGCCTGGCCGAGGATGTAGGAGGTCCAGGCGGCGGTGGCGCCCTGGGCGAGGCCGATGCCGGCGTAGCCGGCGGCGGTGAGGCCGAAGGTGACGGCGGCCGAGGCGGCGAGGGTGGCCTTGAGGCCGCTGACGAGCAGGCGGCCGACGACCTCGATGGCACCGAGGGCGCCGAGGGCCTTGACCATGTCCTTGACGAGGCTGACGGCCGTCTTGCGGGTCAACGGGATGTTGTAGACCTTGCTCAAGGCGACGATCATCCCCACGTCCACAGCCAGGCCGCCGGCCATGTCGGCGACGGGGATCGGGTTGAGGCCGACGGCCGCCCCTTTGGCGACCGCGAAGTTCCAGATGAGGCGGTCGGCCGCGGCGTCGCGGATGCGGACCTTGTGGGCGACGATCTCCTGGTGCAGGTCGCCCGCGAAGAGCAACGTATTCAAGGCCACGAGCGCCTTGCCCTCGCGTTCGAGGACCTCGAGGATGCGACGCTTGAGGGGTTCGATGATGGGCTCGGGGTGCTCCCAGGTGATGGTGGTGGTGCCGTCGGGGTTGCGGAGCTTGACCTTGAACGGGTCGGGTTTCGCGGCGGTCATGACGACGTCGTCGGGGCGGACGAGGTGGCGGACGCGCTCGTCGCGGATCTTGGAATAGATCTGGTCGCGGTCGGCGTCGGGGAAGCGGTCGATCTGGTTGAAGACGAGGACGATCGGCTTGTTCGCCTCGCGAAGCTCGGAGAGCGCCTCGAACTCCCGGCGCTGCATGTCGCTGGAGACGACGAAGAGGAGCAAATCGGCGTGCCGGGCGACGTCGCGCGCGAGCGCCTCGCGCACCTCGCCGCCGACCTCGTCGATGCCGGGCGTGTCCACGAGGACGAGCTTCGCCCCCTCGTTGTCGACGCCCGAGAGCGTGACGCTCTCCCACGGCTGCGCGGACCGGACGACGGTCGTGCCGTGCGTCGAGCCGGTCCGGAATGCCTCGCGGCCGAGCAGGGCATTCAGCACCGACGACTTGCCGCGGCTGACCATGCCGAAGGCGGCGATTTCGATCGTCTGCTCGTCGAGCTTGCGGGTCAGGTCGCGGAGCTGCCGCAGCTCATCGGCGAGCGCGTGCTCTTCCTCGGGCGTCAGCCTCAGGCCCTGCAAGGTCTGCTCGAGGCTCTCGCGGGCGCGGTCGGCGAGGTCGTCGCCGGCGCCATCCGCAACGTCGAGCCGGTCCAGGACCTCGTCGACGGTCAAGGGTTCGGGGTCGGCCATGTCGGGCATGCCTCGTGTCGGGCGCGTGCAACACGCCGGATTTCGGCCGGGATCGGGGACGGCGTGTTGCGCACGCCCTACGGACTCGGATCGATGGACAGGATCACCTCGTGGCCGAGCGGCGCGCCGTCGGAGGCCTTGAGGTTCAGCCGGATCAGGGGGAGCACTTCGGAGATGCCCATCTCGCGCTTCCCGTCGGCGAGTACCGAGACCGATCGATCCGCCGGCGCGAGCAGGGCCCGGATGTGGGCCGGAGACTCCGAGGCCGGCGGCGGCTTCGCGCCGGCGGCCCGGAGGGCGGAATCGACGCGAACGTCCATCAGGCCATTGGGGGCCTCGTCGGTGGTGACGGTCAGGTCGAGCGTCCAGGACTTCGAGCCGTTCTGCCCGGCCTCGGCCGGCATCAAGGAGATCCTCCAGCCGTCCGATCGGGTCGCGATCAAGGGTTGGTCGCCGGTCAAGGTCCAGCGCCAGTGGACCTTGGTATTCCCTCCCTCAATCTTCTTGCCCGCGACGCGGACCTTCCAATTCAGGTCGGGGGTCGTCGCAGGCGACGGGAGGGGACGTTGGCAACCGACGCTGAGGAGCAGTAAGAGAGGGGCCAGTTTCCGCATGAGACCGGGTGCCACGGGTTCGGCCTCGAGCCCGTGCCACGCCTCGGGTGGCACGCCCTGCAAGGGCGTGGCGTCGGCCGGGGCCACGCCCTTGCAGGGCGTGCCACCCTGTTCCCGGACGGCCGAATATGCTCGGCGGAAGCGACGGATTCCCAAGGGTCGGCCCTCCTCAGGCCTTCGGGCCGACGGCGCGGCGGATGACGCGGTCGACGGCCTGCTTGGCGAATTCCTGGAGGAATTCGGCCCGGCTGTTGAGCTGGAACTGCCGGGTGAGCGCGGCCTGCATGCCGCCGTCGCCCCAGGTCTGGCCGCGGCGGAAGTACTCGGCGAAGGTCAATCCGGAGATGTGGGTCAGGTAGGCCATCGTCACTGCCTGGACCGCGCCGCCGGCCGCGTAGCCGACGAGGCTCGACTTGAACAGGCCGGCGATCAGGCTCGTCGCCGCCTCGACCAGGCCGAGCTTCAGGAGGAGCTGGATCATCTGCCCGCCGATGAGCTTGGCGTGGCCGCCGGAGAGCTCGACGCCGTAAACCGCCGCCAGCTCGGAGATCATCTGGAACTGGACCGCCCCGGTCGCCATCAGGTCGAGCGCCGGCACCGGGTTCGCGAAAACGGCGCCGGCCGTGACCCACTGGAACTTCTCGACGACCCTTTCGGCACGGCGGTCGCGCTCCTTCGTGAGTTGCTCCTGCGCGTCCTTGCCGATCAGGTGGGCCCGCAGCAGGAGGTTGCCGGCGCGGAGGGCATCGCCCTCGCGGTCGAGGATGGCCTGGATGCGCCTCGCCAGCGGGCAGAGGTCCGGCGGCTCGGATTCGAGCACGGTCTCGACCGTCCCGTCCTCGTTCCGAACCCGCACCGGCAAGGGCCTCGGCGCCGCGGCGACGGCCACCACGTCCTCCGCCGGCACGACCCCCGCGAGCCGCTCGCGGAGCTTGGCCACGATCGCCTTGAGGTCGTCGGGCGTGTAACGGTCCCTCTTGTTCAGGACGACGATCGACCGCTTCCCCTGCTTGGCGAGGGCCGTGAGCGGCTCGAACTCGGCTCGGATGAGGTCCTGATCGACGACGAACAGGAGTAAATCCGCCCGCGCGGCCAGGTCGCGGGCATCGGCCTCGCGCGCGGCACCCGCGGCGCCGATCTCGGAGAGGCCCGGCGTGTCGGTCAGCAGGAGGGTCCCCTCGACCCCTTCGAGCATGTGCGTATGCTCCTCGCCCCGCTTCGTCGTCCCCAACGTCGCCTCGACCTGGCCGACGCTGCGCCCGAGCAGGGCATTGATGAGCGACGTCTTCCCCGCCGACCCCGTGCCGAAGACGACCAGGTGGAACCTTTGCCGCTTCGCGTCCTCTTTCAGATTCGCCAATTCCCCGTTGAGCCGCGCCCGGGCCGCCTCGTCCTTGACCTTGGCGACGACCCCCTCCACCTTCTCCGCCTGCAACTCCGCCGCCTTCACCACGTCCTCCGGCGCCTTCGCCGGCGGCTTCTCCGATCGGCCGAGCCTCCAGAACATCCACGCCGCCGACAACGCCGACGCCACCGACGCGACCACCACCCCGCCCACGACCGCCGTCGCCAACCTCGGCGAGTGCTTCGCCACCTTGTCGTGCAGGTCGCCGATCGACGCGACCAGCCACGCCGCCGTCGCCAGGGCGACGATCGTCAGCAACAGGGCGAGCAGCAGGCGTTGGGTCTTCATCGGTCGATCCAGCCTCCGCGTGGTCCGGCCTCGTCTCTATCCCCGCATTCGGGCCGATCCCCGTCCATATTGGGCCGCCGGCATCGGTATGGCATCGAGCTCGCGATCCCAGAGGCCGGCTCGGGGCGGCGTCCCCCGAGCCGGCACTCGACGCCGGACCCACCGGCGACCCAGCCTCTTCCGGGCCAGGACCGCGTTGGGGACGCACCAGAGCATGGACCAGAGGATGAGCCCCCAACCGATCCAGGCGGCCCTGCCCCCGAGATTGACGCAATGAGCACCGAGCACGACGATGGCCAGAAAGGGAGCCATGACGACGTAGGCGGCGGCGTAAAGCGCGACGGTCCTGCCGATCGAGAGCGGACGTCCCGTCTCCAACCAGATCGGCCTGAAACCGCGGCGCCTCATCTCCATGATCCACCCCCCCTGAAGCGGCTCGCGCCCGGATCGCCCCGCCCTGTAGGGCGTGTGCCACACGCCAATCTTGACCGCCCGAGGCGATGGCGTGTTTCCCACGCCCTACGGCGCTTCAATAGATATCAATGATCCACTCGTTCCCGTGCGCGGGGTTCGGGAGGAGCTTCTGCTCCTTGGGGAACGGCACCAGGTCGAGGAGTTCCAGCGGGACCTGGCCGATGAGCACGGGCGAGCCCTCGGGAAGGCTGGTGACCTGGACCACGACGGAGCGGCCCTGAATCGTGAGGTTGACGGCCGAATACAGCGTGAGCGGCACGAGGCCGCCGGCCGGCCGGGCTGAAGCCTGCCGGATGGGATAGAGGCCGAGGGCCTGGATCAGGTCGGGCGGCAGGCAAAGGCTCGTCGCCCCGGTATCGACCAGCGCTTCGGCCACCTCAACTCGACGGATCGACTCCGGGGCGAGCTTGCCCTGCGCGGCGGCGTCGACGTCATAATTGTTCTCGATCACGGCGGGCGTCAGGACTTTTCCCACGTCGCCATCCTTCGGTACGGGTCGGCTGAACGTCGACGTGCTCATGGGGGATCCTCCTGGGCATTCGTCTTCTCCCATTGTATCGGCCGCGGGCCCTCGGCACAGCGACCCGGCCGGCACTGGCATGGTGTCGAGCGTTGTCGTATTGTCTTGAGAATGGGATGACGGCGACCACCGAACCCGGCCCGATGGCGACCGTGATGCACGCGATCCCCGACGAGTTCCTCGACATCATGGCCGAGAAGTTCCGGATGCTCGGCGACCCGACGCGGCTGGCGATCCTGCGGGCCCTGATGGGGGGCGAGCGGAGCGTCGGCCAGGTGGTCGAGGAGACGGGCCGGGGCCAGGCCAATGTCTCGAAGCACCTGAAGCTCCTCGCCGAGGCCGGCCTGGTCGCGCGCAGGAAGGAGGGGCTCCAGGTATTCTACCGGCTGGATGACCCGCTCGTCGCCAAGCTTTGCGACCAGGTCTGCCAGACGATCCTCCAGCACGCCCGGCAGGAGGTCGAGCGGAGCAAGGACCTGCTCAACAAATGGGGCGCGGGCATCTGAGCGCACCGAACGGCGCTTCTCAAAATGCCGGGGGGGAGCGCGGCTTCCCGCGCGGACCGGCCGCGGATTGACCGCAAAAAACCGCGGAAATCGGCCGGTTTTTCCTTGAAATCGCGGCGACACGATGGCTAGACTTCACCCACCTGAGGACGCCCCTCCGAGGGCTCCTCCCAAGCCACCGCGACGCGACACCCTCCGACCGACCCGCCCGCCCCAGTTCTTGACAATTCGGCCGCAGCCGCCCTCGCGAGGCCGCGCCACGATCGCCGGCCGCGGCGACGGGCCCTCGTCGTGACCAAGGAAGTTGCCGCCCCGGCAGGACGTCGGGGCGGCCGAGAGAGACGGACTTCTCCAACCGAGCGCCGACGCGGAAGGAAGGGATGCCATGACCAAGGACCGGCCCCTGATCGGGATCAACACCGACCTGTTCGCCGCGGCCAAGGGCCGCACACTCAACAGCTACGTCCCCTGCGGCTACTACGACTGCATCCTCGCCGCGGGCGGCCTGCCCGTGATCCTCCCCCCCCTGACCAAAGAGCCCGACGTCGCCCCGATCCTCGACCGCCTCGACGGCGTCATCCTGACCGGCGGCGGCGACCTCGACCCGAAGAAGATGGGGCTGGCTCCCCACCCCTCCGTGTCGGTCATCCCCGAGCGCCGGGAGAACGCCGACCGCCTCCTCTGCAAGCTCGTTCAGCAGCGCCGGCTACCGACGCTGGGCATCGGCCTGGGGATGCAGGAGCTCAACGTCTGCTGCGGCGGCGGCATCTACCTCCACCTGCCCGAGGACCTGCCCAAGAGCATCCCCCACCGCGACCCCCAGGGCGGCGTGCACCGGCATACCGTCGTCATGCAGAAGGGGACGCGGATGGAGCACATCTACGGCGAGGGGGAGATCCGCGTCAACAGCTACCACCACCAGGGCATCCGCAAGGTCGCGCCCAACTTCCGCGTCGGCGCCCTCGCCCCCGACGGCCTGATCGAGGCGATCGAGGGCAAGGACCCGTCGTGGTGGGTCGTCGGCGTCCAGTGGCACCCCGAGAACGAGGGGAACATCTCGCTGGACACCCAGCTCATCGAGGCCTTCCTCGAGGCCGCCGCCGCCTCCAAGGGCGGCCGGCTCACCCTCGCCAAGGCCGGCTGACGTCGGCCCGGGTCAATGGAAGCTCTCGGCGTCCGTCGGGAAACTGCCCCGGCGGACGTCGAGGACGTACGACTCGGCGGCCTTGCGGACCTCGGCGGCGAGGTCGGCGTAGCGGCGGACGAAGCGGGGGGTGAATCCCTCGAAGAGGCCGAGCAGGTCGTGACTGACGAGGACCTGGCCGTCGCAGCCCGGGCCCGCGCCGATGCCGATCGTGGCGACCGGCACCTCGGCCGTCACCCGCCGGGCGAGGTCGTCGGGGACGCACTCGACGACCAGCGCGAAGGCCCCCGCGTCGGCCAGCGCGCGGGCGTCGTCGAGGATCGCCTCGGCGTCGCGCTGGACCCGGAAGCCCCCCAGGCTCCGGACGGACTGGGGGGTCAACCCGACGTGCCCCATGACCGGGATGCCCGCGTCGACCAGGGCCCGCACCGTCCCCGCCATCCGCCGGCCGCCTTCGAGCTTCACGGCCTGGCACTGCGTCTCCTTGAGGAACCGGCCTGCCGACAGGATCGCCTGCTCGGTCGACGCCTGGTAGCTCAGGAACGGCAGGTCGCCGACGACGAGCGCGCGCTTCGCCGCGCGGGCGACCATCTCGGCGTGGTAGATCATCTGATCCAGCGTCACGCGCAACGTCGTGTCGTGCCCCTGCACGACCATGCCGAGGGTGTCGCCGACGAGCAGGCAGTCGGCCCCGGCCTGGTCGAGGAGGCGGGCGGTGGTGAAGTCATACGCCGTCAGGACGGCGATCTTGCGGCCCTCGCCCTTCCAGCGGGCGAAGTCGGGGAGCGTCACCGGGCCGTCGTCAGTCGTCGCCATCGCTTGCTCCTTCGAGGCGTGCCAGCAGGACGCCCGGCCGGTCGACCAGGATCCGATATCGCCCCCGGACCCGCCCCCGCCAGGCGTCGTCCGGGTCCAGCACGGCGAGATACCGCGCCCCCCGCCCTCGATAGAACTCGACCAGCGCGTGCGGATCGGCCGGGTCGAGCTGGCCGCCCCATTCGCGCGCGGCCCGCGCGGCGGCCTCGGGCTCGAACTCCAGGCGGCAGCCGCGCCGATCGGCCGCGAACAGGAGGGCCTCCGAAGCGACGACCAGTGCATCGCCCGGCACGTGCTTCCGAACGACCGCCGCGGCCTCCGCGAGATGGAACCATTCGGCCGGCGTCTGCCAGGTCGATCGGACCTGCACGAACGCCAGGGCCGCGAAGCCAACCCAGGCCGCGACTGCCCATCCCCTCGGCAAGGCCGCGAGCGCCCTGCCGATCCCCAGGGCCGCCAGCGGTGCCAGGATCAACCAGTAGTATTCATGATGGGCTTTCCCCACGAGCAACGCCAGCGCCCCGATCGCCGCGACCGCCCAGATCCTCCACAAGGCATCGAGCTTCCCCACCCCGAACCATCCCCCGATCGCCAGCATGAACCCGATCGGCGTGAACGCCCGGACCACCGCGAACCTCCATGCGAGGCCCGGCAGCCTTCCCAACGCCTCGATCTTGCCGATCGCCCCGAGCCAGATCGTCGCGCTCTCGGCCGACGCGCGCGAACCCCCGACCTCATGCAAGAGGCCTGCCGCATGCCCATACCAGAGCAGCGCCGGTGCCAGGGCCACCAGCGCCAGGATCGCTCGTCGAACGGGTCGATCCGACCACCGCTGTCTTCGCTCTTCCCCCCTCTCCCCCTGGGAGAGGGGGGAAGACGGATCACCCTCTCCCCGTGTGGGGGAGGGCCGGGGTGGGGGGGGCGTGAGTCGGATTGACAGGAGGATAGGAATCAAAATATAAGCCGATGTGACCTTCAACGCCAGGCTCGCCGCCAGGAGCGGCCAGGCGAGCAACGTCCACCATGTCCTTCGGCGTCCGGCCTCGTCCCAGCACCGCAGGGCCGCGAGCTGGGTGCCGAGCATGGCTATGTCGGGTTGGAAGGCGCGGCCGTAGCGGAGGGTGATCGGGACGACCACGAACGCCGCGACCGCGAGCAAGGCGACCTTGATCCCCTCGCGACGCCGGGCGAGGCCGTAGAGTCCCCAGGCGCCGAGGGTGGTGAAGAGGGCGGAGACGAGCCGGCCGGAGGCCGTCAGGGGAAGGCCAGTGATGCGCCGGAATGCGACGGCGAGTCCGGCGAACAGCGGCGGCTCGACGAGGAAGAGGTTCGGGAACGGGCCGGTGTGGAGCTGGGGGCGGAGCCACCCGGAGCCGCGCTCGAGGTTGCGGGCGACCATCGCGGTCGGGATCTGCCGGCCGACGTAGTTCTCGACGATCGGCTGGTCGGCCTTCCCGGCGCGCAGGGCGAACGTCGCGAGCAGGAGGGCCGCCAGGAGGAGCCGCTCGCGGGGGCCCGGCCCGGGATCGTTCCGCGCGACCTCGAC
>DASZMJ010000078.1:0-14188 GCA_035551935.1 Isosphaeraceae bacterium
CACGATCCTCCAGGTCGTCGAGAAGGCCCTCGGCCGTACCTTCGCCTTGAAGGTCGTCAAGCGGCAGTCGGTCGACGACGACATCTACATCGCCCAGGCGCTGCACGAGCTCGAGGTCGCCCAGCAGCTCGACCACCGCACGCTCCTGAAGATCTACGACGGCCAGACCAAGCGCAAGTGGCTGCGGACGACGGGGGTGGAGCTCCTGATGGAGTTCGTCGACGGCCGGACGCTCGACGACCTCCAGTCGCGGGACGTCGGCCAGCTCGTCCTGGTCTTCAGCCAGGTCGCCTCGGGGCTCAACCACATGCACCGCCGCGGCGTCTACCACGGCGACCTGAAGCCGGCCAACATCATGCTGTCGCGGGCCGGTGCCGTCAAAATCATCGACTTCGGCACCGCCTGGATCCGCGGCCAGCCCAAGGACCGAGTCCAGGGGACGCCGCAGTACATGGCCCCCGAACAGGCCAGCGACAAGGTCGTCGACGACCGTACAGACCTCTACAACTTCGGCGCCACGATGTACCGCCTGCTGACCGGCGAGTACGCCAACCTCGGCGGCCTGCTCCCCTCCGCCAACGGCGCCCTCGGCGCCCGGAGCAAGGTCCGGCCGCCGATCGGCTACAACCCCAACATCCCCGGCACCCTCAACGAGACCGTCATGGCCTGCCTCGACCCCGACCCCGACCGCCGCCCCGCCGGCGCCTTCGAGGTCAAGCACCAGCTCAAGGCCGTCGCCAAGTACCTCGGCCTCGAGAAGGACGACTTGAGGGGCTCCGAGGAAGGAGATTGATCGCCGCCGTCGAACCTGCTGAGCCTCATTTCCCGTTTTTCTCGGCCTCGCGAGGCTTGGCGGCGTCCGCCGGCTTTTCGAAGATGATGATGTGCTGCCAGGGGAGGAATTCGAGCGATTCCTTGAAGGTGAACCCCTGGGGCTCGACCTCCTTGCGGGCCTGGGCGAGGGTCATCTTGTGCTCGGGGAGGATGGGGACCTCGGGGTCCTCGGCGCGGAACTCGACGAGGACGAACCGGCCGCCGGGCTTGAGGGCCTTGCGGAGCCCTTTGAGCGTCGCCTCGGGGTCGGGGCATTCGTGGTAGACGTCGACCATGATGATCAGGTCGACGGCCCCCTCGGGCAGCTTGGTATCCGTGGGTGTCGCGCGGATCGGCCGGATGTTGGTCACGCCCGCAGCCTTGGCGTTCTCGGCGAGCATCTCGAGCATCTGGGGCTGGAGGTCGGTCGCCAGCACCTTCCCGGTCGGCCCGACCCGACGGGAGAGCCGCAAGCTCGTGTAGCCGACCCCGGCGCCGACGTCGGCGACGGTCTGGCCGGGTGCGATCTTCAAGGCGTCGATCATCGCCTCGGGCCGCTCCTGCTGCTCGCGCTCGGGCCGGACGAGCCATTCGGCCCCCTCGAAGGACATGACCTGCGCGATCGTCCGCCCCTTGTACGTCCTCGGCGGCTTCCGCGCCCGGGCCTGCCCGTGCGCGACAGCGGGCCCGGCGGCCGTGATGACGAGGGTCAGCAGGCCGACGACCGAATGCGATCGCTTCATGGCGCGGGCCCTCGTTCGGGAGCCGATCAGTCCGTGTAGGCGTAGCGGAGGATGCAGTAGAGCGCCTGGACGCCGTCCTTCCAGCCGATCTTCTTGCCATCGGCGTAGTCGCGGCCGTTGTAGCTGACCGGCATCTCGTAGACCCGGCAGCGCCGCGACGGCCGGCCGTCGATCGACGGGACCTGGAACCGCGCCACCTTGGCCGTGACCTCGGGCTCGAACCCGAACCGGTCGCTCTTGAGCGTGACCCCCTGGATCACCTCGCGGCGGAAGACCTTATAACAGACCTCCATGTCGGTCAGGTTCATATTCGTGAACATATTCGACAGAAGGGTCAGGAACTTGTTGGCCAGGGAGTGCCAGAAGTGGAGGACGCGGTGCGACTCGCCGATGAACCGCGAGCCGTAGACGACGTCGGCCTTCCCCTCGACGATCGGCTGGATGAGCTGGAGGTACTGCGCCGGGTCGTACTCGAGGTCGGCGTCCTGGACGATGACGATCTGCCCGCGCGCCAGGCCGAAGCCGGTCCGCAGGGCCGCTCCTTTGCCCCGGTTGCGGTCGTGGTACTGGATGGTGAGGTCGGACTCGGTCGCCTCGAGCTCGCGGAGGACGTCGCGGGTGCCGTCGGTCGAGCAGTCGTCGACGAGGATGATCTGCTTGTTGAGCGGGACGGCGCGCACCTGCCGCAGGATCTCCCGGATCGTCTCCCGCTCGTTGTACACCGGGATGACGACCGAGACCGTCAGGTCGCGGGGCACGGGATAGATGCCGACCTTGCGGCAGAAGGGCTCGCCGAGGACCCGGATCAGCCAGTCGAGCCGCTCGCGCTCGTCATCCGGCGGGGGCGGCAGCGTCTCCATGCTCTCGTACGTCGCGGACGACCCCTCGAACGACCCGTAGGCGTTGTCCATCACGGGACCTCCTCCATCATCCCTGCGTGGCTCCATCCGTAGAAGCCCCCGATCGGCCGGGGGCGACCGTGCACCGATTCTATGCGAACCGGCGCCGCATGGGGAGGGGATTCAGACCGATCGCCGGGCGGGGCAGGGCAGGGGGTCGACGTAACGTCGGGCCGTCGCCGCGGCCGCGGCCGCCAAGGCGGCGCGGAACTCGGGGGGCTCGAGGGCCTCGACTCCGTCGCCGAGGCCCAGGACCCAGCCGACGAGATGTTCCCATCGAGCACGTCGGCGAGTGTGGAGGAGTGGACCGAATGGGCGACCCCGGGGGCGTTCACGGGCATGGTCGTCGAGTCCTTGAGGTGGCGATCGGTCCTTGGTCGCGGCGAGGTCCCGAGTCGAGGGGACGCGGTCGGGGCGCGGTCATCGTGGGGATCGATCGGGCGAAGACGGTCCGGCCGTCGCACGAGAGGCGCCGGAACGACGACCCGCGGAGGGTCGTGATGATGTCTCTCGAGGTCGTCGGCGGCATCGGCGTGCCCTCTTCGTCGAGGGGGTCGGGTCGTTCGTTCAACGCGGCACGTCGCCGAGGCCGTGGCATTCCAGGCAGGGGAACCCGCTCGTGGCTTCGAACGCGCGCCCCTCGCAGGCGGGGCAGGGCACGGTCGGGGTCTCGGGCACGGGGACGACCCCGGCCCCGTCGCAGACCGGGCACCGAAACGTCTTGTGGCTGCCCGACCCCTGGCAGTAGACGCAAGGTCGGTGGGGCACCGGCACTTCGAGCGTGCCGGAGCCGTGGCAGGCGCCGCAGGTCGAATGGCGTCGAGGCGGTCGAGCAGCGGGGCCTCGCGCTCGTCGAACTCCTGATCGCTGATCGCCCCCTGCTCGAGCCTCTGGTAGAGGGCGGCGAGCTCGTTGCGAATCTCCCGCACCTCGCCCGCGACCTCCTCAATGGCCGCCTTGTGGATCTCGCGGAAGATCGACAAGATCCCCTTGAACGGGAATATCACGACGTCGTCGGCGAGGAACATGGCGCGGCACTCGATCGTCTCAGGACGTGCGGGGCTCGAGGTTCACGAAGTTGTGCGGGCGCCATGGCCCGTTGGAGTCGAACAGGTAACGGTCGTCGAACCGGGCGGCCGCGGCGACCACGCCAGACTCGAACTGGGCGAGGCGGTCGCGGTCGACGAGGCAGGCGAGGTTCATCGCCTCGCGCTCGTCGCGCGGGGTGTTCGATACGACCTCGGCGCAGTATCCCTGGAGGACTTCCGAGGCCCGCTCGACGCAGTCCTCGCGGTCGGCGGTCAGCAGCCGGTCGAACCGTCGTCCCAGCTCGATCTTCTCGTCCTGCGAGGGCTGACGGCCGCCGCGGAACATATGACCGCGGAGGGCACGCAATTCCGGGTGGGCGCCGACGAACATCTCGAAGACGTTGGGCACGTCTCAGGCGACCCGCACGTCCATCTCGACCTTGCCCCGGACGCGGTCGAGCTGCTCGGCGAAGGGCCCGCGATTGAGCCGGATGATCCGACGGACGTCGTCGTCGCCGTCGGCGATGAGCCCGAAGGCCATCGGCAGGACCGTGTGCCCGGCCATGAGCCGCCGGAGCACGTCGTTGTGCGCGGCGAGCCGACGCCGCTCGGGCCGGACCTTGCGGACGGCCAAGTCGCTGACCACGACCGCGAGGCCGCCCTCGGCGAGGGCGTAGACCTCACCGCCGTCCAGGCCGGTCAGGGCCAGCGGCCGGCGGTCGTCGACGCCGTCGATGATGGCGTAGAGGTAGTACCCCTTCGCCTCTGCGACCGTCGGCTCGTGCGGAATCATCGTCGTCGTCATCGACTCTACCTCCCTTTCAATAGGAGATCTCCTGGACCTTGATCCTGCGGCCGAGGTCCGCCGACGTCGCCTCGACGACGGCCGGACCCAACGGTGCGGCGACGGCCGTCGCCGACCCGGCCCCGGCCGGCTCGACACCGTTGACCAGCGCCATCAGCCGCCGCTCCTTCGCGGCGATCTCGCCGAGCCTGGCCTCGATCTCGGCGTGCCGGCGGCCCCAACGCTCCAGCTCGCGGCGGAGCAACTGCTTCTCGTTGGCCATGGCCGACAGCTCCAGGAGGGCCCCGGCCGGCGTCCGGGCACGCCGACCGTCGACCAGCCTGGCCATCCGTCGGTTTTGTCTGGTGGATGCCCAGGCAGCGGAAGTCGCGGACGATGTCGACGATCCGCGCCGCGTCCTCGGCGTCGAGGCCGGACTTGGCCGCGATGATCCCGACCTCGGTCTCGCGGTGGTACTGCGACACGGTGACCGTGATCATCCGGTCGAGCAGGGCGTCCTGCGTCTTGTGCACCCCGGCGTACTCCTCCGGGTTGCTCGTGAAGATGATGCTGAAGCCCGGATGCACCTGGAGATGCCTCTCCCGGACCCGACCGGCCGGCAGCTCGAGCAGCCGCTCCTCCAGGACGCCGAGCAGGACGTTGTTCGCCTCGGGGCGCGAGCGGTTGAACTCGTCGTAGATGACTGTGAAGCCGTACTTGCAGGAGTTCGTCAGCCGGTGGTCGACCCACGTCTTGGAGACGTTCTCCTGGGTCTTGACGACCGAGTGGATGAAGTTGTCGACGACCCGGATCGAGCGATAGCCGAGCTGGCCCCCGACCAGGTCGGAGCTGCCGAACTCGTCGTCGCCGTGGATCAGGACGACGGGCCGGCCCAGCTCGGCGGCGACGTGCATCGCGAGCGTCGTCTTGTCCGTCCCGGCCAGTCCGCTGAAATGGACGGGGTAGCCCGCCCGCACGTAGCAGAGGGCGCGCTCGGAGAGGCTCCGGACGCACGGCGTCTGGACGAAGTCGGGCTTCTGTCGGAGCGAGAGGACGTTGAGTTCTTCGACGTTCACGGCGGTCCGGTCTCCTTGACGGCGCGGGGCGACGGTCGTCCTCGGCCCTCGATTCGGTGGTGCGGTCGGTGCGTCCCGGTGTCGATCCGTCGCCCCCGCGATCGGGGGGCGACCGCCCGGGCGACATCCTCCGGGCGGTCGGAGTTGAGGCCTCCCTCCTGCCTCGACGCTCATCGCGTTGCGGCGAATTCGCGCCAGGCCCGCGCGGCTGCGCCCAGGTCGGTGGCCAGCTCATGGCGGGCGGCGCGGAATCCCTCGTGGAACCCATTCACGACTCGTGACGGGCCCCGTTGGCCTCGGTTAGCGTGTCCCGCAGGTCGGCCCGCACCGGAGCGACTTCTCCTTGAAGAACCGGGCCCCCGGCGAGTCGGGCAGCGCCCGGAGACGCTCGGCGAGGCCCGGGTCGTTGCGGAGGAAGTATTCCACCGCGCGCCCGGGCTCGAACTCCAGCTTCAGCGACCATTCCGCCTTACCGTCGACCTCGTCGAGGAAGGCGACGATCCGGTCGCGGTGGAGCGCCGCGAGGTGGACCACCGCGTCCTCGGCGGAGAAGATGGTCCCGAACCTGGCCGGGACGGCCGGCGAGCGCGCGGACCTTCGGCAGGGCGCCGTCGGTGCCGCGGGGGGCCAGCGCGTCCCGGATCGCGGCGCGGGCGGCGAGGTCGCAGGCGGCGCGGACCTCGGCGCCCGTGAACCCCTCGGTGCGCGCGGCGAGCTCGTCCGGCGTGATGTCCCCGGCGCACGGGCGGCCGGCCAAGCCGATGCGGAAGATCGCGGCGCGGCCGGCGAGCTCGGGGCGCGGGATCTCGATGCGGACGTCGAACCGGCAGGGTCGCAGCAGCGCCTCGTCGTCGTCGTCGTCGCCGCCCCGACATCCTCGACGAGGCGCTGCTGCGCCTCGTCGAGGATGTCGGGGCGGTTCGTCGCGGCGAGGACGAGCACCCCGTTGAGATCCTCGACGCCGTCCATCTCGTCCAGGAACTGGCCGATGACGCGCTCGGTGACGTGAGAGTCGACGCCGCCGGAGCCTCGGGCGGGCAGGAGGAAGTCGATCTCGTCGAAGAAAACGATGCAGGGCGCGGCCTGCTTGGCCTTCTTGAAGACCTCGCGAACCCCGCGCTCGCTCTCGCCCATGTACTTGGAGAGCAGCGCCGGGCCCTTCACCGAGATGAAGTTGACCTGCGTCTGGCTGGCCAGCGCCTTGGCCTTCAAGGTCTTGCCGCAGCCCGGTGCGCCGGCCAGCAGGATCCCCCTCGGAGGCCGGACCCGCGCCTCGTCGAAGAGCTCGGCGTGCTTCAGCGGCCACTCGACCGCCTCGACCAACTCGCGCTTGACGTCGTCGAGCCCGCCGACGTCGTCCCAGCCGACGTTGGGGACCTCGACGAAGACCTCGCGGATCGCCGAGGGCTCGACCTCGCAACGCGCCGCGTCGAAGTCGGCCATGACGACCTCGAGCCGCCTCAGGACGTCGGCGGGGATGTGCCCCGAGGCGAAGTCGATCGCCGGCAGGAAGCGGCGCAGGAAGGCCATCGCCGCCTCGCGGCAGAGCGCCTCGAGGTCGGCGCCGACGAAGCCGTGCGTGACCGCCGCGAGGTGGTCGAGGTCGACGTCGGCCGCCAGTAGCATGCCGCGGCTGTGGAATACATGGTCGCGATACACCTCCGTCCATAGGCTGGGGAGGGGCCAACGGGCCCCGATGGCTCGCCTCCGCCCCGTACCTCGAGGGCCTTTCCGGTTGCCAACACAACTCAAATCATCCATCGCCCGTAGGCAATGAACGGGGGCGGCCCTCTCTCGGTAAATTGGACAATATGTGCACCCTCTTATGATCAAGATGCATGTGAAGAAATGATCTGTTAATATTCATCATTTCTTCTCCGGTCGATGCAGCGGTAGATCAAATCTATGTGTAGTTAACCGTTGAATGTGCAATTTGTTCCAACTCGTGTTCGCCGCCTGGAAGGCCGATCGCCCGTTCGACCCGAAGCCCTCCGCCTGGGAGGGCGACGGCCAGACCGATCCGACCCCGACCGGCGGCGAGGACACCGGCGGCGGCCGGGGTCGGGGTCAGGGGTCGGCTAGAGAGTCGCGTCGACGACGGCGAGCGGCCGCCTGGCCTCCACGTAGCTCACGCTCGTCAGGCCGAGCATGCCGAGCAGCTTCTCGGCCGCGACGTCCTTGAGCGGGCCGGGGCCGGCCGCCTTGCCCGGCGCCGGCTGGGGGAAGGCGGTCGAGCGGGCCGTGTGGAAGGTGACGTTCCCCTCGACCTTCTGAAGGACCTGGTGGATGTGGCCGTTCAGCACGGTGACCGAGCCGAACCGCCGCAGGGCGGCCAGCGCCTGCTGGCTGTCGGCGGTACCCCAGCCCCACTCCGGGTAGATCGTCCAGAGCGGGACGTGGGCGAACACCACGATCGGGGTGCTGTCGGACCGCCCCGCGAGGTCCTTCTTCAGCCAGTCCAGTTGCTCCCGGCCGAGGGTCCCGAGGCCCCCGGCCTGGTCCGGGCTCGCGACGTTGACCAGGCCGATGAAGTGGACCCCCCGGAAGTCGAAGCTGTGCCAGCCGTTGCCCCGGGTCCCCTTGCCGAACCGCTCGAGGTAAGGCTTGCCGCCGCCGATGACGTCGTGCTCGCCCGGCACGTAAAAGACGCGCCCGGCCTTGGCCTCCTTGAGGATCTCGGCGACGGCGTCGAACTCGGCGGGCTTGGAGAGGTGGGTGAGGTCGCCGGTGTGGATCAGGAAGGCCGGCGGCTCCGGCAGTGCGTTGATCCGCGCGATCGCCCGCCGGAGCGTGCCGATCACGTCCTTGTTCGGCGCCTTGGCGAAGCCGACGTGACTGTCGCTGATCTGGACGAACGAGAAGCTGCCCGGGCCCGCCCGGCCGGGGCCCTGGCCGAGCGCGCGGGACGAGAGGAGGCCCCCGCCGGTCGTCCAGACGAGCCCCGTGCCGGCCCAGGCCATGCACTTCAGGAACCCGCGACGGTCCACGCCGTCGCCGTCTTGGCCGATGTCGTTGGGATCTTGCATTCGTATCACTCCCGTGAGGTGTTCCGGCGTCGGATTTCGAGCCACTTCGGGGCATGGAGGAGGACGCGGACTGCTGCGGGCCTACCGCTCGTGACCTCCGTGACCCCCGTTCCTTCCATGCCCCCGCAGTGGATCTCGCCCCCGGCCCCGAGGACGCGGGTCGAACCGGCCGCGCCTCCGGGTGGCCGGGGCTACTTGACGATGACCCGGCCGGTCATCTTCGGGTGGACCGTGCAGAAATAGTCGAAGGTCCCCGCCCGATCGAAGACGAACGAGAACTCGTCGTCGGTGTCCAGCGCGGCCGAGTCGAGGGCCCTCGGCGCGCCGGGGCTCGTCACCGTGTGCGGCATGTCGTCGCGGTTGGTCCAGACCACCTTCGTGCCGACCGGGACGGTCAGCGTGGCCGGATCGTATTTGAAATTGTTGATCGAAACCCGCCGCGGCGCCGCGGCGTCCGCTACGTCGCGGGATGCAACCACCGCCGCGACGGCGTCCCGGCCGGGTGGCGTCCCGGCCGGGACGCCGTCGCACGCCGCGATCGCCAGGCCTATCGGGCCGGCCATCAGGACCAGCAACGCCGCCCGCCGCGACCGATACGCCCTCATCGTCCACCTCCTCGGAGCGGACATGTCGTCCGAAGGTGTCTCGTCCCCAGGCATCCCTTACACCGGGCGAAGCCGCTCGGATCGCGCCTCGCGTCGGGGAGTGCGGTCCCCGCACGAGACGACCTTCGACCGCTCAGCCGAGGCCGGGCCTCGGCGAGCGGGGTGGCCGTCCGGCCCGGCGAGGTCCGCGCCCCCCGCGGGGCGCGATCCGGCCGCATCGCGGACAGGTCCTGCATCCTTCCGAGGCGATCTGGTCGATCGCCTCGTCGACCTCGTCGACGGCGGGGCCGTCCCAGAACAGCTCGTCGAGTGGGAACGGCGGCCCGTCCCGGGTCTCGGGCGGTGCCGCTCGGGGCGTGCGCCGGGACGGGCGCGGGTCGTAGGAGAAGCGTCGCGGTCGGGGGTCCGGTCTCATGCTCGGTCCTTCCTCGGTGTCGGCGCACGGTGGCAGTGGAGGGGCTCGAAGTGTCGAGGCCGCGGTACGGACTTCACGGCGAGGATCAGGGCGCCCGCGGCGATCGCCTTGAGGGTCAGCCAGCAGACCGGGAGGATCAGGATCTCGAAGGCAGTCGCGCCCATGTTAGAGCCTCCTCGCCTCGATCGGCGTGGTGACGGGCCGGCGGCGTCTTGTCCCCCGGCACGGATGGCGACCGATCTCCGCCATCCGAATCCACTACACCGGGTCCTGCGACTCGGATCGGCGGCGGGCCGCGACGAGCCGAGGGTCGGGACCGACCCCGGCCGGGGCGCCGGCCGATCGAGGGTCGGGACCGATTCCCGCCGATCCAGACCCCCCGATCCGGTGTATTGAGGCTTGCGGACGGGGCGGGCGAGAGCCGTGCCCGGGGCGACGCGTCGCCCCTCCCATCCGGGACGTGCACCGTGACCAGTCCCCAGAATGGAGTGTGACATGCTTGATCGAACGACGCCCGATCGGACGAAGTTGCCGGGCCCCGCGGGGCCCCGGGACGCCTCGCGGCGCGCCTTCTTCCGGCGGTCGGCGACCACCGCCGCGGCCGTCCCGGCGATGGTGCTGGCGTCCTCGGCGGCAAGCCAGGCCGGCGGAGGGGGCAACGGCCTGACCGGCGCGACCCGCGCCCAGCTCCAGTCGCTCTTCACGGAGATCCTCGACGACGAACTCGCCCACGTCGAGATCCTCCAGGCGCTACTGATGGACCCCGACAACACCATCCCCCCGCGCCAGGTGCCGACCTTCAGGAACCTGGAGCAGCCCACGTTGCTCGACTTCGTGCGCGGGGCCGCCATCTTCGAGAACACGGGAAGCGGGGCGTACGGCGGGGCCCTGTTCGCCATCCAGCAGACCGACGAGTATTTTCCGCTGGCCACCGGCATCACCACCGTCGAGGCGCGGCACGCCGGCTGGATCAATGCGATCCTCGACCAGCCGCTCGTCCCGGACTTCTTCCCGAGCGAGGGGGCGATCCCGCAATCCACGGCCCTGTCGCACATCGACCCGTTCATCGCGGCGATCAACGGCTCGGTGCCGTCGTTCGACCCGGTCCACGCCTCCGACGCCAACAACTTCGCGATCCTCGACTTCCTCCTGCTGCTGGAGTTCGTCGAGTCGAACTACTACGCGGTCAACGTCCGCAAGTTCTTCGGCTGAGCCGGGGGCCCGGCGGCCGGGGCCCGTCGCGGCGGGGCCGGATTCTCCGTCCTCTCCCGTGTCCGGTGCCCCGGAAGCCCCGGCTGGCGGGGGTCGGGCCGGCCTGCGATCATCGGCCGGTCGAGGCCTCACAGGGCGAGTTGCCGAAACGGACAGGCCCAGGGTGGGCGACGTGCGACAGCGGCCGCGACGCGGGAGGGGGCGATGGACGCGGGGGATTCGCCGACGACGGACCACGACCCGAGCGACGAGGATCTGATGCGCCAGCTCACCGACGGGCGGGCCGAGGCGCTCGGCCCGCTCCACGGCCGCTATGCCGGCCGGCTCTACGGCCTGGCCGCCCGGGCCCTTGGCCGCGCCGCCGCCGAGGAGGTCGTCCAGGAGGTCTTCGTCGCGGTCTGGCGCAACGCCGACGACTTCGACCCGGCGCGGGGGAGCTTCCGCGCCTGGGTGATGCAGATCGCGCACCGGCGGGTCCTCAACGAGCTGCGCCGGCGCGGCCGGCGGCCGGCGGCGGCGCCCGACCCGGACGGCCGGTGCCTGGCGGCCCAGCCCGACCCCGACGCGGGGCCGGCCGAGGCCGCCTGGCGCGCGTACCGCCGCTCGGCCGTCCGCTCCGCGGTGGCGACGCTGCCGCCTCCGCAGCGGCAAGCCCTGAGCCTGGCGTTCTTCGAGGATCTGACCCACGAGCAGGTCGCCTCCTACCTGGACGTCCCGCTGGGGACCGCCAAGTTCCGGATCCGGGCGGGGATGCAGAAGCTCCGCGTGTTGCTCACCCCCGTGTTCGCGTTGCTCTTGGCCTTCGCCGGCCTCACGGCGTACCGCCTGCGGGTCGACCAGTTGCGTGACGAGCGGGCGCTCGACACGCTGACGCGGAGCGACCTGGTGTCACGGCGGCTGGTGGCGGCGGCGGGGGTGCCCAAGACGGCGCACGGCGAGTATCGGAGCCGCCCCGGCGTCCCGCTGGCCGTCCTGACGCTCTCGCACCTGCCGCCCGCGCCGGCCGGGCAGACGTATCATGTCTGGGTCCTGCACCGCGGCCGGTGGACGCCGTTGGGTGTGGCCCGCCCCGGCGCCGAGGGCCGGGTGCTGCTGATCGTCGAGGGCCCGCACCTGGCGTCGATCCCGGACGAGGTGCGTGTGACCCTGGAGGCGTCCGCCGGGGGCGACGCACCGCGCGGTGCGTCGGTGGTAGTCTGGCCCGGCCGCTGAAAGGCGGTCGGGCGACGCCCGGGTTGTCCGCCTTTACGAGGAAGGCGTCGGAGGCCTGGTCGGCGTAGTCCGTCACGTCGTCTTTCGCCGGCTGCACGACGGCTGGATGGCGCGTCACGAAGCCGATCGTCCACTCGTCCTTTCGGATGGAGTCCAGGACGGCCTGGCTCCATCGGATGACCGCATCGGCCGAGGGCAGGTATCCTAGCGATCACCGGGGCCTACATCGAAACCGTGACGTCAGGCGGCAGACGGATTCGATGCCACGCCGCTTGAGCACCGGCGAAACACCCCGCCGTTGCCGCTCCTCCGCGTCGGCCCAGATCACGAGATGTCCCCGGCCACCGACCTTCCGCGCATGGACGTACCCTTTCTCGACCCAGCCCTTGAAGCGGCAGTAGCTCACGTCGAGCGCGTCGGCCGGGTCACTGGCCCACCACTCATAGGTCGAGAGGCGCTCCGCCGGCCGGCGCCTCGGGCTGATACCGAATTGCCTGGAAGACTAACCATGGAGGGCGACCGCCCAATGGAACCCGACCGCCCCGCGGACCACCTCGGGGTGGTCGATCAGCCAGCGGCACCGCGCCTCCAGCACCAGCTCCATCCCACCCGGGTCGTCGAAGCCCTCGTTGGCCACCGCCTCGCGCACCAGCGGCCACAAGGGCTCGACCGGCTGCAGCTTGGGCGTGCACGGCGGCAGCGGGTGGAGCACCACATTCGGCGGCACCGCCAGCCGCCGGGCGATGTGCCAGCCGGCGTCGTCGACCAGCAGCACCAGCAGCCGCGCGCCCTCGGGGTCGGCCCGGCGGGCGAACTCCTGCAACGCGCGACCCATCCAGTCGGTGTTGGGCGCCGGCAGGATCAGCTCCAGGTTCCGCCCGCTGGCCGGGTGGACGAACCCATAAACATAGAGCCACTAATACTTGGTGCGGCCGTGGGCCTGCGGCCGCCGGCCCTTGACAGCCCAGACCCGTAGGACACGCCAGGTCGCCTGGCGGCATCGCGGCGGAAGATCCTCCCTTCGCAAGGGGTGCGGCCGGCGAATCATGTAACAATCGTCACGATCGGTCACGCCGCCGCCGGGAAGCCGCTGCGGTCGATCCGGCTCCAGAACTGGGCCCAGCGTTCCGGCGTGTACGTCAGGCACCGCACCGCCAGCACCGTCGCCGCACCCCGCTCCTTCCACCGCATCCCCGACCGGCACGGCCGCTGCTTGACCAGCACCTTGCACGCCGCCTCGGTCACCCCGCTGCCGATCGGGATGTGCCGCGCCACGAGCTCCGCGTAGTTCATCCGCCCGCCCTTGACCTGATTGCGGAGGTAGGTCAACGCCGACTCGACCCCCTCCGGCAGCCGCTGCTTGCCCAACGCCGCCCCCCGCGCCTCCAGGTCGGCGATCAACGCCTCAGCGGCCCCCGGCTCGTGCTTGAGCCGGTGGCACCAGCCGTCGACCCACGGCCGCAACCCGGCCGCCGCCGCCTCGGTGAACAGCGCCTCGGCCGCCTTCCAGAGGTACTGCGTGGCGTGGTAGAAATCGACGACCTGCTCCCGCGTCACCAGATCGAGATAGATCCAGTTGTCCTTCGCCCCGTCGGCCAGCCCCACGTAGGTCGCCTCCGGGCAGGCCGCCTTGGCCCGGTCCAGCTCGCGGTCGAACCGCTCCATGAAGGTCAGCTTGCCGTACTCGGGGGTGGCCGCCGTGTAGACCGTGTGCAGCCGCTCGCCGTCCTTGTTGTAGAAGCCGAGCGTGCCGACCATCGCCTCGCGCCAGCCGTCGTCGCACATCAGCATGCAGGTGCCGTCCAGACCCACGGTCACCGTCGCCACCGGCTCCTCGAACGCCGGCAGCTCGTATTCCCAGGCCTGCTCCTTGACCAACGCCACCGTGGCGACCGCGTCGGCCACGTCCTGGACGAACGCCTTGGCCACCGCCCGGCCGTGGTTCTCGGCCAGGTCCACCTGCACCCGCGCGGCGCCGAACTCGGCGTACTTGTGGGCCACCATCTTGGCGAAGCGCGGGGTGGAGCTGACGACGATGCGGGCGTCCCGGTCCAGCGGGCAGTGCGTCTCGCCGCCGCGGGAGCCCTGGTAGACGTGCCGCTCGATCGTGGCGACGCCGTAGGGGGCCTGGTACTCCTTGCGGACCTTGCCCATAGAGGTGAGCTTGGTAGGCCCGAGGTGGATGGGTTGGCCGTCGGCGTCGAAGCGGCGCAGGGCCTCCTCGGTGGCGGCGACGCCGGCCTCGTTCAGCGCGGTTTGGATCGCGTCCTCGGCGTCGAGCATCGAGCCCTTGTAGGGGACCTCGAGTTGGACGGTGAAGCCGGTGCCGGTGCGTCGGACGATGGCGGCGGCCATGGGGCGGGCTCCGGGGTAGC
>DASZMJ010000079.1:0-7398 GCA_035551935.1 Isosphaeraceae bacterium
GCCAGGAGGCGGAGGACCGGGCGCTCTTGGACACGAGCCCGGAGGGGGAGAAGCGGTACCGGTACGAGGGTCAGGCGGTGCGGCACCTGCACAAGGTCATCGACCAGTACTGCAAAGGGCGGCAGGGCTGGTTCGAGCCCAGGGTCGGGACTCGGCGGCGGCCGGCGCCGAACGAACCCACCGCCGAAGTGCTGATGGAGATGGCGGTTGCGACGGTCGCGGCGGGAGCGACGCCGGTCGCGACTGACCCTCACCCCCGGGGCGAGGGTGAGCCGTCGTCCTCCCTCTCCTCCGGGGAGCGGGCCGGGATGCGGGTCTCCTCCGACGCCGACCCCGCCCCGGCGCCGAACGAATCCACCGCCGAAGTGGTGAATTCCCCAAGGGTTGCGTCGAACGCACCGGCCAGGGGCGAGACGCGGGAGGCGGGATCGACGCCGGTCGCAACGGACCCTCACCCCGGCCCGCTCCCCGGAGGAGAGGGAGGAGATTCGGACCTCGCCCCGGCGGCGAAGGACCCCGCGGCGCCGAACGAACCCACCGCCGAAGTCAAAGTGGCTCAAGGGGTTCCGACGCCATCGCCGCGACCGGAAGGGGCGATCCGCCGCGAGTCGTTCGTGGCGACGACACCGCCGATGCCGCGGGTCATCGACGGGATCCGGGTCCGTTGACGGCGACAGACGGGCCGGTTGCGAGCGATGGTCGGGGCGCGTTAGGCTGCGACGGGACGCGCGGGGGGCTCGTCGCCCGATCCCGGCCGTCCGTCTCCGCGCGCGAGGCCGATGTCGCCCATGGCTACGCCGCCGCCGGTCGCCGAGACCCTGACCCATCGCCTGGTCCTGCCGCGCGACGCCAACCACCACGGCAGCCTCTACGCCGGCGCGTTGATGACGCTGGCGCTGGAGGCCGGCTACGCGACCGCCTATCGTGCCGTCGGGGCGACGGCCAACCTCGTGCTCAAGCGGGTGCTCGACCTCCGCTGCTACGAGCCGGTGCCCGTCGGCCGGGTCGTCGAGATCCGCGGCCGGGAGGTCCACCGCGCCCGGGCGCAGGTCGTCGTCGCGCTGATCGGCACCCCGTTGCCCGGCCGCGGCGGCCCCTGGATGGACGGGCTGATGCAGTTCGTCCAGGTCGACCCCGCCGGCCGCCCCGAGCCCCTCGCCGGCGAGCCCCCCACGGCCGTCGACGACGACTTACCCCCGCCCTGGCCCCCGTTGCGTGGCCGCGCGCTGCGGCTGCTGGCGGTCCGGTCGTGAACCGTGCCTTGGCACCGGCGCCGGGGCGCGGTAGGGTGGCGGGGGTGGTCGTTGATGCGAGGCCCCGGGCGTGGGGGTGGGCGATGGACTTCGGGACGTTGCGACGGGCCGCGGCGATCGTCGCGGCGATGGCCCTGCTGCCGGGTGTCGCCCGGGCCCAGGCCCGGGACGGCAAGGACTTGGCGGCGGCGCGGGCGGCCTGGGTCGAGCGGTCGCGGGCCGGCAGCAAGCTCTTCGACGAGGGCCGGTACGCCGAGGCCCTGGAATGCTACGAGGCGGCCGCGGAGATCGCCGGCGGGATCGGCGAAGGGGTGGTCGACTACCAGGACGGCCCCCTCTGCCCGTCGGCCTCGTCGGTCATGATCGGCGCCTTGCTGGCGGCGCGGGGCGAGTACGACGCGGCCGAGAAGCACTTCGCCGAGGCGGCCAGCTTCGCCTCCAGGTACTTCGACGGCGGCAAGAGCGAGATCGAGGGCATGGCCCGGTCCGGCCTGGCCTTCGTCCAGGCGGCCCGGGGGAAGTACGACGAGGCCGTGCGGCTCGACCGCCTGGCCCTGTCCCACTACGAGAACAGCGTGCAAGGCGGCGGCGTGCCGATGCCCGGCGTCGTCGGCCGCTCGTGCCTGGAGCTCGCCCTCGAGGAGATCGCCCGCGACCGGTTCGACAGCGCGACGGTCTACCTCGACAAGGCCGAGGCGGTCCAGGAGGTCCAGCGCAAGCTGAAGTTCGGGCCCAAGCCGGTCGACGAGGCCGTGCTGCGGGTCGTCCGGGGGCACCTGCGATGGCGCCAGGGGCGGCTCTCCGAGGCGGCCGACCTCCACGCCGAAGGCCTCCAACTGGCCCGCAAGGTCCGCGAGGGGCACCCGCTGGAGGCCTTCGCGCTGGTCGGGCTCGGCGAGGTCGAGCTGGCGCGCGGCCGGCTCGACCAGGCCGAGGGCCACTTCCGCTCGGCGTTGAAGGTCCGCGAGGCGGCCCTTGGCCGGGAGCACCGCGAGCTCGCCTATTGCCTCGACGGCCTCGGCCGCGTCGCCGCCGCCCGCGGCCGCGCCGAGGAGGCCGCCGAGCACCTCCGCCGCGCCGCGGCGATCCTCAAGGGCTCGCTCGGCCCCGACCACCCCGACACCCGACGCGTCGCCGCCCACCTCGACGCCGTCCGCAACCCCCGGCCCGAGCCCCGGGACAAGCCCCGGGCCGTCGGCAAGCCCGGCCCCAAGGGCCGGCCCGCCGAGCCGGCCCGGTTCCTCGCCATCCCCTCGCTGCTCGGCGACGACGAGATCTACCACGGCAAGGAGTGGCGCCACCTGATGCAAGGCCACCGCCGCGCCACGCCCAAGGCCCCGAAGCCCGCCCCGCCGCGCCCGAAGTCGGCCGGGCCCGTGCAGAAGTGAATGATAAAAAAATGTGAACTATTTTTTATAAAATCGGCGGGGCCCTCCTCCTGGCCCGCGGGGGGCGGGGTCGTTACAATGGCGCGGGCCCGGGGGGCCGGGGAGGGACGATACGGATCGAACTGTGTTCATCCAGTCGGGTCGAGACGGACCGCAACGAACGGAGTGACCCCGATCATGGCGAAGCTGCGACTGTTGAAGACCGGGCACGGCGACCTCTGCCTGGCCGAGTGGGACGCGGAGCGGCCCGAGACCGTCGCCGGGGCTCGGGCGGCGTTCGCCGAGCACCTGACCCCCGGCCGCCTGGCCTTCCGCCTGGATGGCCCCGGCCGCTCCCGCCCCCTCCGCGAGTTCGACGCCGGGGCCCCGGAGATCCTCCTGGTCCCGGCGATCCAGGGAGGATCGTCGGAAAAGTGCTGAGTGCGGAGTAACGAGTGCTGAGTCAGGAAAGATGGTCTTACTCAGCACTCGTTACTCCGCACTCAGCACTTTTTCCTGAGGCACTCGGCACTTTTTGAATCATGATTCGCACGGGCTACCTCCGCTGGGAGATCGAGGCCGACGACGGCCGCAGCGCCGCGGACGCGCGGGCGCGGGAGGTGCGGCTGCTGGCGCGGCCGAGCTACCGGGTCGTGCGGGTGAAGAACCGGGGGCACCGCGACGCGGCCGAGCGGTTCACCCGGGGCGAAGGGGCGTATGATGATGTGTTGCGGGCGGTGGCGCGGCCGGGTTCGGAGGTCGACGTGACGATCCCCGACGTCGGCCCGCACGTCTTCCGCTACAGCATGGACGACCGCCGCGACCGGCCGCGGTACTGGATGGACAAGCTCCGCCGCGAGGTCGGGGCCTTCGGGCACGAGGTCGTCCGGGTCGCCGCCGGCTTCCCGCAGATGGTCATCGCCAGCCCGGCCTTGCGGGCCGGCTACGCCCGGCTGGTCGCGCACGAGGCCTTCCGCGTCATCGAGGGCAAGGCCGCCCCCGGCCCGACCCGCGACGACGAGCCGATGCGGCTCGACGCCTCGGCCTACCGGGCCGGCGTCCCCGAGCTCGTCGCCGCCGAGCTCGTCCGCGACGTCGTCGAGCCCAAGGAGTTCGACGAGTTCTGCCGGTTCGACCGGGTGACCGTCTCGTCCGGCGGCGAGCACTACCGGATCCCCCGTCGTCCCCACGCCCTGATCGAGGTCTGGGACGCCCGGACCCTCCGCGGCACGGCCCGCCTCTGCGTCGTCTTCCAGGACCCCGGCATGCCGCCGTCGGATGAAGTCGTGATGAAGTACCTCCTCGCCAAGCACCAGCCCGAGCTGCTCTGGCAGGTCGGCGTCCGCTTCTCCCCCCCCACCGGCAAGTTCGACGGCGCCCCTCCCCGGCGCCGGCGGTCGGATTGAGGGCGGGCCGGGGTTGCCGGCGAGGAATCCCGAGGGGGGCCCCCGATCACGACAAGGCGGCGACTCGTGGCGCGAACAGCACGTGGCCCAAGGAAGCCGGGAGGATCCGATGATTATCAGGTCTTCGTCAGCCACGCCACGGCCGACAAGTGGATCGCCACCGTGATCTGCGAGAAGATCGAGGCTGCGGGGGCGACGACGTTCCGGGACGATCGAGACATCGAGGGAGGCGACAACATCCCCGACAAGGTCCTGGCGCAGATCCGGCGATCGAGGGAGATGGTCGTCATCCTGACCCCCAAGTCGGTCGACAGGCCCTGGGTCCTCATCGAGGTCGGCGCCGCGTTGGGGCGTGGCCGGGGGATACGGATCGTGCCGATCCTTTACCACGTCGAGATCGACCCGATCCCGGAGATGCTCAAATCGAAGCGGGCCTATCACCTGAATGACTTCGATTCCTACCTGAAGGGCGTGTCGGATCGGGTCCGAGGGGGCGCGCGATGAGTGTTTCGACGAAGGTTCACGACATCTTCCTCTCGGCCTCGACGCGCGATCGCGCCGTCGCCAGCGTCGTCCGCACGGCCTTCGAGGAGGAGGGGCTCGCCACCTTCTCCGACGCGGAAGTCGGCCGACCCGGAGCGCGTTGGGAAGAGGTGGCCCGGGAGGCGATCTCCGAGTCGTTGGCCTTCGTGGCGCTGTTGACGCCGGCCTCCGTCAGGTCCCCGTGGCTCGCCCTCGAGTACGGCCTCGCACGAGGCTGGAATAAGTCGATTTATTTGTTGACGAGCGAGGTCGAGGCCGGCGAAGTCCCCCCGTTCTTGCGCGAATACGTCGCCCACCCCGTGGCGCGGGTCGCCGAGGTCGTCGAGGCCGTCAAGCGCGACGCCCGGCCGTTGTCCGATCGGGAGGCCGGCCTCCTGATCGATTCCTACAAGGACGTGGGCGTCTCGGCCGATCGGCTGGCGGTCCGCCCGGCTTCGTTGGATGCCCTGGCGCGTCGGTTCAACGAGCAGGCCGGCTCGAACCGGCCCGCCGAGCAACTGCTCCAGGAGCTGTTCCGCCTGCGAAAGCGGCGGAAGCTCCCCGGCCTGCCCAAGAGCGGCAAGGGTCGCGAGCGGCGGTCGTGACGGTCGCCGCGACGGTCAGATTCATATAATATTATTATGTGTTATTATTCGTAAGGAAACGGAATCGATGACGAACAACGGGCGGAGCGGCGGGACGGCCGTCCTGGTCGTCGACGAGGCGGGGCCCGTCGGCGCCGGCGACCCGTCGGGGGCGGCGGTGCGGTCGGCGTTGGCGGACGGGGTCCGGCGGCTGGCCGAGCACGAGGCGGCGGCGCCGGCCGGCGACCCCGAGGGGGTCCACCAGCTCCGGGCGGCGGCGCGGCGGCTCCGGGGCGTCTTGCACACGTTCGCACCCCTCCTCGATGAGTCGTGGGCCGAGGCCCTGTCGGACGACCTCCGGGGCCCGTCGCACGCGCTGGGGGCCGTCCGCGACCTCGACGTCCTCCGCGACCGCCTGAAGGACTCGGCCGCCGAGCTGGCCGACGCGCTCGGGCCGCTCTGGGCCGCGCTCGACGCCCGGCACGAGGCCGCCTCGGCGAGCTTGCGCGACCACCTCCGCGCCGAGTCGCACCGGGCCCTGCTCGCGCGGCTGGCCGACGCCGCGCACGCCCCGCGGCTGACGGCCGCGGCCGAGGGGCCGTGCCGCGACGTCCTGCCGACGCTGGTGGCCGACGCCTGGAAGGCCCTCGCCAAGCGGGCCCGCGACCTCGGGCCCGACTCCGCCGACGCCGACTACCACGAGGCCCGCAAGCGCGCCAAGCGGGCCCGCTACGCCGCCGAGGCCGTCGCCCCCGCGCTCGGCGCGGGGGCCCGCAAGCGGGCCGAGCGGTTCGCCCGCCGCGTCGAGGGGCTCCAGGACGTCCTCGGCGAGCACCAGGACGCCGTCGTCGCCCGCGACGAGGTCGAGCGCGTCGCCCGCGACCACCCCGGCGACGCCCCCTTCCTCCTCGCCGCCGGCCGCCTCGTCGAGCGCCAGGCCCGCGCCGCCCGCGCCGCCCGCGACGACTTCGCCCGCGCCTGGGAGGACATCGACCAGAAGAAGCGGAGGAGGTGGATGAAACCTTGATTTTTTCGAGGGAAAACGCCGACAAGAAGAGGGGTTGACAGCCGGTCGGTTATAGTGTACAAAAGGTCAAATTGATGGCGGACCCGCATCGAACGTATGAAATCCGGTGTCCGATTCACGGATTCATAACAATTAGCGATTGGGAGCGTGAGATCATTGCTCTGAAGCCGTTCCAACGCCTTCGGCGCATTCGTCAGTTGGCGTGGACGGATCAGGTCTATCCGGGAGCGATGCATACTCGGTTCGAGCATTCGCTGGGCGTGATGCACACGGCGACCCTGCTCTACGACTCCGTCGTCCAGCGTTCGCGAGAGGTCTTGGGGCACGAACTGGGGTATATCGAGGCGGGCCTCGAGAGACATCGGGCGCTCGTTCGCCTCGCGGCCCTGCTCCACGATGTGGGCCACGGCCCGTTCTCGCACGCCTCCGAGGATCTGTTTCCGGAGCAAGGGTCAGGGTCGAGTCGTTTCAAACACGAGCATTATTCGGCGGCGATTGTGCGCAAATTTTTCAGCGATGTGATCAAAAATCATCCACTGAACGCAAACTATGATTTTGACGCTGATCAGGTCGCTGACCTCTTGGAGGGTAAGTCCACCGCCGGCAGGGCGTTATTCTGGCGCGAGCTGATCGACGGGCAGATGGACGCGGATCGGATGGACTATCTACTCCGGGATTCTCTGCATGCCGGTGTGCAGTACGGCCGTTTCGACCTTCAGCGGTTGATCCGTTCGGTCGCGGTCGTGCCGCCCGGTGGTGACGATCCGGAGGGGGGACCGCGGCTGGGAGTCAGTGAGGGGGGGTGGCACGCGGCGGAATCCCTGATTTTAGCTCGATATTTTATGTTCACTCAGGTTTATTATCATAAAACTCGGGTCGCTTACAACTATCACCTCGAGCAGGCCCTCGGGGAGGTCTTGCCCGACGGCCTATTTCCTTCACCGCTCGGGGAGCGATTGGACGATTATCTCCGCTGGGATGACTGGCGGGTCCTCGGCCTCTTGGCGGGCGGCGGCGGGGGAGAACACGGCCAGAGACTGGCGACGCGGGATCATTTCCGTGAGGTCTTCCACACGCCGGAAATACCGTCCCAGGCCGACCTAGAGCGGTTTACTTTCGGCTTGCAGACGGAAAGGATTCCCGAGGAGCGGATTGCTGACGCCACCGAGGTCGGAGCCGAAGGAGATTGTCATGGGGCCCTACTCGAAGGATCTTCGCGAGCGGGTCGCGGCGGCGGTC
>DASZMJ010000080.1:0-65628 GCA_035551935.1 Isosphaeraceae bacterium
AGGGGGCACAGGCGATGCTCCACGTCCGGGCTCTCTACCTCAACGACCAGTGGGAGGAGTTCCACGAGCACCGTGTGGAGAGGGAGCAAGCCCGACTGTACACGAGACCCGCGGCATAGCGCTCAGCGGGTTACGCCCTTATGAATTACTGGTAGAGCCCCAGATCGAGGACGGGAAGTCGCTCATCGCGGCGCTCACCACGGCCGGCTTCGACGGTTCCGTGGCCGCCTGGGTGAAGACCTGCGAGGACGGACTTTGGTTCCTCTACATCGGATCGAGGTCCGTCGGTTCGATGCCGCTCGCGGATGCCTATCGGGCGGTGTATTCCGCCCTGCGACAGATCCCAAAGGCATCGATCGACTTCTCTCAGATCAAGCTCGTCGAGCCAGGCAACCCCATCGCAGCGGATGCGATGGAGATCCGGGACCGGTATCCCGCCCGGCTTCCGACGCGCTACCGTGGGCCCGCACTCGGGGGCGTCTCCATCGAGGAGGCCTACATCTATCCTCGCCCGACGGGCCCGATGAGTGCCAATGAGGTGGTGCAGACCGTCGCGGGCCTGATGAACCGGAAGGGGGCGTTGGCCCCGTCGTTGATCACCCTCCGCGACGGCACCCAGATCCAGGCGGTTCCCGTCGGTATCCGGATGAATACGCCCGGTGGTGTGCAGATCGTCCTGCACGATCTTAACGCAAACACGAACAGATCGGTATCCGTCAACGACGTGGCGAGCATCCTGTAAGACGGCTTGAACTTTCACGGAATCCGATCGAATCTCACCCCGCAGAGCCGCCTCGACCCGCGACGGGAAAGCTCGGAGGCGGCCCGGCCTAACATTCGGGAGATATCAACATGAGTGGTCCCATAGTTCGCCGCTATGGACTGCCGATTTTTCAAAGTCTAAGATCCAACCAGTTGTTTTTAATACATTATGCGGTATAGGTTAACGACGATTTCGAGCTTCTCTAGAGTCGTTCTGTGGCGAATGCCCGACTACAGGCACTGAAGGCAAGACGACTCCGGTTTGACGATTGTGATGGACGCCCCGAGCCCCTATAATGTTGGGAGGAGTAGCCTGTTCTTGCGAGGAGAGGCATGAGAAAGATCCGAGTCACCATCAGACACAATCCCGATGACTCAGCCGACGACCTTCGCGTCGCAGCGAGAGTTCGCCGTGACCTCTGGGCACACTCGCCCGTGGAGGTTGACCCTGACAGCCCGATTCATGGGACTCACAGGGACGAAGACCGTAATGCCTACTTCGAATTTGCCACGAACTTTCCGGACGAAGTCCAGAGGGTCATCGGGGAATTTGGCTATGCCAGTCGGGCCAGCGTCTCGACTGTGACGGAGGGTTCTGGGCCCGAGTGTGCCAATTGCGGAAACATCGCAGGGCCGGTCCTGCCGTCCGTCTGCCCGACATGCAGTTTTAGAGATATCTCCCCCTGCCCGTACTGCAATCAAGAAATCGCCCGGCAAAGCTACTTGCCTGTGGCGGGCGATCTGTTCAAATGCCCAGAGTGCGGGCACCGAGTTCGACTTCGAATGATCGATCCACTCTTCAACTCGAAGGGGCATTACAACCAGCCGCTCGTGGTGGTCGACAGGGCAGAGGGCTAAAGCCGTGCATTTCGATGGCGAGGGGCACATCATCGTTTCTCCGAGGGAGATCCAAGAGGGGGCACTCGCGGATAGAGCCAATCTCATCAATACCGTCTTGATTCCCGGTACGCCTCGGGCCATTCCGACCCACGAGCAGCACCACGCGCTTCTTAGGTACATATCTGATACCATTGGAATTCATCCTAATTATTTGTTCTTTAAAGGTAGCACCAAGATTGGATTCAGCATTGCACCAAAGAAGATTAAAGTATGGATGGAATATGGTCCGTCCTCAGACCTCGACTTAGCTATAGTGGACCCTCATTTCTTCCAGATGGTCGATTCCGAAGTCCGACGTTGGGAATGGAATGTAGAAAACCGAGGGAGAGTTTTTCAGAACCACCGGCTCCTCAAAGAGTATCGGAATCGGCATTACCATAAAGGAAAGTTCGATTGTTTTCGCTTTTTCGACCTCCCAAAGATTGCTTGCATGGATGAACTGGATTCCTGCCTGAGCAATGCCCCTGTTCTGGCGTGTTGTGAGGTAAATCGTCCGCTTAGAGCTTTCATTTTCCGCGATTGGTGGGGAATCTGTAAGCGATATGATCACGACCTCTACTGCCTGGAGAGGGGGTTGCGTAATGCGGCTGATCCCCTACCCGCTGGGGGGGCCGATCCCCGACCCTATGAGGAGATTCTGGATTCAGGCCCTGACGATGCAGACGGCGAAGGTGATTAAACTCCAGATTCACTTAGGGGATACATGATCATGAGTGGACCCATTGTGAGACGCTATGGTTTCCCCAACTTCGAGAAGATCTTCGGCGCCAAGCCGGTGCCGCACGGGGCGGAGGAGGAGCCGCAGGGGCAGGCGCAGGGACCGGAGCCGAAGCCCGAGTCGAAGCCGGAGGGGGAGGAGCGGGCGACGGAGACGGAGGTCTCGCCGCCGACGGAGCTGGGCTCGGCGATCGACGGTTGAGCGGTCAGTCGACGAGGTCGGCGATCAGGAAGTCGCGGAGCTTCTGGAAGGCGCGGGTCTTCTCGTTGCTGACGGTCTTGGGGGCGACGCCCCAGTCGCGGGCGATCTCGGCGGGGGTCTTGCCGAGCAGGGTCTCCTGCACGAGGGCCGTCTCGCGCGGGTTGAGCGTGCGGTCGATCGCCTCCTGCAAGGCGTCGCGCCACTGCGACGGGCCCGAGTCGGCCGCGGCGACCGCGACGGCGCCGGCGCGCTCCAGCGGCTGGAACGACCGCTCGCGCTGGGCGCGCTTCTTGACGGTGTCGATCGCGCGGAAGAAGTCGGGCCCCTCGGGCGTCTCGCGGCTCAGGACGTCGCGGATGCCCGAGCGGCCGACGTCGCCGACCAGGGCATCGAACCGGGCCCGGCCGAGGTTCTCCAGCAGGGTGACGTACACCGCCTGCGTCGCGTCGTCCCACTTCTGCGGCGCGATGCCGGCGCGGCCCCAGGCGCGGGCGAGGTAGCGGTTGAGCTGGTCGAACCCCGCGGCGAACGTCGCCGGGTCCGTTTGCCCTCGACCTTGCGGCGGCGCCAGCAGCGCCGAGACGCTCGACTGCCCCAGCGCCGCGTCCCAGGCCGACGCCTGCGAGGAGGGGGACGCCGGCGTCGCCTCGATCGGCGCGACGATCCCGGCGACATCCGGCAGGGTCGGCGCGGCCCCGCTGAACAGGCGGAGCGCCTCGAGCGCCTCCACCGTCGGCAGGTACGACCGTCGCGCCTTCCGCCGCTCGCCGCTCACGCGCGATCCCCTCCGGACATGCAAGACCCCGTCCGTCGTCGACGTGGACCCCTACTCTATCCCCTTTTCCATCGCCCTTCGAGACTGCTTTCGGACATCGATTCTTTCGATAACATCCATAATATCATGCAAAACACACCCCGTCGAGCCCCGATCCGACGGGCGGACGTAAGAGACCCTACTTCATCGGGAGGCGTGGAGGAGGAGATCACCACAAAGGCACGAAGAACGCGAAGGGAAGATGAGAGTCGGGAAAAACTCCGCCCTTTTCCGTATTCCTTCGTGTTCTTGGTGCCTTTGTGGTGAACCCTCCCTCTTCAGGACTTGCAAGGAGCGGACCGCGGTCAGAGGGTGCGGTCGACGGCCTCGGCGACGCGGCGGCAGGCGGCCATCATCTGGCCGAAGAGGGCGGGGGTGATCGTCTGGGCGCCGTCGCTGACGGCGTGCTCGGGGTCGTCGTGGACCTCGACGATCAAGGCGTCGGCGCCGGCGGCGACGGCGGCCCTGGCCATCGGCGCCACGAGCTTCGACTTGCCGGTGCCGTGCGAGGGGTCGACGACCACCGGAAGGTGGCTCTTGCTCTGGAGATAGGGCACCGCGGCCAGGGGGAGGGTGAAGCGGGTGTGGTCCTCGAAGGTCCGGATGCCGCGCTCGCAGAGCATGACGTGGGGGTTGCCGCGGTCGAGGATGTACTCGGCGGCCAGCAGGAACTCGTCCATCGTGGCGCTCATGCCGCGCTTCAGCAGGGCTGGCTTGCCCGAGTCGCCGACGGCCTGCAAGAGCTGGTAGTTCTGCATGTTGCGGGCGCCGATCTGGAGCACGTCGGCGTACTCGGCGACCATCGACACGTGCTCGGGGGCCATGACCTCGGTGACGATCGCCAGGCCGGTCGCCTCGCGGGCGGCGGCCAGCATCTTCAGGCCGTCCTCCTTGTGCCCCTGGAAGCTGTACGGGCTGGTCCTCGGCTTGAACGCCCCGCCGCGCAAGCCCGTGGCCCCGCGCTCCTTGAGCTTGCGGGCCAGGGCGACGATCTGTGCCTCGCTCTCGACCGAGCAGGGGCCGGCGATCACCGCGATCCGATTCCCGCCGACCTCCAGCCCACGGGCGCGGACGACCGTGCGCTCGGATTTCAGCTCCGACGAGGCCCGCTTGTACGGGGCCATGATCGGCAGGACCTTCTCGACCCCCTCGCCCGGCTCGAGCGCCTCGGTCAGGCCCTGCCGCTCCTCGCCGATGGCGGCGATGACCGTCTGGTGCGTCCCCCGGATCACCTGGGGGGTCAGACCCAGCGAGGTGATGTGCCCGACCACATGCTCGACCTGCTCGGCCGTCGCGTCCGGTTTCATGACCACGATCACGGTAGCCCGTCCTCCCTTTTGGGAATGATCCGCCGACCCCTTCGGGGCCGGCGCCGACCGGGAGTCCTATCCCCCGAACCGTCGGCGCCCCCGGCTCCAACACGCGTTGATCACGACCGAAAGCGAAAGAGGCCCCGGGACCGACCTGGGTCCCGGGGCCTCTCGTGTGATTCGCTCATCGAGATGGGCGACGTCGGTCTACGACCCGCCCCCGGCCCCGCGACCCGGGCTGCGATACCAACGGCCGGTAAACGACCACGACCACCGCGAGCGGTGGCTCCCCGTCGTCGTCCCGCGCCGGATCGAGCCTTCGGGCATCGTCGAAGCCGACTCCTCGAACGTTGGGAAAGGGCCGGGCCCGAACGAAACCGGACGGGCCCGGCCACTGCTATCCATCTGCGGAAAAGGTGCGGCTGCCCGACGGGCAACCCGTCGGCTGCCGTTAGGCGAGCCGCCTCTGGTTGTCACTACTCACGCGATCACCTCCCTTTCAACTGGGGCCTCCCCGGTCCCGGTGGAGTCCAGCCTCGGCCGGGAGCGGGCTCCTGTCCGTCGTGCCACGTTGCGCACGACCCGTATCGGCCCTCGGGTGATCGTTGGGGCCGACAGGGAATACTATATCCGCCGAGGCCCCGGATTCAACGGAAAACCCGCCCCGTTCCCCCGATTTTTTCAAGCCGAGGGGGCGATTTCGCCGACGGCCTCGACCGCCGCCAAGGCGACGCGGGCGGCGTCGGCCAGGGCCTTGAGCCGGGGGTCGTCGCCGCGGTCGGCGACCGCGATCGACCGGCGGTAGTACCAGAGGACGCGGTCGCGGTCGGCGTTGAACCGCGACCAGACCGGCAGGCCATCGGCCAGGTCGGCCTGGATGCTGAGGAGGTTGTGCAGTTTGTCGGCCAGGATCACCGCCCGGGCCGAGGCCGGGGCATCGGCGAGGGCCTCGAGGTGGTCGGTCTTGCGGTCGATCCAGGGGCGCTTCTTGCCCTCGGCGTCGAGCTTGACCTCGGAGCATACGGCGACGAGCTCGGCGACCCTCGGGCCGAACTCGGCCTGGATCTCGTCGAGGGTCGCGTCGGTGTCCTCGGTCGCGTCGTGCAGCAGGCCGGCGGCGATCACGTCTTCGTCGAACCCGGCGCGGGCGAGCAGGACCGCGACGCCGGCGAGGTGGGACACGTAGGGGACGTCGCCCCCCTTGCGGACCTGGTCCCGGTGCCAGACCGCCGCGCGGCGCAGGGCACGCTCCAGGAGCAGGCCGTCGGCCATCGCTCAAGACCCCTGGAAGGGCACCCGGGGCAGGTCGTCGCCGCGCCGGGCGAGATAGTCGTGGAAGGTGGTCAGGCGGAACTCGGCCAGGACGCGGCGGACCTTGCCGAGGGTCGATTCGAGGTTGTAGTACGACTTGAACCGGCGCCGCCAGTTCATCGGCAGCCGGGGGTGGTCGGGGTCGATCTCGCGGGGGTGGATGTAGAAGACGACCGGCCGCCCCTCGCGGGCGACCTGGCGCGACATCCGGCGGATCAAGGCGTACGGGAAGAGCCGGAGGTAGCCGCCGCCGAAGAAGCAGACCGGCCGGCCGAGCACGTCGGCCACCGAGACCGGGAATTCGATCAGCGAGCCCGACCCGGCCTCCAAGACGTGCGGCCCCCGCCGCGGGCGGAGCAGCCCCTCGTGCTCGCGGGCGGCGGGGAAGATCGACGAGTCGTAATGATAGCCGGCCTCGATCAGGCAGTCGACGAACCATCGGGTGCGCTCGCTGACCGAGAAGCCCGCCGAGCGATAGCCCCGCACCGGCGCGCCGGCGATGTCCTCCAGGACCTGGCGGGCCCGCAAGGCGTCGGCCCGGAACTCGTCGCGGGAGTGCTCGTGGACGAGGCGGTGGTCGTAGCCGTGCGAGGCGATCTCGTGGCCGCGGGCGTCGGCCTCGCGGACGAGCCGCGGGTGGCGCTCGCCGACCCAGCCGAGGAAGAAGCAGGTCGTGCGCGCGCCCCAGTCGTCGAAGAGGTCGAGCAGGCGGAGGAAGTTGGCCTCGACCCGCGACGGGAGCGCATCCCACGCCGCCATCGGCGGCGTGGCGGGTACGTCGAGGATGTGGAACCAGTCCTCCACGTCCACCGAGAAGATGCCTTCGGGGGCCGCGAGCCGGTCGGCGGCGGCCGGGGGGGCCGGCCGCGAGGACTCGGAGGTGGGGGGCGTGGCCTGTTCCATGTTGGGCATCGGGTCGGCCGTCGTCGAGCGGCCCTCGCGCCCGCCCTCTCGAGCAAGAAAGGCGTCGGATCGAGGTCGCGGACGATGTTAGCACGTCGCGCCCGGCGGCCGCAACCGTCGTTTCGCGAACGCCGCACGACCTTTGCTAGTTGCGACCGCCGCCCTTCGCGCGGAGCGCCGCGGGGACCGGTTTCCCCGCGAGATAATAGACATACGCCGTCACCGCCCTGATCTTCTCCGGCCCCAGCAGCTGCCAGCCCGGCATGGACGTCCCCTGGACCCCCTCGACGACCACCCGTCGGACCTGCTCGACCGTTTCCCCGTGCTTCCACGGCGTCCTGGTGAGGTCCCTCGGCTTCGGCCCCGCCAGGCTCGCCGCGATCGGGCCGTCGCCGCGGCCCGCGTTGCCGTGGCAGCTCGCGCAGCGGTCGAGGAACACCTCGCGACCCTCGACCAGGAGCGCATCCCCCTCGATCTCCTTCGGCGGCGGCCCCGGCTTCGCCCGAAACCACGAGTATCCCAGCAACCCGCCCGCCAACAGCGCCAGCAACGCGAAGAAGACGGCCCGCGCGACCTTCGGGTCGATCGATCCGGGCTGGAAGTCGTCGCCGTCCAACGTCGGGCCTCTCCGCTCTTCGGGATCCGGAACGGGCCGATCACCCACGGCCATCATAGGTAACAGGATGGGGCCGGCAAGGCCGAACCCGGTTGGCGTTGACCGGGTCCGACGTTTGACTAGAATCGTGCTCAAGTGCGCAAGGTCCGCGAGAAACGGCGGTGGGGGCGATGGCCGACGAGGGACAGGGGCGGGAGTCGCTGGAGGCGGTACGCCTGGAGAAGCTGCGACGGATCGAGGCCCTGGGGGTCGACCCCTGGGGACGTCGGTTCGACGGGCACCGGGCGATCGCCGACGTCCGCGCCCTGCAAGCGCCGTCGTCGGGCGACCCGGAGCCGGGGCCGAAGGTGCGCGTCGCGGGGCGGATCGTCCTGAAGCGGACGCAGGGGAAGATCGTCTTCCTCAAGCTGCGCGACTGGACCGAAGACATCCAGATCTTCGTCGGCAAGAACCAGGTCGGCGAGGCCGGCTGGGCACTGGCGAGCGAGCTGGACCTGGGCGACCTGCTGGGCGTCGACGGCACGCTCGGGCACACCAAGACGGGGGAATTGACGGTCTTCGCCGGGTCGCTCACGTTCCTGGGCAAGAGCCTCCTGCCGCCGCCGGAGAAGTGGCACGGCCTGACCGACGTCGAGCAAAGGTCGCGGCAGCGGTACGTCGACCTCTTCAGCAACCCCGAGTCGCTCCGCACCTTCCTCGGCCGCTCGAAGGTCCTCGCCGCCTTCCGCCGCGTGCTCGCCGACCGCGGCTTCGTCGAGGTCGAGACGCCCACGATGCAGTCCATCGCCGGCGGCGCCGCGGCGCGGCCGTTCGTGACGCATCATAATGCGCTCGATCTCGATCTGTTTCTGAGGATCGCGCTCGAGCTTCACCTGAAGCGATTGCTCGTCGGCGGCATGGAGCGCGTCTTCGAGCTGGGGCGGGTCTATCGCAACGAGGGGATCAGCCGGCGGCACAACCCCGAGTTCACGATGCTCGAGGCCTACCAGGCCTACAGCGACTATCACGGCATGATGGACCTGACCGAGGCCCTCATCGTCGGCGCCATCGAGGCGATCGACGGCAACCTGCGCCGCACGTACCACGTCCCCGGGGCCGTCGAGGGGGAGTCGGAGGCGATCGAGATCGACTTCAACCCGCCGTGGCCGCGGCGGTCGTACGCGGACCTCTTCCGCGAGCACGTCGGCATCGACCCGCACGACGACGCGGCCGTGCGCGAGCGGGCGCGGACGTTGGGGATCGAGGCGGGGCAGGGGGTGGATCGCGACGTGGTCGTCAGCGAGGTCTTCGAGGAGGTCGTCGAGCCGCGGCTGAAGGGCCCGGTCTTCGTCGTCGACTACCCGTCCGCGATCTGCCCGCTCACCAAGCGGAAGGCCGACGACCCGGGCGTCGCCGAGCGGTTCGAGCTGTTCGTGCTCGGGGTCGAGCTGGCGAATGCGTACACCGAATTGAACGACCCGCTCTTGCAGGAGGACCTGCTCCGCCGCCAGCTCGCCGGCCAGCGCGCGGAGGACTCGATGGCGACGATGGACGACGACTTCGTCCGCGCCCTGAAGCACGCCATGCCCCCCGCCGGCGGCCTCGGCGTCGGCATCGACCGCCTCTGCATGTTCCTGCTCGACCGCCAGAACATCCGCGACGTCATCCTCTTCCCCCTCCTGCGGCCGGAAGGGGGAGAGAGGGCCGAGGGCCGTTGACAGGGGACAGGACGGACCGATGACCGCGGCCCGAGGCCGCGATGGGAACAGGGATGTATAAATATTTGCTCTGTTGGCGCTACCTGCGGACGCGGAAGATCGCGCTGGCCAGCATCATCAGCGTGATGCTGGGGGTGGCGACCATGATCGTGGTCAACGCGGTGATGGCGGGGTTCGCCGACAAGATGCGGACCCGGCTCAAGGGGGTGCTGTCGGACGTCGCGATCGAGTCGGCCGACTTCGACGGCTTCACGCACCCCGAGGAGATCATGGCGCTGGTCGAGCGCGTCGCCGGCGACAAGGTCGAGGCGATGGCGCCGACGCTCGAGACGATGGGCATGCTCACGATCGTGGCGCCGAACGGCTACAAGGTCGATCGGCCGGTCCAGATCCTGGGCGTCCGGCCGGAGGACCGGGCGAAGGTCGGCGACTTCGCCGAGTACATCGTCGACGCCGCCGGTCGCAAGCTCCCCCCGTCGCTCGCCGTCCCGGCCGAGCTGCGGTTCGACAGCGACGCCGGCGAGCTGCTCCGGGGGATGGACAAGGACGACCCGATGTACGAGGCCACCAAGCAGATGGTGGACGAGACGACGCCCGACGAGGGGGCGATCGTCGGCTACGCGCTGGCGACCCACCACCTCGCCGAGGAGCACCGCGACATCTACCTCGCCGGGCCGGGCGCGAAGGTGATCCTGACCTTCCCCTCGGCCGGCCGGACCCCCAAGGCGCAGCAGGACTCGTTCACCGTCATCGGCTACTTCAAGAGCGGCATGAGCGAGTACGACTCGACCCACGTCTACATCCCGCTGGAGCGCCTCCAGTACCTCCGCACGGCCGGCGAGCGGGTGACGCACATCCAGATCAAGGCGAAGCCCGGCGTGGACCTCGACCAGCTCGCCCGGACGATCCAGCTCGAGCTCGACCGCATCCGCCCGATCTTCTTCCGCGTGCAGACCTGGGAGCAGAAGCAGGGGACCATCCTCGCCGCGGTGGCCCTCGAGCAGAGTCTCCTGAATATCCTGCTGTTCCTCATCATCGCCGTGGCCGGCTTCGGCATCCTGGCGATCTTCTCGATGATCGTCGTCGAGAAGACCCGGGACATCGGCGTGTTGAAGGCGCTGGGGGCCTCGACGTCGGGCGTGCGGGGGATCTTCCTCGGCTACGGGCTGTCCCTGGGGCTCGTCGGCAGCGGCGTGGGGATGCTCGGCGGGCTCCTCTTCGTCCGCTACATCAACGTGATCGAGGGGTGGCTCAGCGCCCTGACCGGCCGCAAGGTCTTCGACGACACGATCTATTACTTCGACTCGATCCCCACCCTCGTCGAGCCCTGGACCGTCGCCTGGATCGTCGGCGGTGCCCTCTTGATCGCCGTCGCCGCCAGCGTCCTCCCCGCCCAGCGCGCCGCCCGGCTGCACCCGGTCCAGGCATTGCGATTCGAATAAGAGACGGGTTTCACCGCGGAGGACGCGGAGAAGAGAGAAAAGCGAGTGCATTTCTGATGATTTCTCTTATCTCCGCGTCCTCCGCGGTGAATCTCCCCTTCCCCGGAGGGAATCGGCGATGGCGAGTCAACTGTCGGCGGTCGGGGTCGAGAAGGGGTATCGCAAGGGGAAGACGGCGGTGCCGGTCCTGCGCGGGGCGGACCTGGAGGTCGAGGCGGGTGAGTTCGTGGCGATCGTCGGCGCGAGCGGGTCGGGCAAGAGCACGCTCCTGCACGTCCTCGGCCTGCTCGACGCGCCCGACGCCGGCCGCGTCTATCTCGACGGTCAGCGCATCGACCAGCTCCCCGACCGCCGCCGCGACGCGCTCAAGAACCGTACCTTCGGCTTCATCTTCCAGTTCTACCACCTCTTGCCCGAGCTGAGCGCGCTGGAGAACGTCCTGATGCCCCATCTGATCCGGTTCGGGCCGCTCGCCTACATGAAGAGAGGCCGGCGGCTGCGGGCCGAGGCGCGGCGGCTGCTGGAGCGGGTCGGGCTGGGGCACCGGCTCGACCACCGCCCCTCGGAGCTCTCCGGCGGCGAGATGCAGCGCGCCGCCATCGCCCGCGCGCTGGCCGGCTCGCCGACCATCCTCCTCGCCGACGAGCCCACCGGCAACCTCGACGCCGCCACCGGCCAGGGCGTCCTCGAGCTCCTCCGCGACCTCAGCCGCGAGCGCGGCACGACCATGCTGATGGTCACCCACGACGCTTCGATCGCCTCGCAGGCCGACCGCACCGTCCGCCTCGTCGACGGCCGCATCGAGGAATGGGCCCCGGCCCTCGGCCTGGCCTGAGGAGATACCGGGAGACGGCCCATTCTACGCCGCCAGTAACGGCCGATCGTCCTGGTTCTCCCAGACCATTTCCGGAGGATACCCCGATGGTTGGTCGTCCGGCGTTGCGTCATCTCATCCTCGCCGCGGCGGTCGCCGCCTGGGCCTCGCCGGCCATGGCTCAGCCGCCCGCGAGTCCGCCGCCGCCGAGGCCCGCGACCCGGCCAGGGGCGTCCGCCCCGGATTCGGAGGCGGACCGGCTCGCCGAGGCCGCCGGGAAGGCGATCGAGGCCGGTCACCTCGACGAGGCGGAGTCGCTCCAGCGACGATCGCTGGCCATCCGCGAGAAGATCGTCGGGCCGGAACACCCCGATGTCGCGCGGAGCCTCGCCACCCTCGCGATGATCCGTTCGGAGCGGGGGACGAGCGAAGAGGCCTTGACCTTGCTCAAACGCGCCCTGGAGATCCGCAATCGGGCCCTCGGGCCGGATCACCCCGAGACGGCCAAGGTTTACCAGAAAATGGGCGTTGTTGAGTTGCTTCGGGGACGACTCGCGCCGGCCCTGGACGACATGAATCGGGCACTCAAGATCCAGACGAAGGCACTCGGGGCCGACCATCCCGACGTCGCCGAGACGCTCAGCGACTCCGCCGCAGCACTACTCGTCGCCGCCCGCCGATACCGCGAGCGGCCCACGCCGAAGGTCCTTCTGGCCCGGCTCAAGGGCGAACGGACGAACTCGGTCCGCCCCATGGCGCTTGCCGAGGCTGAGAAGTCCCTCAAGCGCGCCGTGGCGATCTTTGAGAAGTCCGGAAAGGCCAAGACGCCCCGCATGGCGTTGGCCCTGGACAACCTGGCGGCTGTCTGCGTCGAGCAGGGCCGGTATCTGGAGGCCGAGTCCTTGACGAGCCGCGCACTCGCGATCGCCGACGCGGCCCTCCGCCCGGACGACCCCAACCTCGCCATCTTCATCGAGCAGCGCATCAACGCACTCAAGCTCCATCGCCTCGATCCTGCCGAACGGGCCGAGGTCCGTACCCTCACCGCCCGCGCCAAGGCGATCCGCGAACGAGAGACGGACTCGGCGGCCAAGACACGAACGAAAGAGGATTCGACAAGACGATCATAGGGATTGAAACCAACAGGGCACGCCTGCCGCGCCCGTCCTGCCCCGACGATGTTCCCTCGGTTGCGGACGGGTTACAATACGGTGTCCCCGATCGGGTGAAACCTCCGACAATGGAGCCGTCGCACCCCGGGGCGGATGGCCCGAGGCCCTGGAGGATGTCGTGCGATCGTTCACTGTCATCGTCGAGCGTTGTCCCGAGACTGGGCTGTTCGTCGGGTACGTGCCGGGCTTCCCGGGAGCCCACTCGCAAGGCGAGACCGTGGATGAGCTGCGCGAGAACATGCGCGAGGTGATCGGAATGCTCCTCGAAGACGGGGAGCCCGAGTGGGACTCGGAGTTCGTCGGCACGCAAACCATCCAGGTCGCCTGACGATGCCGAAGCTCCCCGTGCTGAAGCCGCAGGAGGTCGTCTCCCGGCTGGAGGCACTCGATTTCGTCGAGGTTAGGCAGCGCGGCGCGCACAAGCAGTTTCGCCACTCCGACGGCCGCGGGACCACGGTGCCATTCCATAAGGGTCGAGATATATCTCCAGGTTTGCTGCGAAGAATTGCCCGCGACATTGGGGTCTCGGCTGAAGAACTCGTCGGCGTGCGCGGTTAGTCGACGGCGGAGGGTCGCGGCGATGTCGAAGACGATCGGCCTCCGGGCGGCGTGCGCGATGATCCTGCTGGCCGTCGGCGGCCCGGGGCGCGCGGAGGAGCCGGGGAAGGAAGACAGGGCGATCTTCGAGACGATCGGCCGGGTGAAGAAGGTCGCCGGCAAGGTCAAGATCGACGGCAAGAGGGCGGACTGGGAGGGCATCCCGGCGTTCAACGACCCGAAAGGGGACGCCGGGGGGGACGCGTCGCGCGATATCGTGAAGGTGGCCGTCGCGCCGAGGGAGGACGACTGGCTCGTGATGATCGCCACGGCGGGCACGCCGACGCGCGACAACGGGGCGTTCTACGTCGAGGTCGATTACTTCGGCCACGAGCCGTGGGACGTCCAGGTCGGCCTGCTCCGCGGCGGGGCGTGCTTCCTGAACGTGTACGACGAATCCAACCTGACCTGGACCATGGGCAAGCTCGTGCCGGGCGTCGCGTTCGCCATCGGCAACGTCGTCGAGGTCCGCATCCCCCATCGCGCCCTGGCCGAGGCGTTGCCGAAGCCGATGGCCGAGGCGCTCTCGGGCCCGGGGGCGCGGTCGTGGGTCCGCGTGCGGGGGCTGACGCTCGGCCGGCAGCCGGGGCAGATCGTCGACCAGGGCGCCGCCGCGGCGAGCTTCCGGCTCATCGAGACGCCCTATCCGCTCGACCCGCCGTTGCCCCGCGACCGCAAGGCGTCGAAGGCGATCGCGATGCCGGTCGAGGGGAAGTGGTACGTCAACCAGGGGGCATTCGGCCTCTACTCGCACCGCGACCTCTGGGGCTACGACCTCCGCAAGGTCGACGACGCCCACCGCGCCGCCCGCGTCATCGACCGCGAGGCCAGGCGCAACGACGATTATTACGCATGGGACCAGCCCGTCACCGCCCCCGCGCGCGGCAACGTCGTCCGCGCCAGCAACGACGCCCCCGACGGCGACCCCCGGACCGACAACACGATCGCCAGCGACCCCCGCGTCAACGAGGTCAATCTCGACCTCGGCGACCGCCACGTCCTCTGGCTCGGCCACCTCAAACAAGGCTCCGTCGCCGTTGCCCCCGGCGACCGCCTTAAGCCCGGCGCCCTGCTCGGCGCCGTCGGCAATTCCGGCCAGTCCTCCTGGCCCCACCTCCACCTCGGCCTCTGGCGCGGTGCTCAGACCGTCCCCCTCGCCTTCTCCCGCGTCCGCGTCGGCCTCAACAACGCCGACTCCGACCCCTGGGCCCGCGACCTGCCGCGCTGGGACCCGAGGGAGGGGTTCTTCGTCGAGCGGATCGCGGCCGGGAAGGGGCCGAAGCCGAAGTGAGCCGGCCGGCCGGGTGGCACGCCCTGAGTCCGCGAAGGGCGTGGTCGGCGCGCCAGGGCCCACGCCCTTCGCGGACTCGGGGCGTGCCACCCGGTCCGTCGCACCTGGACACCCGCGGCGCCATGAACATGAACGAGCCGGCCCCCGACACCGACGCGATCGCCGAGCTCGACGCCCTCGAGGCCGACGGGCTCGGCGCGTTCCGGAAGGCCGCCAACCCGGCCGAGGTCGAGGCGGCGCGGGTCGAGTTCCTGGGGCAGAAACAGGGCAAGGTCCGGGCCCTCCAGGAGCGCTCCAAGGCGTGGTTCCGGGCCTGGTCGGCCGAGCAAAAGCGGGCGTTCGGCCAGCGGTTCAATGCCGTGAAAGGGGCGCTCGAAGCCGCCTTCGAGGCCGCCCAGGGTCGCGTCGAACGGCCGGCGCTGACCGAGGGGGGCATCGACGTCTCGTTACCCGGCCGACCCCGGCCGGTCCTGGGGCACCGGCACCCGCTGTCGCAGACGGCCGACGAGCTGATCGACCTCTTCGGCCGGTTCGGCTTCGCCGTCGCCCGCGGGCCGGAGGTCGAGGACGTCTTCCACAACTTCGAGGCGCTGAACATCCCCGCGACCCACCCGGCGCGCGACCCGGCCGACAACTTCTACCTCCCCGGCGGCGTCCTGTTGCGGAGCCAGACCAGCACGGTCCAGATCCGCGTCATGGAGCACCAGCCGCCGCCGGTCCGGGTCGTCGCGATCGGCCGCGTGTACCGTCCCGACGAGGTGGACGAGACCCATTCCTTCATGTTCCACCAGATCGAGGGGCTGATGGTGGCCGAGGGCGTGACGATGGCCGACCTCAAGACCGTCCTGCGCCTGTTCGCCCAGAGCTACCTCGGCGACGACGTCCGCGTCCGGTTCCGGCCGTCGTTCTTCCCGTTCACCGAGCCGAGCGTCGAGGTCGATATGCTCTGGCACGGCGGCGACCGTTGGGTTGAAATGGGGGGGGCGGGCATGGTCGACCCGAACGTCCTCCAGGCCGTCGGCTACGACCCCGAGGCCGTCACCGGCTTCGCCTTCGGCCTCGGGATCGAACGCCTCTGCATGCGACGCCACGCGATCGACGACATCCGCCACTTCTACCGCAACGACGCGCGTTTCCTCGCCCAGTTCTGAACAGGGGACTTCTGCCACAGAGGACACAGAGGACACAGAGAGGAAGAAAAAGAATTTTCACATTTGCTATTGCACATCCTTGACATTCGATTTCGACTCTGTATCCTCCGTGTCCTCCGTGGCAAATCTCCCCCCCACGAGGCGCATCCCATGGAGATCGATCCGAGCCCGGTCGTCGTGACGACGGGCGTGACGGCGGGGACGACGCGGGTGCACCACCGCGAATTCCCCGAGATCCGCGCCGAGGGGCCGACCCCCTCGGAGGCGGCGGCGCACCTGGTCAACCAGCTCACCCGGGCGCTCGACTCGGCCCTGACCGACTGGCGCCGGCAGACGATGCAGCACGCCATCGACGACGTCAAGGCGTTCGCCTCCCACGCGGGCTGACCCGCCCCCCGCGGCCGGGGTCGGCGGGCCGGGGCGAGGGGCCTCGGCGGGGGATTCCCCGCGCATCATTCCTATAAAGATCGAGACTCATGATCGTCAGTTGGAACTGGTTGACGTCCTATCTCCGCCTGGACATGCCCGCCGACGTGCTCGCCGAGCGGCTGGCGCTGGCCGGCTTGAACCACGAGCGGACCGAGGAGGTCGGCGGCGACCTGGCGCTCGACCTGGAGGTCACGAGCAACCGGCCCGACTGCCTGAGCCATCTGGGCGTGGCCCGCGAGATCGCCGTCCTCTTCGACCGGCCTCGGCCCGACGCCCACGACCCCCGGCCGCCCGAGTCCGGCCCGCCGGCCAGGGAGCTGACGCGCATCGACGTCGAGGCCCCCGACCTCTGCCCCCGCTTCACGGCGCGGGTCGTCTCGGGCGTGACCGTCGGACCGAGCCCCTGGTGGCTCCGCAAGCGGCTCGAGACGATCGGCGTGCGACCCATCAGCAACGTCGTCGACATCACGAATTACGTCATGTTCGAGTGCGGCCAGCCGCTGCACGCCTACGACCTCGCCCGCCTCGACGGCCGCCGATTGGTCGTCCGCCGCGCCCGGGGGGGCGAGACGCTCACGGCCATCAACAACAAGGTGTATGAGCTATCGCCCGAGATGCTCGTGATCGCCGACGCCTCCCGGCCTGTGGGCCTGGCGGGGGTGATGGGGGGGCTCGACACCGAGATCGGCCCGGCGACGCGGGACGTCCTGATCGAGGCCGCGCAGTTCGACCCGGTCTCGGTCCGGCGGACCGGCCGGGCGCTGGGCCTGTCGAGCCCGTCGAGCCACCGCTTCGAGCGCGGGCTCGACCCGAGCCGCACCGAGTGGGCCAGCCGACGCTGCGCCGAGCTGATCCTCGATCTCGCCGGCGGCACCCTCCACGAGGGCGTCATCGACCTCGGCGAGCCCGTGGCCCCCCGCGGGCCGATCGTCCTGCGGTTCAAGCAGGTCCCGCGCGTGCTGGGCATCGACGTGCCGCACGTGACCGCCGTCGCGATCCTCAAGGCCCTGGGCCTGGACGTGCTCGCCGAGGGGATCGACGAACTGACCGTCCGGCCCCCCTCCTGGCGGGCCGACCTGGAGCGCGAGGTCGACCTGATCGAGGAAGTGGCCCGCATCTACGGGTATGATCACATCCCCGAGGATCGTCCCGTGCCCCTGGCACGCTCGTCCCGGGGGCCGAGGGAGCGGGTCGAGGACCTGACGCGCGTGGCCCTGACGGGCCTGGGCTTCGACGAGGCGGTGACGTTCAGCCTCGTGGCCGACGACCACGTCATCCCCCTCGGCGGCGGGCCGATCGCGACGCCGATCCGGGTCGAGCACTCGTCGCGGAAGCGCGAGGTCGTCCTCCGGCCGAGCCTGGTGCCGAGCCTGCTGGCCGCGCGGTCGTACAACGAGGCCCACGGCGTTTCCGACGCCCGGCTCTTCGAGGTCGCCCACGTCTACCTGCCCCGTCCCGACCGCCCCTTGCCCGACGAGCCGACGCACCTCGGGATCGTCGGCGCGGGCGACTACCCGGCCCTCAAGGGGGTCGTCGAGGCCCTCCTCGATCGCCTCCACGTCGCCGAGCCGATCGAGGCCCGCCCCTCGGAGTTGGCCCTCTTCGCCCCCGGCCGCCAGGCCGAAATGCTCCTCGGCGGCGCCTCGCTCGGACACCTCGGCGAGGTCGACCGCGCCGCGCTCGACCGCTTCGAGCTGCGCGGGGCGTGCGTCGCGGCCGAGCTGGATTTCGACCTCTTGAACTCCAGGGCCGTGCTCACGCCCCGATACCACCCCCTGCCCGCCTTCCCGGCCGTGAGCCGTGATCTGTCGCTCGTCGTGCCCGACGACCTGCCGTGGGCCGACCTCGCCGCCGCGGCCCGGGGCGCCGCCGGGCCGCAGCTCGAGGAGATCACGTATCTCGATACGTTCCGCGGCGGCAACGTGCCGGCGGGCTCGCAGAGCGTCCACTTCGGGCTCCGCTTCCGGCACCCGTCGCGGACCTTGACCGGCGAGGAAGTCGAGCGCGCCCTCGACGCCGTCGTCGCCGACTGCGCCGCGCGGTTCGGGGCGACCCTGCGGGCGTGACGGTCCAGATCGGCGGTTGCTTTTACGTGGACTTCTTCTTGGCGGGCACCTTCGCCCCCTCCTTGCGGGCCTTCGACAGGCCGATGGCGACGGCCTGCTTGGGATTGGTCACCTTCTTGCCGGTCTTGCCGCTCTTGAGCTTCCCTTCCTTCATCTCGTGCATGGTCTCCTTGACCTCTTCCTGCGCCTTCGGCGAATACTTGCGGGCCATAGCTCTCTCCCGTGTTGATGGTCGCTCGACGTCTTCGATGGTTCCCCGAAGGGCAGGGCGAGCCCTGCCCTACAGGAGGACCACTAGCAAGCCCGATGCCGGAAACCTCTTCAGAATGCGTCGAAGGCCGAGGGATAGCGGACCTCGCCGGCCAACCCTTCGAGGGCGCCGGGCACCAACCCCAGGGCCATGAAGGCGGGCCCAGAGTAGGGCGAGGCCAGGTGCCGGGCCTTCTCGGCGGAGAAGCCGAAGCGGGCGTAGAAGTCGGGCTCGCCGAGGACGAGGACGATCCGGTGGCCGTCGTCGCGGCAGGCCCGCAGGCCGTCGCGGACGAGGGCCGAGCCGACCCCGCGACGCTGGCGATCGGGGACGACCGCCAGCGGGGCCAGCGCCAGGGCGTCGATCGTGGCCGAGGGGATGACGATCGGCAACGCGCTGAAGAGGATGTGGCCGACGACCCGGCCGACGTCCTCGGCCACCAGGGCCACGCGGCCGAAGCCGCCCGAGCGGAGGGCGTCGACCAGCCGGCCCTCGTCGTCGCGGCCGAAGGCGAGGCGATGGACCAGGCGGACCGCGTCGGCGTCGTCGGGCTGCTCGGGGCGGATCAGGAGGGACATCGCTCAACCCTTGTGCGCGGGGATGATCCAGCAGGAGTCGTGCGGCAGGAGGCCGACGTGCGGGTAGTACGTCCGGGCCTTGGGGGCGGCCAGGAGGATGACGAGCGTCGCCAGGCCCGCGGCCTCGTGCGTCCGGCGGATCAGCTCGCGGCCGATCCCGCGGCCCTGGTACTCCACATCCACGGCGAGGTCCGAGAGATAGGTGCAATAGTGGAAATCCGTAATCGCCCGCGAGACGCCGACGAGCGTGCCGCCGGACCGGGCGGTGACGATCACCCCGGCGTTCTCGATCATCCCCCGGATCGTCTCCGGCTCGCCGACCGGCCGGCGCTCGGCGAGGGTCGATCGCTCGAGGACGTCGATGTACTCCTCCGTGGCCAGGTCGGGCTCGATGGCGAAGGCGATCTCCGTGGTCATCGCGAAGGCTCCAGAAGAGGCCCGGGAGGGGGACGGGGACTGGCTCCGAGTCTACGGGGGGGGAGAGGGAGGAAGACGGCCCCGTACCATGATGCCGATCCGGCGACGGTCCGCAATGGTCCGGCGCGATTCGGTCCAATCCGGCGGTTCGAGGGTCGAATACACGACCAACGAACCGCCCACGCCCGACGGGGCAAGAGGGCGGGTCGCGGCCCTCCGGGGAGAATTGGCCATGACCGAATTTACCAAGATGAAGATCAGCTTCGCATTGGCGCTGCTGGGGACGCTGTTCGCGCTGCACCCGTTCCTCGACCCGTACGACGACCGGGGGTTCGTGTACCTGGGCTACAACCTGAAGATCCTGTACGCGTACGCGCTGACGGCCGCGTTGTTGAGCCTCTGCGTCTACCTGTACGCGATGACGCTCCTGAGCGAGCGGCCGCACTCGCGGATCGAGCGGCTGGGCAACGCGGTGTACGCGCTGGCGGTCCTGATCGGGCCGATCTACCTGGGCCTGTTCCTGTCGGCGACATTGGCCGACCGGGTGGCGGTCTCGCACGTCGCCTGGGCGGCGCCGGCCGTGGCGGCGGGCCTCGGGATGGGCTGGGTGGTGCTGTCGCAGGTCGTCGCCTGGCGGATCAAGCACCGGCTCGGCGAGCGCGATCGGAAGGCCAAGATGGAGCAGCTCGCCCGCCACGAGTCCGAGGCCCTGAACCGGGCCCGCGAGCTGTTCGAGGGGGAGCACTATGACCTGAGCGTCGTCGAGGCGTACCGGGCCCTCGAGGCCCGCCTGCGTCAGGCCCTGCTGGCGCGGCACGTCGCCCCGAGGGGCGAGGGGCCGCAGGGCGTCGTCCACGCCGCGATCCGCCGCGGCATCCTCCGCGAGCCGACCCTCGGCCTAGTTGAGGAGCTCCGGCGGCACTGGAACGTCGCCGTCAGCGTCGAGCCCCTGCCGCGCGAGGCGGCGGTCTCGGCCCTCAGCGCCGTCCGGCACGTCCTGTCGGTCATCCCGCAGGACGTGCCCGGGCCCGGTCCCGACCGGGTCTCGACGCCCCGGCCCTCGGCCGTGCCCGAGCCGGCCTTCATCGAGCGGTGAACCGTCGGCGCCGGGGCGGTCGGGGGGTATGATCGTCGGGCCGGATTCGATTCGACCAAGAATCCGGCCCGGCCGACGAATCACCTTCCGACCGCCCCGCGCGAGGGCGGGCGCAGCCACTCATCGGACCGCAACGAGCCATGCACAGGACCGTCCGCAACGTCGCCCTCCTGGCCAGCGGGACGATCCTGCTGTCCTTCGGCGTCCTGGTCGTGAACCAGACGGCGCAGGTCGTCCAGCTCGCCGGCACGGCCCACCCCACCCTCGGCCGGGTCACGCTCTGGGCCCTGGTCACGGCCTACGTCGGCCTGGCCGGCGTCCCGCTGGTCCTCGTCCTCCGCCTGCCGCGCCCGCTCGTCCCGCCCGAATCCGACGACGGCCCCGAATTCGACGCCCACCTGCGACGCCTCGGCAACCGCCTGGCGACCAACCCCTATGTCGTCGGCCAGGGCCTCGACCTCGACACGCGCGAGGGGGTCGAGGCGGGATTGGCCATCCTCTCGGCGCGGGCCAACGGCATCGTCCGCGAGACCGCGGCGGGCGTCTTCATCGCCACGGCGGTCTCGCAGAGCGGCCGGCTCGACGGCTTGCTCGTCCTGGCGGCGCAGTCGCGGATGGTCTGGCGCCTCGCCCACCTCTACCACCAGCGCCCCACCCCCCGCGACCTCGCCCACCTGTATGCCAACGTCGCCGCCACCGCCTTCGTCGCCGGCGAGCTCCAGGAGCTGGACCTCGGCGAGCAGGTCGAGCCGATCCTGTCGTCGGCCGTCTCCGCCCTCGGGGCGAGCGTGCCCGGGTTCAAGACGGCCGGCACGCTCCTGGCCAACTGCGTGCTCGGCGGCAGCGCCAACGCCTTCCTGACCCTCCGCGTCGGCATGATCGCCAGGCGTCAGTGCGGGGCGCTGGTGCTGGCCTCGAAGCCCGCCCTCCGACGCGCCGCCACCGCCGAGGCGGCGCAGCTCCTCGGGCCGATCGTCGCCGACGGCACCGGCCGGCTCTCCAAGGCCCTCGCACACGCCGTCGTCGGCAAGGTCAAGGACGCCGGCTCGCGACTCATCGCCCGGATGCGCAACGGCAGGGCCCACGAGGGGCCCGAGGCAATCTGATGGATGGAAGAAGAGGAATACAACCGCAGATGACGCAGATTTCGCAGAGAATATAAGAGAATCTTAATTCCTCTTCGAAACCTGCGTCATCTGCGGTTCGATTCCTCCCCTCACCTCAACCGATTCGAGGACGATTCGATGCGACTCCCCGCCTCGCGGACGCTCCTGGCGGCCCTCGTGGTCGTCGCCTTCCCGGCCGCCGGCCGGGCCGTCGACACCGAGGACACGTCGTTCCTGCACGAGCCGGCCATCGGCTCGGATCGGATCGTCTTCGTCTACGCCGACGACCTCTGGACCGCCCGGCCCGACGGCGCCGACGTCCGCCGCCTGACCGCACACCCGGGGCCCGAGTCGAACCCGCACATCGCCCCCGACGGCAAGCTCGTCGCCTTCACCGGGACCTACGACGGCAACCCCGATGTGTACGTCATCCCGATCGACGGCGGCGAGCCGAGGCGCCTGACCTGGCACCCCGGCCCGGACGTCGTCCTCGGCTTCACCCCGGGCGGCGAGGTCCTCTTCCGGTCGCCGAGGGAAGTCTTCTCGAACCGCTACAACCAGTTCCTCACCGTCAAGGCCACCGGCGGCGCGCCCGAGCGGCTCCGCATCCCCAACGGCTTCCGGGCCTCGTATTCGCCCGACGGGAAGACCCTCGCGTACACCCCGCTCGGCGAGGTCTTCCGCCAGTGGAAGAACTACCGCGGCGGCACCGCGTCGCGGATCTGGATCGCCCGGCTCGACGACCTCAAGGTCGAGCAGGTCCCCCAGCCCGAGGGGCGCTGCAACGACACGTATCCGACCTTTCTCGGCGACACCCTCTACTTCCTCTCCGATCGCGACGGCGAGTTCAACCTCTATTCGTATGACCGCGAGTCGAAGTCCGTCCGCCGCCTGACCGAGCACGACGACTTCCCGGTCGAGTCGGCCACGGCCGGCGCCGGGCGGATCGTCTACGAGCAGGGGGGGCACGTCTGGATCTATGAGCCGCAGTCGAAGCTTTCGCGGCGGCTCAAGATCGGCGTCGCGGCCGACCTCGTCGAGGCGCGGCCGCGGCACGTCTCCGGCGCGAAGTCGATCCGGAACGCCGACGTCTCCCCCAGCGGCAAGCGGGCCGTCTTCGAGGCCCGCGGCGAGGTCGTCACCCTCCCGGCCAAGAAGGGGGACGTCCGCAACCTGACGAACACCCCCGGCGTCCACGAGCGCTCGCCCGCCTGGTCGCCCGACGGCGGCTCGATCGCGTATTTCACCGACGCCTCCGGCGAATACGCCCTCCGCGTCCGCCCCCAGGACGGCAAGGGTGACGGGAAGACCTATTCCCTCAAAGGGGCCGGCTTCTACCTGCGCCCGTCGTGGTCGCCCGACAGCAAGAAGATCGCCTATATCGACAATTCCCGCACCCTTCATTGGATCGACCTCGACTCGGGGAAGGTCACGAAGGTCGACGCCGACGCGGTGTACAGCCCGCTCGACTCGATGCGGTTCGCCTGGTCGCCCGACTCGAAGTGGCTCGCCTACACGCCGACGAACAAGGCCCAGTTCCTGAGCCTCCGCCTCTACTCGCTCGACAGGGACAAGACCTTCCCCCTCACCGACGGCCTCGCCGAGGTCTCCGACCCCGCCTTCGACGCGAGCGGCAAGTACCTCTACTTCCTGGCCTCCACCGACGTCGGCCCGCTCAAGCAGTGGTTCGACCTGTCCAACCTCGACACCCAGGCCACCCAGTCCGTCTTCCTCGCCGTGCTCGCCAAGGACTCGCCGAACCCGCTGCTGAAGGAGAGCGACGAGGAGAAGGACGGCGAGGGCAAGAAGGACAAGGCCGCGGACGAGTCGAAAGAGAAGGACAAGGGCAAGGAGTCGAAGGACAAGCCCGCGACGACCACCATCGACCTCGACGGCATCGCCTCCCGCGTGCTCGCGCTGCCGATCCCGCCGGGGAACCTGCTGGGCCTGGCGGGGGGCACCGAAGAAGGGAGCTCCACGGGCCTGGCGGCGGGCGAGGAGGGCAAGCTCTATTACATCCGACGCGTGGGGACGGTCCCCGGGAAAATGGGCGAGGACTACGCGGGGACGTCGTCGCTGGTCCGGTTCGACCTCAAGACGCGCGAGGAGGAGACGCTCGCCGAGAAGGTCAACGAGTTCCGCCTCTCGGCCGATCATAAGAAGATCCTCTATCGTTCCAAGGAGACCTGGGGCATCGCCGACGCGGGCAAGTTCACCCCCGGCGGCAAGGACGCGCTGAAGGTCGACGCCATCTCGATCCGCGTCGAGCCGAGGGCCGAGTGGGCGCAGATGTTCCACGAGGCATGGCGCATCAATCGCGATTACTTCTACGCCACGAACATGCACGGCGCCGACTGGCCCGCGATGCGCGAGAAGTACGCCAGGCTCGTGCCCGAGGTGCCGACCCGCGAGGACCTCAACCGCGTCATCCGCGGCATGCTCAGCGAGCTGGCCGTCGGCCACAGCTTCCTCGGTGGCGGCGAGCACGCCTACGAGCCGAAGCCCGTCCCCGTCGGCCTGCTCGGCGCCGACTTCGAGGTCGCCGACGGCCGGTATCGCTTCAAGAAGGTCTACGGCGGCCTGAACTGGGACCCCGAGCTGAAGTCGCCGCTCGTCGCGCCGGGCGTAGATGTGAAAGCTGGTGAATATCTCTTCGCCGTCGACGGCGAGGACGTGAAGGCCGACCGCGAGGTCTACAGTCACTTCGAGGAGAAGGTCGGCCGCCGCGTCGAGCTGAAGGTCGGCCCGAAGGCCGACGGCGCCGACGCGCGGACCGTGGTCGTCGAGCCGATCGCCAACGAGTTCGGCTTGAGGAACCGCGACTGGGTCGAGGGGAACCTGCGCACGGTCCGCGAGCGGACCGACGGCCGCGTGGCCTATGTCTACGTGCCGAACACGTCGCTCGCGGGCCACGCCTACTTCAAGCGCTATTTCTTCCCGCAGGCCGACAAGGAGGCGATCATCGTCGACGAGCGGTTCAACGGCGGCGGTTCGCTCGCCGACTATTATATCGATATCCTCCGGCGTCCCCTCGTCAGCTACTGGGCCACCCGCCACGGCGCCCCGTTCCGGACGCCCGGGGCGGCGATCCTGGGGCCGAAGGTGATGCTGATCGACGAGACGGCGGGCTCGGGGGGCGACCTGCTCCCCTGGATGTTCCGCCGGTTCCATCTCGGCACGCTCGTCGGCCGCCGGACCTGGGGCGGCCTGGTCGGCATCCTCGGCTTCCCCGAGCTGATGGACGGCGGCCGCGTGACGGCGCCCGACCTGGCCTTCTACACCGAGGACGGCTGGCGCGTCGAGAACGAGGGCGTCCCGCCCGACGTCGAGGTCGAGCAGTGGCCCGCCGACGTCGCCGCCGGCAAGGACCCCCAGCTCGACCGCGCCATCGCGATCGCCCTGGAGAAGCTCAAGGCCGAGCCCCCCAAGGACCTCGCCCCGCCCCCCTTCCCCGTCCGCGTCCGCCGCGCGGGGCGTTGATGTCGGGTCCTCGTAGCAGGCACGCTCCGCGTGCCGTCCGCCATCCCACACCGTTCGGATGGCGTGGCGGACGGCACGCGGAGCGTGCCTGCTACGAGGGATAGACCGCGCCCGGGTCGAAGACGGGGGCGGCGACGACCTCGAGCGTCCCATCGTCGGCGACGCGGCGGAAGAAGCAGGAACGGTATCCCTCGTGGCAGGCGCCGCCGACCTGGCGGACGCGGACGAGGAGGACGTCGGCGTCGCAATCGACGTGGATATCCACAACATTTTGAACGTGGCCGGACGTCCCCCCCTTGTGCCAGGACGCCCGGCGCGATCGGGAGTAGAAGTGCGTCTGGCCGGTCTCGATCGTCCGGCGGACGGCGGCCTCGTCCATCCAGGCCATCATCAGGACGGCGCCGTCGTCCGCGTCCTGGACGATGGCCGGGACCAGGCCGTCGGCATTCCAGCGCAACGTCGAGAGGAACGGGGCAGGGTCGGCTTCGGTCACGGTCGGTCCTCGGGGTCGGTCTGCGGGTCCTCGGCGATGAGGCCGAGGCGACGGCGGAGGCGGTCGAAGTCGTAGCCGCCGGCCAGGGGGGCGAACCGCGGCCGGGAGGCGAGCTGCTCGCGGACGCGGATCACGGCCTCCAGCCGGGCGCGGTCGGCCGCGTCGCCGACGGCCGCGTCGAACGGCCGGCCGCCGAGGCCGGTGCGGGGATGTTGAATCCAGCGTTCTTCATAGTACGACGCGATGGCCTCCATCGCCAGCCGGGGCCGGTCGGCGTCGTCGAGGCCGGTCGGGAAGCGGAAGGTCCAGGCGGCGGCGTCGAGCAGGCGCAAGGGGAGCGGCGCACGGGTCGGCTCGACCGGCCGGCCGAGGGCCTCGAGCGCGGCCCGGAGGGTCGGCAAGTGGTCGGGATCGGGCGTCGAGAGCCGCAAGGTCCCGGGCCCGAGCACCAGGGTCGCGAGGACGCGCGGCAAGGGCCCCTCGGCGCGGGGTGGCTCGATCCACTCGAAGACGCCTGCCCCGGCCTGCCCGGCGAGCGCGGGGTCGAGCGGGTTGGCGAGCGGCCGGATGAGGGCCGGGGGCGTGGTCAGGGCGGTCGGGTCGCCGTCCTCAGCACGCCAGGGGGTGCTCAGGCGATAGTCGAAGTCGTCGGCCCACGCCTCGGCCCCGGCGCCGTGGCGGAGGACCTCGGCGAGCATCCAGGCGGAGACCGCCGATTCGGCGTCCGTCCCGGCCGAGAGGTTGACGAACTCGTCGAGCGTGGCGATGGCTTCCATGTTCTGGCCGAGCCAGGCGCGGCAGAGGGCGAGGTTGAACCGGGCGGCGTCGTCGTCCGCGTCGGCGTCGGCGAGCCCCTCGAACGCGGCGGCGGCCTCGACCAGGACGCTCAGGTCGCGGTCGCGGAGGACCGCGTCCCAGCGGGCCCGGCGTCCCTCGCCGGTCGGGCCTCGGAAGCGATACGAGGCGCGGGCGGCGGCGGGGAGCTCGACGGCATGGGCGAGCACGTCGAGCGCCTGGCGCGCGGCCTCCCGGCCCGGGTCGAGCCGCAGGGCCTGCTGCCAGCAGGCCCAGGCGGCCAGCGGTCGCTGGAGGCGGAGGTGCTCCCAGCCGCGATGCACCAGGGCCAGGGGTTCGTCGGCGTCGGCGGGCATTTCCTCTTCGTAGCAGGCACGCTCCGCGTGCCGTCCGCCCTCCCATGCTGTTCTTGTGTTTCCGCGGACGGCACGCGGAGCGTGCCTGCGACGACGGCGGGAATCGCCAGGCTCAGCGGCCGGGGATGATCAGCCGGGGCTTGTCGCCTTCGCCTTCGCCGGGCGTCGCGGCCGGGGGCGCGCCGGAGCCGGGGGTCCAGATCGCGCCGCCGCCGGCGCCGGAGGGGCCGCCGGGGGTCCAGATGTCCCCCTTGGTCGCCGAGACGCCCAGCGTCCCCGAGGCGGTCGTGACCCTCGGGCCGTACTCGGCCAGCAGCGCCTGCAAGGCGCGGCTGTCGAGCAGGAGCCGGCCGCGACGGTCGGGGTCGGGCAGGAACTGGATCAGGCCCATCTCCATCAACGAAGAGAAGAGCACCTCCCGATGCGTCTCGTCCTCGCTGAACCGCTCGATCGCCGCGGCGAGGTGCGGCACCCACGACTCGGGCCCCTCGGAACGGGCCCGGAGGCGGACCTCCAGCAGGTCCCACCGCGAGGCGTTGCGGGGGCGGTCGGCCCCGGGCTCGTCGCGACGGCCGCGGCGGACCCACTCGAAGGCCGCCTCGGTGTCGCCGCGGACCATGGCCAGGTTGGCCAGGTCGGCGTAGACGGCGAACCGCTCGACGTCGCCGCGCGCCAGCAGGGTCGGCCGGCGGACCAGCTCATTCGCGGCCCGCTCCATGGCCCCGATGATCGACGCCTCGCGCGCCCGTTGGTACAGGGCCACGAGCCGGTCGTCGTCGAGCCGGTCGGCCGGGACGCGATCGAGGCGGGACAGGTGAAGGCGGGCGATGTCGACCGTCTCGGGGTCGACCTCGGGCTCGGGGGCCACGCCGAGCCGCTGACGGACCGGGCCCAGCAGGTCGGGCTCCAGCGGCCGGCCGCCGCCGAACTCCAGGATGCGCAGGGCGGCGCGGAGCGGGACGCGGGCGTCGCCCGCCGCGGCGGCCTGCTCGGGAGTCCGGCCGTTGAGGAACGGCATCGGCGTCTTCGGCCAGATCTCCTGGACGATGCGCCGCTGCTCCTCGAGGTTGAGCCGGCGGGAGGTCGCCTCGTCGATCCCCTCGGGCGGCACCCACTCCGACTGGAGGGCCAGATCGGCGCGGGCGACCTTGCCGACGACCTTGGTCTTCGGGTGCGCCGGCGGGATCGTCGCGCCGGCGAGCTCGCGGAAGCGATCGGTCAGGGCGTCGAGCCGGCCGTCGTCGTGGGCGTCGAGGACGGCGATCTCGTGGCCGACCAGGACCCGGCCGACGATCCTGGGGATCTCGCCGACGTGTCCAGTCGTCCCCGACGGCGCGACGGGGCGGTCGAGCAGGGCGAGCTCGTCGACCTCGAAGGACTCCGGGTCGTTCGGGTCGATCGGCGCGCGGCCCTCGTCGAGCACGTCCTTGCGGCCCTTGAGGGTCGCCAGCAACGCCTCGCGGTCGCGGAGCGGCCAGATGAGCTGGACGTGCTCGACCAGGTCGTCGGGCCCGGCCAGGGCGACGAGCTGGCAGAGCGCCTCGATGTCGACCGCCTCCTCGGTCTCGCCGAGGCGGGCGACGTGGCGGCGCAAGGCGGCGACGGCCCCGGCCTCGTCGACCATCCAGAGCTTGCAGAACCCCAGGTTCCGGTCGGCGCCGGCGATCCCCTCGGCCGTGAGGGCCTCGAACGCCGTCGCGGCCCTGGCCCAGAGGCCGGCCTCGGCCTGTTCGAGGGCCGCCCGGAACCGCCCGAGGGCCGGCTCGTCGAGGTCGGCCGGCGGGGGTGAGGGCGCGTCGCGGTCCTTCAGCCAGGGGGCGACCGTCGGGTCGCGCTCGATCATCTCGACGCTCGAGGCGAGCATCCGATCGTCGGGCAGGATCGCCTCGGCGAGCTCCAGGTGCTTGATCGCCGGGGGGAAGTCGCCGATCCGGCCCAGCAGGGTGCCGACAAGCTGGGCCATGTACGCCAGGGGCGGCCATTGCTCGCGCGGAACGGCCGCCAGTCCGCGCTGGAGCTGGGCGGCGGCGGGGGCGGGCCCCTCGGTCTCGAGCAGGACCCGCGTCAGTAATGCATGGGCGCCGGCGTGCGCCGGCTGGGCCTGCACGATGCGTTCGAGGACCGGCCGGGCCTCGGCCGACCGCTCCCCCTGGACCAAGGCCAGGGCCTTGCGGACCAGCAGCCAGGCGTTGTCGGGATGCTTGCGCAGGCCCTCGTCGAGGGCCTGGAGCGCCAGCTCGAGCTGGCCGCCGGCCTGGAGCCGCTCGGCCTTGGTGGCGAACACCTCGACCTTCTGGCAGCACCACTTGAACTTCTGCCCGCTGCCGCAGGGGCACGGGGCGTAGGGGTCGACCTCGGCCATCGCTCGCCTTCCTGACCGGAACTGCCTGGAGGGTGCCGTCGACGTGCTCGTCGCGGTCGGTCCAGGCTATCAGAGCGAGCGGCCCGGCGCCTACGCCGCGGGCTGTTCGGGGCGTTCAATGCGGGGTGCTGACCCAGAGGACGCGGCGGAGGTCGGGGGGGCCGTCGGGGCCGTCCAGGGGGAGCAGGAGGGTGCCCGGCTCGGCCGCCGGGTTCTCGGCGCGGAGCAAGGCGAACCGCCCGGAGCGCCGGAACCAGCGGACGACCTCGCGGCCCTCGACGCGGGCCAGCACGAGGCGGCCGTCCAGCTCGTCGGGCCCCTCGGCCTCGGCGGCGATGACGACCGTGCCGCCGTCGGCGATGATCGGCGCCATGTCGTCCCCCTCGATCCGGACGCAGCGGCCGTCGCGGAGGGCCCCGCGCCACTCGTCGCGCACCCTCTCGTACCACGAGGGGGCCGTCGCGCCCTCCTCGCCATTCGGGCCTACCGCATCGCTGGCCGGCTCGGCGCCGGCCCGGCGGGCCACCGCGGGGACGCAAGGCCCCTCGGCCCGGGCCTGCTCCAGCCGCCGCAGCGCCGCCCGCAAGAGGCCCGACACCGTGTCGTCCTCGGCGGCCGTCGGGGCCGCTTGCGACCGGAACTTCGGCCCCCGGCCGTCGAGCAGCCAGAGCGGCTCGACGTTGGTCAGCTCGACGAACCGCAGCAGGACCTCGGCCGGGACCGTCACCCCGGCCTCGTAGTTGTACCAGGTCCGGATCGGCAGCCCGAGCCGGCGCGCCACCGTCGGCCCGCCGCGGTCGCCGAACAGCTCGGTGCGGACCTGTCGCAACCGACTGGCCAGCGAGCACTTGGTCCGGACTAGCTCGGGATGGTTCTTGTGCCGCGCCATGACGCGTGTCCTCGGGTCGGCGATCATCGATGCATGCACAGGCCAAACATAACCCGTTCGGGCGGTGCCACGGGGGCCTCATGTGTTCTATGGCCAATTCGCCCGCGGGTGACACATTCGGTGAAGAACGTTGTGGTCACGCATCGTCGCGTGGCTGGGCGGCGACGAGAGGGACGCGGGGATGCGTCCCGGGAGAACAGGAAAGGTCGGGGGCCGAGGGTCGCGGCCCTCACTCGTCCTCGTCGACGTCGAGTTCCAGCAGGAAGCCGGCGACCTCCTCCTCGTCGACCTCGCGGGTCGGCTCGGGCTCGGGGCCGGTCCGGGCATGGGCCGGCCGCGGCGCGGTGGTCGCCGGCTCGCCGCCGCGGGTCACGGCGAATTCGTCGTCGGGGCCCTCTTCGGCCAGGACGGTCATCGGCACGTCCTCGTCGGCGACCGCCTGAGCCACCGCGGTATCGCTGGGCTTCGACGAGTCCGAGGGGTTGCGGTACTCGATCCGGAATCGCACCTGGCCGATCGAGATCTCGTCGCCGGCCTGGAGCACCTGCGCGTCGCTGATCCGCCGGCCGTTGACGAAGGTGCCGTTGGAGCTGCCCAGGTCCTTGACCACAAGCGCCCCCTGCTGCTCGAGGAGTTGGCAATGCCGCCGGCTGACCTGCGACGATGAGATGCGGAGCTGGCACCCCTCCTGCCGGCCCACGGTGGTCACGCCGTTGGCAAGGTGGATGGTCTGGGTCGCGCTCCGGCCGCGGACGACGACGAGCTGATAGTCCATCGGGTTGATCCTGGACATACCGCGGTCCCGCGACGTGCGTTGCGGGCGATCGACTTCACGACGGAGGAATGGTACCCTCCAAATTACCCTCCGAAGGCCGGCTCCGCAATCGTTTTCGGCCGGAAAAACCGGCCGGAGGGGCCCCCGGCCGGGCCGCGGGTCACGGATTCTCGTGGCCTTCGCCATCGCGGCCCCCGCCCTTGCCCGCGGCACGGTCGTCTCGCTCCCGGTCCAGGACGGCCCGGAAGGCGGCGGCCCAGCGGCGGCCGAGGAAGGCGGCGCCGGCGGGGCCGGGGTGGACGCCGTCGCGGAGCAGCTCGGGGTGGTCGCGGAAGTAGTCGAAAGCGGCGGTGTCGCCGAGCAGGACCCCGCGGCCGTCGGTCAGGGACCGGATCTCGGGCAGGTACGAGCGGAGCAGGGCCAGGGTCTCGGCGTCGGCCCAGCGCGACGAGCGGCCCGGCTCGTGCGCCGGCGGCAGGTTCAGGACCACGCGATCGCCGGCCTTCGTCAGCGCCGCGACGATCGCCGCGAGGTTGGCGCGGAACTCGGCGGCAGGTCGGTGTCCGCGGGCGTCGTTGATGCCGAGGGTGACGACGACGTACCGCACCTTGGCCCGCTCGAACGCCCGCTCGGCCTCGTCGAATGTCCGCCGGCCGGGGAGCCAGTCGGCGGTGCTCGAGCCGCCGACGGCGCGGTTGACGACGGCGACGCCGCCGGGCAGGTCGGCCAGGGCGTCGCGGAAGCTCTCCGACGGCGGCCGGTCCGAGCCGTAGCCCTCGGTGATCGAGTCGCCGATGAAGCCGACCCGGACCGCCGCGTGGCCGTCGAGGTCGCCGGGCCTGGGGGTCAGGTCCGGCGGGACCGGCGTCGCGGGGCGGGACCAGACCCTCCAGCCCGTGCCCGCCCCGATCAGGCCGATCGCCATCGCCAGCAACGCCAGCCATCCGCGCCGCCGCAGCGGCCCGGCCGCCTCTCCCGGTTCCGTCCCCATCGTCCCCTCTCCGACGTCGGATCGATCGCATCCCCAGGGTAATCCGACGGGCCGCGGGCGTCTATTTTTTCGGGGCGGCCTGTCAGGTTCCGATCCGAGACGGGGATATCTCCGACGGGGCCCGACGGCACGAGTGATGCAAGGGAATCCAATCGGAAGGGAGAAGACCATGGACGCCACGAGGACGCGACGGACGCGGGACCGCGCCCGGCAGGACTGGTACGCCCGCTGGCGACAGCGGCGATTCGCCCGGTTCCTCGGCTTCGACGAGTCGGGCCTGGCCTCGACTCAGTCGTCGCAGGCGGCGCGACGAATGCCCTGGAGGGCCGCCTCGACGGCGAGGTTGTAGGCGACCACGATGTCGGGGTCGGGCTCCGCGCCGCCGTGTGCGTGCACCGGCCGGCCCAGGAACTCCACGAGCACCCGGAGCCGCTCCGTGCCCGCCCGGTAGCGCTCCAGCGCGTGCCGCGACTCCCACTCCCGCAGCCCCTCGGCCCCGGCATCGCCCGCGGCGCAACTGCCCTCGGCCGCCGACCCTTGCGCGGCGGCCGTACCGACTTCCTGCCTGATCATCATCGATCCTCCTGGGGTGTCGTCCCCTGTATCCTCCCTTCTAGCACACGCTCCTTCCCGCCGGCAAGCCGGCCGCCCGATCGCTCACTTCGAGTCCTCGCGCGGCGGCCGGAGCTCCCAGGATTCGCCGAAGAAGTCGGCGGCGACGACGCGGCCGGGACGACGCGCGTCGGGCGCGGCGTCGAGGCCGACGACGGCCCAGTCGGGGAGCTTGGGGACCTGACTGGCATTGTTCAAATAATCATAATCTCGATACGTGAAGCCGCTGTTCAGGACGACGTAGCGGCGGGGATTGAGCGGGTTCGGATAGATCATGAGCAGCACATGTTTCCGGGCGTCGAAGTGGCGGTCGCCGACGCGGATCGAGTCGGCGTCCCAGGCGATCGGCAGCTCCGGGGCGACCCGTCGGACCAGGGCGTTGCCCCCGGGGTCGCCCCAGAGGACGAGGTTCGATGTGGCGATATCTTCATCATTGACTTCGGTATCTTTCTTGACCCGCGGCGTGCCCCGGAATTGCCGACGCCAGTGCTCGACCGCCCGAGCCGACTCGGCCTCGACCCACGCCTGCACCTCGGCGCGCGAGCCCTTGCCGGTCGGCAGGACGAACAGGAAGGAGTCCATGAAGGCGTCGTCGATCGGCCCTTGCAGGTCGTGCCGCTTGCGGAGGGCGTCGCCGGAGATCATGCCGGCCTTCCACGACGATCCATCGCGGGTCAGCGAGAAACGCCAGGATCGATCGGAGCCGGGCTTCGGCCCCTCGATCGTGCGGCCGTCGATCGCGACGGAGACCGCCTTCGTCGGCTCGAACGGCGCCCAGCCGGCGGGGAATTCGAGCGTCAACGCGGCGACGTTCCCGGCCGTCACCTCGACGTTCGACGCGCCGGCTACCCTGGCCCGGACCTCGGCGCGATCCCAGTGCTCGCCGAGGGCGTCGATCGTGACCCAGGACATCCGGTTGTATTTCAACGTGTAGGTCACGAGCCGGACCTCGCGCGGGAGGCGGTCGCGGCCGCGGGCGGCGAGGCTGTCGAGCCGGCGCTCGACCTCGCGGGCGGCGTCGGGGTGGTACCGGTGCGGGGTCTTCGGGCCGATGATGTGCGTCAGCTCGATCCCCTCGCCTTTGAGGGCCTCGGCCATCACGTCGGCGGCCTGCTTCTGGGCGTCGATCTCGCCGCTGTAGGCGACCGTCGGGCACTGGAGCAGGTTGGCGGCGACGTCGGTACAGTCGTAGAGGTGCCAGAGCTTCCGCTCGTACCAGGTCGGGTCGAGCGTCTCGCGCTGGAACTTTTCGAGGAACCGCCGCGTCTCGGCGAAGCCGGCGCCGGGGTTGGCGGCGAACCAGTGGTCGGCGTAGTGCACGGCGAACTGCCAGCAGGCCGCCCCGCCCATCGAGAAGCCGCGGACGCTCACGCGGTCGTCGTCGATCCGGTAGTGCTTGCGGACCGATTCGATCGCCTCGAGGACGTCGACCTCGCCGGCGAACTTGAAGGCGTTGCAGTAGCGGCCGTACGGGTGGAGGACGATCGTGCCAGCCGGCCGGAACTGGCCGGGCTGGCGCAGCCGCTCGGCGAGGAAGTTGACCTCGCTGAGGGCCTCGCCCCGGCCGTGGAACCAGACGTCGAGCCGCGCCGGCGGGCCGGTCCGCGCGTAGGTTTCGGGGACCACCAGGCCATACGGCTGCACCGAGCCATCAATCTTCGAGACGTAGCCGCGGACGACCAGTCCCGTCTGCTCGGCCCAGGGGGCCTTGCCGTCGAGGAGCTGGTCGGCCCGTCGGCGACCTTCCGCCAGGAGGTCGAAGCCACGTCGGACGTCGGCCGCGGCGAAGAACTCGCGGTACTTCAACGCGACGCGGACGGCCTCGGCGAAGACACGGACGTCGGGCAGGAGGTCGTCGACCCTCGCGTCGTGCTTCGCGGCGAGCTTGTCGATCGCCTCGTCGAGCCCGGCGAGCTGCGATTCGAGGCGTTCGCGGTCGGCGGCGTCGACCTCGATGCCTTCCTTCGGGATGCGACGGACGGCGCCCGGCACGTTGTCTTGCGGCCCGTCGGCGAGCGCCGGGGCGATCGAGGACAGGGTCAGGATCAGGATGACGGCGAGGCGCGATCTCATGAGCGATGGACTCCCGGTCGACGGCCGCGGCCGACCGGCCGCCGCGCCGGTCGGATTGTAACCGCGGCCGGGGACGGGCCCAAGGACCATCCCGGTTCACTTACCCCGTCGCAATGCCCGCCCGGGCCTGGGGGCCGTCGGCCGGCCGTGGTCGAGCACGACGGTGCCGTTGACGACGACGAACTCGACCCCTTCGCTATACTGGAAGGGTTCTTCATACGTCGAGCGGTCGATGACTCGGGCGGGGTCGAAGACGGTCACGTCGGCGAAGGCGCCGGCCCGGAGGGTGCCGCGGTCGCGGAGGCCGAGCTTGGAGGCGTTGAGCGAGGTCATCTTGCGGATCGCATCCTCGAGCGTGAGCACGTGCCGCTCGCGGACGTAGACGCCGAGGACGCGCGGGAAGGTGCCGAAGTTGCGCGGGTGCGGGTGGCCGCGACGCAAGGGGCCATCGATCGCCAGGGCTGAGCCATCGGAGCCGATCGAGCACCAGGGTTGCCGGAGCGCCAGCACCATGTCGGGCTCGGTGTGGTGGGCGTAGATCGTCGGGATCGAGCCGTCCTCCTCGATCAGGAGGTCGAACAGCATGTCGAGCGGGTCGGGCGGCGGTGTCTTCCCCTCGGCGCGGGCGGCGAGGACCTTGTCCATGGTCAGGCCCGCGAAGTGCTTGTTCTTCGCGCTCCAGTCCGCGCTCGGGAGCATCCGCGACCAGTCGCCGCCGACGGCGAGGTAGTGGTTGTACCAGCCGGGGAGGCCCTCCTTGATGTCGCGCTTCATCCGCGCCCGCTGGTCCTCGTCCTTCAGGCGTGCCAGCAAGGCCGCGCGGCCCCCCTCGTGGGCCCAGGGGGGGAGGATGGTGACGAGGTCGTTGTTGCCGCGGGTGTACGGATAGACGTTCGCCTGCACGTCGACGCCGCGGCGGCGGGCGTCGTCGATCAGCGCGACGACCTCGGCCATGCGGCCCCAGTGCTGCTGGTCGGCGATCTTGAGATGGATGATGTCCACCGGCACGCCCGACCGCTCGCCGACGGCGATCGCCTCGCGGATCGCCTCGAAGACGCCCGTCCCCTCGTTGCGGATGTGCGTCGAGAAGATGCCACCCCGGCGCCTGACCACCCGGCAGAGCGCGACCAGGTCGTCCGTCGTCGCCACCATCTCCTGCGGCGCGGCCAGCATCGTCGACAGGCCGAAGCCCCCATCGACGAGCGCCTCGTCGAGCAGCGTCTTCATCTCCTCCAACTGGGCCGGCGTCGGGCGGTCGAACGAATCGCCCATCACGCTGCCCCAGATGTTCCCCAGGCCGGCATACGTCGCCACGTTCACGGCGATGCCCGAGCGTTCCAGCGCATCGAGGTATTCGCCGAGCTTGGCGGGCCGGACCGTCTCCCCCTTCACCGTCACGCCCTTCGGCGCGAGCTTCCCCTTGTTGGGCCCTCCGGAACGGTCCTCGCCCAGGACTTCCGTGGTCACCCCCTGCCGTATCTTGCTCTGGGCCGAGCCGTCCTCGAACAGCACCCAGTCGGAATGTGAGTGCATGTCGATGAAGCCCGGCGAGACGACCAAGCCGTTCGCATCAATGACCCGATGCGCCTCGGCGTCCCCCAGGTCCCGGCCGACGGCAACGATGCGGTCGCCCCGGATCGCCACGTCGGCTCGCCGCCAGGGGTTGCCCATGCCGTCCACGAGCCGGCCGTTGCGAATCAGCAGATCATAGGGCTCGTCGGCGAAAGACTTGCCACAGAGGACACAGAGGACACAGAGTAAGACGGAAAGAAATCGATTTCTATTCATTTTTCCGTCTCTCTGTGTGTCCTCTGTGGCAAGGATCTCCACTTCAAGCCAGCACGCCGGTGGCGACCTCGCCGTGGACGTCCGTCAAGCGGAAGTCGCGGCCGGAGTAGCGGTAGGTCAGCCTGGTGTGGTCGATGCCGAGGAGGTGGAGGATCGTGGCGTGGAGGTCGTGGACGTGGACCTTGTCCTCGATGGCGAGGAAGCCGAGCTCGTCGGTGGCGCCGTGGACGTGGCCCCCCTTGACGCCGCCGCCGGCCAGCCACATGGTGAAGCCGGTGCTGTGGTGGTCGCGGCCCTTGGCCCCCTCGGAGGTCGGCGTGCGGCCGAACTCGCCGCCCCAGACGACGAGGGTCTCGTCGAGCAGGCCGCGGGCCTTGAGGTCCTTCAAGAGCGCGGCGATCGGCCGGTCGCTGTTACGGGCGTGGTTGCGGTGGTTCTGGATGTCGGCGTGGTCATCCCAGGGCTGGTTGTTGCCGTAGTAGACCTGGACGATCCGCACGCCGCGCTCGGCCAGTCGGCGGGCGATCAGGCAGGCGTCGGCGAACTCGCCGGTGCCGTAGCGGGCGCGGGTCGCGGGGCTTTCCTTGCCGATGTCGAAGGCGTCCTGCGCCTCGAACTGCATGCGGTAGGCCATCTCGAGCGACTCGATCCGCGCCTCGAGCTGGGCGTCGCGGCCGCGGCCGTCGAGGTGCGTGTGGTTCAATGCCTGGATCAGGTCGAGCTGACGGCGCTGGTCGTCGCGGCCGAGGCGAGCGTTGTGGAGGTGGGCGATGACGTGCTTCGGGTCGATCGCCTTGTTGTTGATGTGAGTCCCCTGGTAGATGCCGGGGAGGAAGCTGTTGCCCCAGAGCTGCGGGCCGACGACCGGCTTGCCGGGGCAGAGGACGACGAAGCCGGGCAGGTCCTGGTTCTCGGTCCCGAGGCCGTACGTCAGCCAGCTCCCCAGGCTCGGCCGGGTCGGCTGGATCTGGCCCGAGTTCATCATCAACAGCGCCGGCTCGTGGTTCGGGATGTCGGTGTGCATCGACCGGATCACGCAGAGGTCGTCGATGCAGCCGCCGACCTCCGGGAAGAGCTCGCTGACCTCGATGCCGCTCGCGCCGTACTTCTTGAACGCGAAGGGGGACTTCATCAGGCCGCCCCCCTTTCTGAGCGGCTTGATCGCGGCGGGGACGGCGCCGCCGTGGTTCTTCGCGAGCATCGGCTTGGGGTCGAACGTGTCGACGTGCGACGGCCCGCCGTTCATGAACAGGAAGATGACCCGCGTCGCCCTGGCCTTGAAGTGCGTCGGCTTGGGCGCCAGCGGGTTCAAGGGGATCGGCTCGGCCGCCCGCGACTCGCCCGCGAGGACGCTGGCGAGGCCGAGCGTCCCGAACCCTCCCCCGATCCGACGGAGCAGCTCGCGCCGGCTGTAGCCCGCTTCGAAGGCGGAGAAACCCATGGCCGTCGCCTCGATCGATCCATTAATCCAGATAGAGGAATTCGTTGGCCGCCAGGAGCGCCTGGGCGTACTGCTCCCACCTCGAGGGCCGTCCCGCCTCGGGCGCGGCGAGGAAACTGAGGCCGAGCCGGACCTCGTCGTCGGTGGCGGGGCGGCCGAAGAGGAGCGGGAACGCACGGCGGATGCGATCCTCGTCGGTCGCGGCCGGGTCGCTCGCGAGCCGGGCGACGAGGGCGCGGGCCTGGCGCTCCATGAACGGGCTGTTCAGGACGAAGAGCTGCTGCAACGGCACGGTCGTCACGGCGCGCTTGTCGCTGGTGAGGTTCGGGTCGGGGAAGTCGAACAGGCGCAGGAGGCCGTCGAGGTTGTGCCGGCTGATCGCGGCGTAGAGGGTCCGGCGGCGGTTCTCGGCCGACGTCAAGGGTGCGGGCGGGCCGCCGATCGTCCGGTCGAGCTCGCCGGAGACGGCCAGCATCGCGTCGCGCCAGGATTCGACCTCCAGCCGTCGCCGGTTGGCGCGCCAGAGCAGCCTGTTGTCGGGGTCGACCTCCTCGGCCTTCGAGTCGGCCGCGACGGCGAGTTGATACGTGGCCGAGAGCAGGATCATCCGGTGCAAGGTCTTGATCGACCAGCCCGAGGCGACGAACCGCGCGGCCAGGTGGTCGAGCAGCTCGGGGTGCGTCGGTTGCTCGCCGAGCCGGCCGAAGTTGCTCGGCGTGCCGACTAGCCCGCGGCCGAAATGATGCGCCCAGACCCGGTTGACGAGGACCCGGGCCGTCAGCGGGTTGTCCTTGCTCGCGATCGCCTCGGCCAGCTCCAGCCGGCCGCTGCCGCGCGTGAACGGCTTCGTCCCGTCGGCCGACAGGATTGCCAGGAACCGCCGCGGGGCCTCGTCGCCGAGCGTCGACGGGTTGCCCCGGATGTGGACCCGCATGTTGGCCGGGCTCGGTCCCTCGGCCAGCGAATGCACGACCGGGTACTTCGGCGGCATCTCCTTCTTCAAGCGATTCAGCTCGTCGCGCCGGGACTTCAAGGCCGCCTTCGCCTCGGCCGGCAGGCGGCGCTCGACGTCGTTCCTGGCGAGCCCGAAGACCCCCTGCTCCGCCACGAGTTCGCGCAAGAGCGTCGCCTCAGGCCCCGGCAGTTCGAGGGCCTTCGAGTCCTGCTTTTCGTCCCCGGCGGCGTTGGCCGTCGCGGCCGCGCCCTGGGCCTTGAGCGCATCGCGTAAGGAGATGGTCGCGCGCACATAATCCTGGAAGGCCCGCGCCGCCTCGGCGACCTCGGCCTTCGCCGACTCGTCTCCGGAGAGGTCCTTCGCCTTGTCCTGGCCGGCGATCACGGCCCGCCAGCGGGCGAGATGGGGCCGATCGGCGTCCTTCTCGGGGAAGAGGAACTTCACCCAGCGGTCGAGGAAGAGGGCCTCGACCCCCTCGCCCTTCGCGAATTCGGCCGTCGCGAGCTTCGGGTGGGCCCTGCGGCGATTGACCAGGGACCACGAGGCGACCATGTACTTCGCCGTGTCGGCGGTCGCGGCCTCGGACCACCGGGCCGACTCGGCGCGGAGGAACGCGGCGAGCTCGCCGGTCTTCGCCTTGATCGCCTCCTGCGCCCGGTCGTACCGCTCGACGACCTCGGGAGGCGCGTGCGGATACTCGCGGTAGGTCGTGCTCGAGAAGACGCCGGCGAGCGAGTAATAGTCCTTCTGGGGGATCGGGTCGTATTTATGGTCGTGGCAGCGGGCGCAGGCGACGGTCAGGCCGAGGAAGCCGCGGCAGAGGGTGTCGACGCGGTCGTCGTATTCGTCGAAGACCGCCTTGCCGTAGTAGACCGGCCCGAGCGCGAAGAACCCGAGGGCCGCGAGGCGGTCGTCGCGGCCAGGGCCGTCGATCAGGTCGCCGGCGACCTGATCCGTGACGAAGCGGTCGTACGGCATGTCGTCGTTGAACGCCCGGACGACCCAGTCGCGATACCGCCAGCCGTCGGGATAGAGCCGGGCCTCGAACGTGTGCGCCTGGTCCTCGCCGTAGCGGGCCACGTCGAGCCAGTGCCGCCCCCAGCGCTCGCCGTAATGTGGTGACGCGAGCAGGCGGTCGACCACCCGGGCGAAGGCGTCGGGCGAATCGTCGCCGAGGAATGCGTCGATCTCCGCCGACGACGGCGGCAGGCCCGTCAGGTCGAACGTGGCGCGACGGATCAACGTCCGCTTGTCGGCCGGCCCGACGGGCTGCAACCCCTTCTCCTCGAGCTTCGCGAGGATGAACCGGTCGATGTCCGACTTTGGCCAGTGCCCATCCCGGACCGCCGGCGGGGGCACGTCGCGGACCGGCCGGAACGACCAGAAGGACCGGTCCTCCGCGGTGACGGTCGCTGTGGCAGCGGCCGTGGTGGGCCGGGGCGCGGGGCCGGCGTCGGGCCACGGGAGGCCGTCGGCGACCCAGCGGGTCAGGGCCGCGATCTCGACGTCCTTGAGCCGGGCCTTCGGGGGCATCCGGGGCTCGTCGTTGTAGCGGATCACCTCGACGAGCAGGCTCTGCTCCGGCTCGCCCGGCTGGACCGCCGGGCCCGAGTCGCCCCCCTGGAGGATCGCGGCCCGCGAGTCGAGCCGCAGGCCGGCCTTCTGCTTGTCGGGCCCGTGGCAGCCGACGCAGTTGGCCGCGAGCACCGGGCGCACCTTTGCTTCGAAGAACTCGATGCGGGCCGGGTCGGCCTTGGGCCCGGGTTTGGGTTCGCCGTCGGGCGCGGCGCCGAGGGCGGCGACCGCGATCAGGAGGATCGCGCGGGCCATGGGGGCCCTCCGGGACGGTTGGCGGGGTCGGACGGCCGAGGTTGCCCTGGCGGGGCCGTTGGCGGCGGTTGGGCATCCTGCGGGGTCGCCCTTATCCTACCCCCTCGATCGCCCCCCCGCAATCGCCGGCCGACCGCATTCCCCCCCTCCCCATCGGCGCAGCCCGACCCCGACCCGGCCGCGGGCCGCACCGCATCCGGGCGCCCGGGATTCGTTCAGCTCTCGATCGGACCGTGGGGCGACCGCTCGGCGACGCGTCGGAGGCGGACGACCTGGAAGCCGTTGTCCAGGTAGCGGCAGAGGACGGCGCGGCGGGCCGAGTGCTCGTCGGCGGCGCTGGCGGCCTTGTAGACGACGGTGTCGAGGGCCTTGCCCTCGTGGCGGACGCGGATCGTCACGTCGAAGAAGTACACGAGCATCGGCGGGACCCTCGACGTCGAGGGGCGGTCGGCGTCCAATCGTCGCCCGCCCGGGCGGTCGGCCGCGACTCCCGGCGTCGCGGGCCGGTCGATCCTAGCACAATCCCCGCCGTCGTTGCATCCTGAGGGCCCGTTCACGACGCGGGCCAGAATTGCCATGATTGGCGGGGGACTTGCAGGGATTCTGTCAGCGACGCGGGCCCTCGGCGGCCGGGAGGAGGCGCGGTGGCCATCCATGTCCGGATCGACGGCGACGTGGCGATCCTGAGCAACTTGGGCCCCTTGCTGAACAACCCGAGGCATTTCGACGTCGGCTTCGACGTCGACGGGCTGCTCGATGAGGGGCTCCGCTCGTTCGTCCTCGAGTTCTCCGGCCTCTGCGAGATGGGCCCGACGGCCCTCGGCCTGCTCGTGACCATCACCCGCCGCGTCCGTCAGGCCGGCGGCGAGGTCGTCCTGGCGCGCGTCGCCCGCGTCTCCGCCGCCTACCTCGAAGGGATGCGCCTGGAGGAATACTGGGACACCTTCCCGAGCGTCGAGGATGCCTCGGAGTCCCTCCGCCGGGCCTCGTCCTGAGCCGGGCGCCGCGTTGACCGGCGGGCGGGGAGGGTCCTAGAATCCCCACGGGGTCGCGGAGTGTTCGACGATCGCGGCGCGGGGAGCAGCCGATGAGTGACAGGGGCTCGGTGATCGTGTCGGCCTGCCGGACGCCGATCGGGCGGTACCTCGGGGGCCTGGCGGGGAGGACGGCCGTCGAGCTGGGCGTCGTCGCGGCCAGGGAGGCGATCGCGCGGGCGGGGATCGAGCCGGCGGCGGTCGACGAGGCGATTGTCGGCAACGTGCTCCCCGCGGGGCTCGGCCAGGCGCCGGCGAGGCAGGTGGCATTGGGGGCGGGCCTGCCAACGTCGACGAGCGCGCTGACGGTCAACATGGTCTGCGGCTCCGGCCTCCGCGCCGCGATGCTCGCGGATGCCGCGATCCGGTCGGGCATGGCCGAGGTCGTCCTGGCCGGCGGCATCGAGAGCATGAGCAACGCCCCCCACCTGCTCCGGAACGGCCGCGGCGGCTGGAAGATCGGCGACGCGGAACTGGTCGACTCGATGCTCCACGACGGCTTGACCTGCGCCATCGAAGGCTGGCCGATGGGGATGGCCGCCGAGCGGACGGCCGAGCTCTGCGGCATCCGCCGCGACGAGCTCGACGCCTTCGCGCTCGAAAGTCACCGTCGCGCCCTGGCCGCGCAGGCCGCCGGCCACTTCGACCGCGAGATCGTGCCCGTCGGCGTGCCCGGCAAGAAGGGCGAGACGATCGTCAAGGCCGACGAAGGACCGCGCGCCGACACGACCGCCGAAGGGCTCGCCCGCCTCAAGCCCTCGTTCCGCGACGACGGCATCGTCACCGCCGGCAACGCCTCCAGCCTCAGCGACGGCGCCGCGATGGTCGCGCTCTCGTCGGCCGACAAGGCCCGCGCCCTCGGCCTGACGCCGATCGCCCGCGTCGTCGCCTCGGCCATCGCCGGCACCGACCCGCGCGACCTTTTCCTCGCTCCCATCGGCGCCGTCCGCGCCGTGCTGGCCAGGGCCAACCTCGCCGCGCAGGACATCGAACTCTTCGAGATCAACGAGGCCTTCGCCGCGCAGATGCTCGCCTGCGTCCGCGCCCTCGAGATCGACCCGGCCCGCGTGAACATCCACGGCGGCGCCATCGCCCTGGGCCACCCCATCGGTGCCAGCGGCGCTCGCGTGCTCGTGACCCTCCTCCACGCCCTCGCCCTCCGCGGCGCCCGCCTCGGCCTCGCCGCCCTCTGCCTCGGCGGCGGCAACGCGGTGGCGATGATCGTGGAAAGATTCTAGGCTTGGCCACAGAGGACACAGAGAGCACGGAGAGGAAAAGAACGATGTGATTCCTAATAATTTAATTTATTCTTATTTGTCTTCTTCTCTGTGCTCTCTGTGTCCTCTGTGGCCAATCTCATGTCCGACCTCCGTCAGCTCACCGCGGAATACCTGGCTGAGGCGTCGCGGATCGAGCAAGGCGGGGGGCCGGTCGCGATCGAGCGGCAGCACGAGAAGGGGCGGAAGACGGCGCGGGAGCGGATCGCGGCGTTGATCGACGAGGAGTCGACGTTCCTGGAGCTGGGGCTCTGGGCCGCGTACGGGATGTACGAGGAGTTCGGCGGGGCGCCGTCGGCGGGGGTGGTCACGGGGATCGGCAAGGTCTCGGGACGTCGGGTGATGGTCGTCGCCAACGACGCGACGGTCAAGGCCGGCGCCTGCTTCCCGATGACGATCAAGAAGGTCCTCCGCGCCCAGCGGATCGCGGGCGAGAACCACCTCCCGCTCATCTACCTCGTCGACTCCTCCGGCGTGTTCTTGCCCTTGCAGGACGAGGTCTTCCCCGACGACGACGACTTCGGCCGGATCTTCCGCAACAACGCCGTCCTCTCGGCCCGAGGCGTGCCCCAATTCGCCGCGATCATGGGCAACTGCGTCGCCGGTGGTGCCTATTTACCCGTTTTATGCGATACGGTCCTGATGACCGAGGGCTCCGGCCTCTACCTCGCAGGCCCGGCCCTGGTGAAGGCGGCGATCGGCCAGGAGGTCTCGCATGAAGACCTCGGCGGCGCGAAGATGCACGCGGCGATCAGCGGCACCGTCGACTACCGCGAGCCCGACGACGACTCCTGCCTCGCCCGCTTGCGGCGTCTCGTCGCCCTGCTCCCGCCCGACCCGAAGCCGCTCACGGATGACACTCCCATCGAGCCCCCCGCGCGTCCCTCGGACGACCTCTACAACATCGTGAAGACCGACCCGTCGGCGCAGTACGACGTGCGCGACCTGCTCGCCGCGATCGTCGACGGCGGCCGGTTCGACGAGTACCGGCCCGAGTACGGCAAGACGCTCGTCTGCGGCTTCGCGAGACTCGGTGGGATTGCAACCGGAATGGTCGCCAACCAGCGACTGCGGTTCCGGCCGGCCGGGGGCGGGCCGTTTCAGTTCGGCGGTGTCATCTACGCCGACAGCGCCGAGAAGGCGGCACGGTTCGTGCTCGACTGCAACCAGAGCTCCTTGCCGATCGTATTCATCCAGGACGTCAACGGCTTCGACGTCGGCCGCGACGCGGAGCGGTCGGGGATCATTCGGAGCGGGGCGAAGCTGGTCAACGCGATCAGCAACACCGTCGTGCCGAAGATCACCCTGATCGTCGGCCACTCCTTCGGCGCCGGCCATTACGCCCTCTGCGGCAAGGCATTCGACCCCCGCTTCCTCTTCGCCTGGCCCTGCGCCCGCTACGCCGTGATGGGCGCCAGCCAGGCGTCGAAGACGATGCTCGACGTAAACGTCGCCGCCCTCAAACGCCAGGGCAAGCAGATCGACGCCGACGAGCAGCGGGCGATGGCCGAGGAGCTCCGCGCGCGTTACGATCGCGAAACCGACATCCGCCACGCCGCCGCCCGCGGCTGGATCGACGCCATCATCGACCCCGCCCGGACCCGCGACGTGCTCGCGACCGCCCTCGACGTCGCCACCCGTCGCCGCGCGGTCGAATCGTTCCCGCTGGGGGTTTTCCAGGTCTGAAACGATGAACTCGGCCGGGACCAACGCGACGCGGCTCTATCCGTTCGCGGACCAGGACGGACACTACTTCTACGCCGGCACGATCGACGGCGGCCGGCAGTTGCTCCTGTTCGAGGGCGGCCTCGCGCTCTTCTTCGACGCCGACGGCAACCTCCTCGGCCACGAACGCCGCGAGCCCCCACCCGAGCAGCCCCTCCCGAGGGACGAGTCCGGTGAGGGCGGTCTCAAACTGGATACCAGGAAGAACGTCCTCGGCCAGGTCTTCGCGCACTGGAAGACCGACGAAGGCCGGCGCGACCTGGAGCACATGGACCGCGAGGAGGAGCGCATCCGCGCGATCTTCTACCGCCCCTGGCTCCGCGAGCTCGGTTTCCGGCCGGGGACGATCCGCGTCAAGAAGCTCGCCGACCCCGAGACGGGCGTCTCGATCGACGATCATCCCAAGTACCTCGCCAACTTCCTGGACGGCACGCCCGACCCCTGCTTCAGCGCCGAGGATCTCGAGGGATTCTCCGCCGAGATCGATCACTGGAGGAACCGCGGGCTGTTCGTGCTCAACAACCGTTACGACATCTGGATCGACGGCGAAGGCAACATCGATTCGACCTGAAGCATGGAGGCCACGATGTCGCGAACGATCCGCATCGCCAACGGCGCCGGGTTCTGGGGCGATAACCTCGATGCCCCGGTCGTACTCGCGCGCTCAGGCCGGATCGACGTGCTGACGCTCGAATACCTGGCCGAGCTGACGATGTCGATCCTCGCGCACCTCCGGTCCAAGGACCCCTTGGCGGGTTACGTGACGGACTTCCCAGACTTGCTCGGACGGCTCGTACCGGAGTGGGGCGAGCCGCCGGGGTTCTCGATCCTGACGAACGCGGGGGGCTTGAACCCGTCGACGTGCGCGGCGCGGTGTGGGGCGATCCTGGGCGAGAAGGGATGTGGAGAGGTGGCGCTGGCGGTCGTGTCGGGGGATGACATGCTCGGCCGGATCGGCGATTGGATTCGCGAAGGGGTGGACCTGAAGCACCTCGAGACGGGCGAGGCGATCGAGACCGTCGCGGATCGGCTCGTGAGCGCCAACGCGTACCTCGGGGCGAGGCCGATCGCGGAGGGGTTGGAGCAAGGTGCCAACATCGTCATCACGGGGAGGGTGGCCGACGCGAGCCTGACGCTCGGCCCGGCGTGCGCGCGGTTCGGCTGGAGTTGGGACGACTGGCCGAGGCTCGCCGGCGCGAGCGTCGCCGGCCACCTGATCGAGTGCGGCGCCCAGGCGACCGGTGGCCTCTGGCATGCTTGGGACCGCATCCCCGACCTCGCCGGCGTCGGCTACCCGATCGCCGAGGTCGCCGCGGACGGGACGTCCGTCATCACCAAGCCCGAGGGGACCGGCGGCGTCGTCGAGGTCGGCAACGTCGCCGAGCAGCTCGTCTACGAGATCGACGACCCGACCCGCTACCGGACGCCCGACGTCGACGTCGACCTCACGACGGTCGCATTGTCGCAGGCCGGCCCCGGCCGCGTGCTCGTGCGCGGGGCGACGGGCCGACCTCCCAGCGAGTTCCTCAAGGTGTCGGCCGTGTACCGCGACGGCTGGACGGCCAGCGGGATGGTCGCGGTCGTCGGCGACCGTGCCGAGGCCAAGGCGCGCGCCGCGGGCCGGATGGTGCTCGACCGCGTGAAGCGCGCGGGCTTCGAGCTCGCCGACTCGCTCGTCGAGTGCCTTGGCGCCGGCGACGTCGTCCCCGGCGTGCTGCCGCGCCGGGGCGAGCCGCTGGAGGTCGTCCTCCGCGTCACCGCCCGCGACCCCCGCCGCGCCGCCGTCGAGCGCTTCTGCCGCGAGTTCGCCCCGCTCGTCACCTCCGGTCCCCCCGGCGTCGCCGGCTACGCCACCGGCCGGCCCTCCCCCCGTCCCGCCTTCGGCTACTGGCCCGCGCTCGTCCCCCGGGCACTCGTGCCGGCGACGCTGGAGGTCAGGACGGCGATTGGATGGGCGGAGACAGGAGGGAACAGGACAGAGGGCAGAGGACAAAGGACAAAGGAATAAAAATCGGATAGGACTCTGTCCTCTGCCCCTTGTCCTCTGTCCTCTCCGTCCTCTGCCCCCTGTCCTCTCTGCCCTCTGCCCTTTGTCCTCTGTCCTCTCTGCCCTCTCTGTCCTCTGCCACCGTCCCCCGGAGGCCACCCGATGACTGCCAACCCCCCCCCGCCCTCCCAGACTGTCCGCCTCGGAGCACTGGCGCACGCGAGGAGCGGCGACAAGGGGGACCGGGCGAACATCGGCGTCGTCGCGGACAACGATCGGTGTTATGATTGGTTGGACCGGCACCTATCGGCCGCCGCGGTGGCCGGGTTCCTCGGGCCGATGGGGGTCGGCGAGGTGGTCCGCTATCCTTTGCCGAAGATCCGCGCCTTCAACTTCGTGATCGAGCGGGCCCTGGCCGGCGGGGCGAGCCGGTCGTTGCGGCTCGACACGCAGGGCAAGGCCATCGGCGTCGCCCTGCTCGAGCTCGAAGTGCCGGCGCCGCCCTGGCTCGGCGTTGGAGGGGAGCCGTCATGAGCATGGCCGACGCCCTCGTGCTGCGGGACGACCACGGCCCGGTCGCCGTCCTGACGTTGAACCGGCCCGACCGGCGCAACGCCCTCTCGCGTGCCCTGATCGCGGCCCTGGGCGACGCGCTCGACGCCGTCGAGCCCGAGCCGGCCGTCCGCGCCGTCGTCCTCCACGGCGCCGGCCCGGCCTTCTGCGCCGGGATGGACCTGAAGGAGGCGACCGGCCTCGACCCCAGCCCCGAGGCCGAGCGCCGGGCGGTGGCCGACGCGCAGGCGATCGCGGATTTGATCCAGCAGGTCCACCGGTTCCCCCGGCCGGTCGTCGCCGCGGTGAACGGCCCGGCCCTCGGCGGCGGCGCGGGCGTTGCCCTGGCCTGTGATTTCGTCGTCGCGGACGAATCGGCCCAGATCGGCTATCCCGAGGTCCGCCGCGGACTCGTCGCGGCGATCGTCCTGCACGACCTCGTCCGCCAGACCGGCGACCGCCGCGCCCGGGAATTGCTCCTCACCGGCGAGCCGATCGACGCGCGGACCGCGGAGCGCTGGGGCCTGGTCAACCGCGTCGCCCCGGCCGGCCGCGCCCTCGACGAGGCGATCGCCATGGCCCGCGGCCTGGTCGGCTCGGCCCCCCTGGCACTGTCCACGATCAAGCGCCTGCTCGACGAGTCGACCAACCGGCCGGCCGACCTCCGCGGCGCGGCGGCCGTCAGCGCCTCGGTGCGCGTCGGCGACGAGGCGGCCGAGGGGATGCGCGCCTTCCTCGAGAAACGCCCGCCGCGCTGGGCGTCGTCGGGCGATTGAGACGGGGCAACGACGACCGCTCGGAGGCACTGCCGATGTCGGATCACGACGACGTGAATCCCTGGGTCGACGGCTTGACCGTCGGTGAGGTCCTCCGCCGGACCGCCGGCCGGTTCCCCGACCGCGACGCCGTCGTCTTCCCCGCCCTCGGGCTCCGCTGGACGTGGGCCGAGCTGGATCGCCGCGTCGACACGGTCGCCTCGGCCCTGATCGGCCACCGGGTCGAGGCCGGCGAGCACGTCGGCATCTGGTCGATGAACGCCCCGGATTGGGTCGTCATCCAGTTCGCCGTCGGCCGGATCGGCGCCGTGCTGGTCAACGTCAACCCGGCGTATCGCCTCCACGAGCTCGAGGAGGCGTTGCGGCAGGCCGACGTGACGACCCTGGTCGTCGGCTGCCCGTTCAAGACGTCGAACTTCGTCGCGATGGTCGAGGCGATCGCCCCCGAGGTCGTGGGCGCGGCCGCCGGCTCCTGGCGCGCGGCCAGGCTCCCCGCGCTGCGACGGCTGGTCGCCGTCGGCGACCGCCCCGGCCCCGGCTGGCTCTCCTGGGCCGACCTCGAGGCCGCCCCACCCGACCTCCGGCTCGACTCGCGAGCGGCCGCGGTGCGGGCGGGCGACGTGTTCAACATCCAGTTCACGTCCGGGACGACCGGCCTGCCCAAGGGGGCCATGCTCACACACCGCAGTATCTTGATGAATGCGTTTTACATCGGACAACGCGTGCGCTACACCGAGCTCGACCGCGTCTGCGTGCCGGTGCCCTTCTACCACTGCTTCGGCTGCGTGCTGGGGACGACCGTCTGCTCGGTCTACGGCTCGGCCCTCGTCGTGCCGGCGCCGAGCTTCGACCCGCGCGCGACGCTGGCGGCGATCGCATCGGAGCGTTGCACGTCGATCTACGGCGTGCCGACGATGTTCGTGGCGATGCTCGACCACCCCGACCGCGCGGGCCTCGACCTGTCGAGCCTCCGCACCGGGATCATGGCCGGCAGCCCGTGCCCGTTGCCGTTGATGAAGTCGGTGGTCGAGACCCTGGGGGCGTCGCAGATCACGATCGGCTACGGCCTGACCGAGGCGTCGCCGATCATCACGCAGACCTCGGTGGACGACCCGATCGAGGTCCGGGTCGGCACCGTCGGCCGGCCGATCCCCGGCGTCGAGGTCCGGCTCGTCGAACCCGCGACCCGCGCCGAAGTGGCGCCCGACCAGGCCGGCGAGCTGCTCGTCCGCGGCCACGGGGTGATGGCCGGCTACTACAAGAACCCCGAGGCCACCGCCCGCGTCCTCGGCGCCGACGGCTGGCTGGCGACCGGCGACCTCGCGCGCCGCCGCGACGACGGCAACTATCGGATCGTCGGCCGGAGCAAGGAGCTGATCATCCGCGGCGGCGAGAACATCTACCCGCCCGAGGTCGAGGAGTTCCTCGGCCATCACCCCGCCGTGGCCGAGGTGGCCGTCGTCGGCCTGCCCGACCCGGTCTACGGCGAGGTCGCCGCCGCCTGGGTCGTCCCCAAGTCCGGGGCCTCACTCACCCCCGACGACCTCCGCGCCTTCTGCCGCGGCCAGATCGCCCACTTCAAGGTCCCGGCCCACATCCTCGTCGTCGACCACCTCCCCCGCACCGTCACTGGCAAGGTCCGCAAGCACGTCCTCCGGGACACCGGCATCGCCGACCTCGGCCTGGCCGCCGCTGCCGACATCCCGACCGCTTGACACATTATCACTCGTCTCGATCCGCCGATGTTGACACCGCCGCCCCGCCGCGCTTACCATGTCCTGCCGACGCCACTGTAGCTCAATCGGTAGAGCACCGCTTTCGTAAAGCGGGGGTTGAGGGTTCGAGTCCCCCCAGTGGCTTCGCGCGACTGTGACGGTTGCGCGAAGCGGGCGCTTTCGTTCCGTCCTGATCTTGACATGGACGCATGTTCCTGTTAAGGTTGGGGCTGACAGGGAGTGTCCCTCCTGCTGGCCGCCGGCCGGGGAACTTGCTAGGGGACCCGGCCGGCGGTTCTTCGCGCGGCGGGCCTTGCGGTTGTCGGCCAGGGCGGCCGTGCCGCGGCTGGAGAAGTACTTCGCCGGGTCGCGGGCCTTGGCGTCGGTCTCGCGGATGAACGTCACGAGCTGGCCGGTCCCCAGGCCGAGGACGACCTGGCGGAAGGTGTCGAGGGTCGCGTCGCTGGCGTCGCGCCAGCGGCGGGCCAGGTGGTCGGCGAGCCGCTCGACGAGCGCCGGCGTTGCGTCGGGCCCGTCGAGGGCGTGGGCGAGGCGGAGCGCCAAGTCGAGGGGATGGGACTCGTCGCGGGGGACGCGATCGGGTTTCCGGGGCGGCTCGTCCCGCGCCGGGCCGTGGACGTTCGGCGGCGGCTGGGGCGGCGGCTTAGGCCGCGGGGGGGGCTTGCCGGCGGCGCGGTCGGCCAGGACGCGTCGCCAGTTGTTCAGGGCGATCCGGGCCAGGGCGGCGCGGCCGCGATCGACCCCCGCGGGTTGCGTGGCGTCGTGCTCCCACTGGGCGACCTGCTCGGGGGTCGGGTCGGGCTCCTCGGGCGACGGTGTCCCCGGGGCCTCGGCGGGGGGGGGCGGCGGCTCGGGGCCCGAGGCCTCGGCCAGGACGACGGGGGGAGTGTCCCCTCCCCTCCCCTCTTCCTCCCCCATCGGCGGAGCGAAGCCGTCCCGTCCCGTCCCGTCGTCCGCCGGGGGGTCGGCCGGCGGGGGCGGCCCGGCCGCGGGAGGGGGTAAGGGGGACGGGACGTCTTCTTCCGTCTTCTTGGTCTCTAATATGGAGGGGGCGCGCGCTTTTGGACGGGAGGGCGCGCGCTTTTGAGCGCGCGCCCCCTCAGAAGCGCGCGCCCCCAAACATGATTTCTCCTCCATATTTGTGCGGTCTTCGGGGTCCCCCTTGAGGTTGAAGAGCACCTCGAACTGCATCCACTTCCCGTCCCGGCCGGCGCGGCGCAGCAGCCCGGTGCGCTCGATCTCCGGGAGGTGGCGCCGGATCGTCCCCTGGGAGCGTGCCGCGAGCCGGGCGACCTCGGCATAGGTCGTCCAGAAGAAGCGCCGGTGGCCCTCCCGTTTCTCCAGGAGCGAGGAGAAGACGACGAAGGCGCCGCCGGAGAGGAGGCGCTTGGCGGGGCTGGGCGGGAGTTCGAAGGGGAGCGGCGACCCTCCGGGCTCGAGCCCGGGGAGCACCCGCTGGACCTCGCGGCCGCGCGGGAAGGGGATCGTCGCCGGCATCGTCGGCTGGAGCGACACCTAGGCCCTCCCCCGGCCGGGCCGGTCGGGGGCGCGACGGGTCGCGTCCCTCGGGGTGCGATCGGCCGCGCCCTCGCGGAGCGACGCGGGCAGCTCGGGGAGCTTCCAGAGCGGGACGATGGTCCGCGCCGGCCGGGGCGGGCCCGCGACCTGCCAGGGGTCGCGGTAGCCGACCAGCTCGAGGTTGTCGAGGCCGATCCACGACGCGAGCTGGTCGTTGGTCGGGTCGCCGGCCATGCCCCACGGGCGGCCGTGGGCCGCGGCGGCGGCGGCGATCGCGACGGCCTTGGCCTCGGGCCGGAGGCCGGCGTCGAGGACCAGGCGGCGCGGGATCGGGACGTCGGCGGCGCTCGCGAGCGCCGCCGGCGGCGGCCGGTCGGGGCGGACCCGGCCGCTGGGGCGGCGGCGTTCCATCAGGCACCCCCCGCCGTCGGCGTCAGTTCGAGCACGAAGTCGGAGGGGTGGAGCGGTTCATCGGCCCACTCGGGCCAGGGGTCCGGCGGGGCGTCGGGCGGCGCCGGCGCGACGCGGAGCATGCCGAGTCGAACCAGCGCCGCGGCGTGCGGGCAGGCGCGGCCGAGGGACCCCTCGGGGCAGGTGCAGGCCAGGCCGCGGAGCCCGGCCAGGTCCAGGCCCCCCTCCGACCGCTCGCCGACGCGGAGACGCTCGCCACGCGGGCCGAACAGGGAGTAGGCGCGGACCTCGCCGCGCGGCCCGCAGGTCGCCTCGGCCGCGGACCAGGGCTCGCCATAGATGGTGACCGGGACGGTCGCGAGGTCGCGGGCCGCGGCCGGGGGGACGGCGACGGAGCGGGGCCCGTAGGCGCCGCGGGCGCGGGCGGCCTCCATGCCGGGCAGGGCGATCGCGGGGAAGGACCTGCGGGCGCCGGGGCGCGGGTCGGCGACCTCGCGGCGCGGGGACTGGTCGCCGACGCCGGGGGCGTCGCGCGCGGGATCGGGGGCGAACATCGTCAGGGACTCCTGCTGGGGACCGACGGCCGCCGGGGAACTCTCGCTAGGGGACCCAGGCGAAACGGCCTCGGGACATCGACACGAAAGCGGGCCCCTCGGGCCGCTGTGGACGACCCTCGGGGCCCCGACACCCGTGGGTGTCGCTCGGACACCCGGGGTGTAGCTCGGTGCGGGGAACGCCGGCTCGCGCACCGGCCCACAGGCCCGCATGGACTTACTTATATCATGTTCTCGGCCGGCGCCAAGGGGGCGGCCCCCTCGGGTTTACTGGATGTCCTCGGCGACGTCGGCCAGGATGGCCAGGGCCAGTCGCGCCGGACCCGACCCCTGGTAGCCCCACTCGAAGCCGCATGGCGAGTGGTTGCGGAGGTCGAGGCGGGTCGCGAGCGGGCTCGGGGTCCCGTTCGCGTGTTGTCGAGCGACCAGTCGGCCGCGACGCGGGCGGCGAGGTCCTCGACCGACGGCCGGCCGGGCGGCGATGCCTGGGGCTTCATCGAGGGCGTCCCTCCGCGCGGGTCGGGATCGGGATGCGGCCCATGACGGCGCCGCGGCCTTCGGATTTCGGATTTCGGAATGCGGATTGATGATTGCGGATTTGAAGAAATTGGAATCCGAAAGAAATTCGAATCCGAATTCCGCATTCCGAAATCCGCATTTGAAGAAATCCGCCCAGCGTCCGACGTCGATGACGGCGGCGACGGCGCCGCCTCGCGTCGAAGGAGACGAGGTCGCCGTCGCGGACGTTGGAGGCGTCCCGGGTGCTGACGGAGTAAGTCACGACGTCCCCCTTTCCGATCGGCCCGGCGCGGGGAGGGCCGGCATGCGGCCGTCCCGATAGACGGCCTCGAGCTGCGGGCCGAGGGCCTCGGCCACCGTGCGGTTGTCGGGGAGGACGCAGTAGGGCAAGAGGACCTCGTCGAACGGGGACAGGCCCGAGCGATACTCCTCCAGCCGGGCCTTGACCCGGAGCACGAGCACCCGCCACCGGCGGCGGACCTCGGACTCGCGGCGGTCGCGCCGGGCGGCCAGGCCGCGCCCCGTGCCGTCGAAGCCCGCGACGCGGGCGGGCATCTCCTGCCGGAAGCGGACCCACTTCGCGTCGATCGCGAAGAGCACGGCGACGGCGGGCCGCGGCGACTCGTCGTCCTCGGTCACCGAGAAGTTCCTCCCGCCGTGCCTGGAGACGATCCCCCGCAGCTCGGCGATCGAGCGATCGACGGTCACCTTCGTCCCCCGGGCGTACAAGCCCCGGGCGTACAAGTGCATCACGACCTCCCTTCGTTCGGCGCGTCCCGGCCGGGCGAGTCGGGCCCGGCGTGGCCGCGGCGGTAGAGCTCCTCGCCGCGCGGGCCCTTGACCTGATGGCTGAACCATTCGTCGCCTCGCTTCTCGCTCTTTTTCATGACGATATGATGCCGGGGGCGGATGGGCAAGCCCTCGGCGGTCCGGGGGAAGTCGCGGGCCCGCGGCGCGAGGCCCGAGCGCTCGACCTGGCGGAGGACCTTGCCGAGCTGCCGCGCCGTGCCTCGGTAGACGAGCGTGACGTCGAGGCCGCCGGGCAGCAGGCCCGAGGCGTGGACCTCCGGCGGGATGTCCTCGGGCTCGGCCGCCGGCCGGGCCTCGGCCGGCTCGGCGAGGCCGCGCCGGACGCCGCGGGGGAGGGGGTCGGGGAGGGGGTCGCTCATAGGTCGAAGCTCCTCGGATGACGAAGGAGAATCGATGGCCCACACTTTCAGTCTAGCGGAAAGTGCATCGGGCGTCAAGCGTCTTCTCTCGGCGCGCGCAAATTTCCGCTAGACGGATTCGGGCGATGCTATACAATTGATCCCGGATGAAGCGACGGGGCGTTTCCGCTAGACTCGGGGGCCGGCATGTTCGACAGTTCCGGTGGGCCGGGGATCGTCGTGGCCAAGAAGGTGAAGGCGAGGGCGAAGAAGATGGGCCGGCCGAAGGTCCCGGACCCGCGGCGATCGATCGCCTCGTTCCGGGGCTCGACGGCCTTCGCCGAATGGTTCGAGGACCTGGTGAGGCGCGAGCGCGTCTCGGCCGCCTCGCTCATCGAGCGCGCCCTCGCGGAGTACGCCCGCAAGATCGGCCACCCCGAGCCGCCGGGGCGCTGACCCCGACGACGGGAACGGCTCCATGGGCTGGCGCCACCGCAAGACTTATCATATCGGCAAGTTCCTGAATCTGAATGCGAGCGGCCGGGGCTTCGGCTCCTCGGTCGGCTGCGGGTGCCTCGGCCGCCTCGGGCTGATCGGGCTGGGCTTGCTCGGCCTGATGGTGATCGCCGCGATCGTGGGCCCGCGCCGGCCGCCTGAGCCGCGCCCGTTGGCCTCGAGGCCGACGCCCCGGTATAGTCCCCAGGACCGGCAAAGGCTCCCGATTCGGGGGATTCGGCGCACCAATCGGTTGCGGGGCCGGGTCCCCACGTCTTACCATGTCTCCTTGCGGGGGTGACGACTCTCGCGGAGAGGCCGGTCTTTCCGACGAGCGCCGCGTTTCCGTGGGCCCCAGTGCCCCGTGCGCCCTCCGGGGGGTACGGGGCCCATCCCGCGGTTCCTTTCACTCCCCACCCGACGACCTCGGGGCCCGACGCGGATCCTTCGAAGTGACCGGCCCCACCCGATCACGCCGCGCCGAAGCCCCGTGGCCGCCGGGACACGGAGGCGATGACCGATGGTTTCGATGTCGAACGATCAAGGCCCCGTGTCCCGGTGCCCCTCCGCCGACTGCGACGCGCTGTGCGCGCTGGCCCTGCGGCTCCAGGCCCGCGGCGGCGCCGACGACCTGGCCGAGGCCCTCTTCGCCCTGGCGGCGATGGAGCGGGTCGGCGAGCTGGGCCGGCTGCTGCCGGTGCTCCGCGCCGGCGGCTGGGTCGGCCACGGCCTCGAGCTCGCCGCGGCGGCGCCGAGCCGGCTTCGCGTCCGGCGGGGCGACCACGACCGCGAGGCCGACCTCGACAAGCCGCGAGGAGGGGACGAATCTCTCCACAGATGAAATCGATCATTTAGTAATTGATTTGTTTATCTTTTTCATCTGTGTCATCTGTGGAGAGATTCGTCCCCCGCCCGGAGCAGCCGGCGGACCTGGCCGGGGCCGAGGGTGCCGCCGCCGCGGCCGAGGAAGCCCTCGGCGCCCAGCGCCGCGGCCGTCGCCGCCAGCGTCCGGCCCGCCGCGCGGAGGTCGCGGGCGCGGGCGATCAGCTCGGCGTTTTCCGCCGCGGCGATCGCCTTCGCCGCCGCGGCCCCCGCCCGCCGCCCGGCCGCGGCGGCGGCGGGCCCGAGGTTGCCCCGGCACTCGGGCCGGGCGGCGCCGAGCACGCCGCCGCGGGCCTTGTAGGCGGCCAGGGCGGCGCGGGTGCGCTCGGAGATCCGCCGCGCCTCGTCCTCGGCCACGGCGGCGAGGATGTGGATCGTCAGCTTGTTGGCGTTGGGGTTGTCGCACGCGACGAAATCCACCTCGGCTTGCATGAGTCCAGATAACACATAAACATTCCTCGCGAGTCTGTCGAGCTTGGCGATCACGAGCCGGCCGCCGGTCGCCTTCGCCAGCGCGATGGCGGACCGCAACAGGGGTCGATTCTCGAGTGTATCTTTCGTCGATGTCTCGATCTCTTCGAACGCGCGGGCGATCGGCAGGCCGACCCCGGCCGCGTACGCGAGGACGGCGGCGCGCTGCGCCTCGAGGCCGAGGCCCGACTGGCCCTGTTTCTGGGTGGAGACCCGGTAGTAGGCGACGAGCTTCGTCGCCGGCTTCTTCGGCCGCGACCGCGACGGCATGGGTGGATTGCCCCCCGGTTCGGTTATCGGTTTCGTTCACATCCTCGGGCAATTGGGCGCGACAGTCAACGGACGTCCGCTGGTGTGTGCCCCGACGCATGCGAATGCCGGACCCAGCCGCGCGCCTGTTGATCAGGGCCCTCGCAGGCGCGAGCCCGGCGCCTTTGCCGGGCTCGCGCGGCGGGAACCGGACGCCCGGGATCGTCGCATGTTCGCGCGTGGCTTCCGCTTGCGGCGGCCGGGGCCGTCCGAAACCGGCCGCCGCGGTGCGCCCGGGTGAAGGGCCCCGTTTGGGTGGTGGGCCCGCAGGCGACCCGGGACGACGCGACGATGCCCCTTGCTTGCCCCCGCGACGAGCGAGATCGCGGCGCGGCGACGCTGCCGGCCGCGCCCCGGCGCCTCACCGCGTCGCGGCGGTGGAAGCTCCGCCGCGACGCGGTCATCTACACGGCCGCCCGCACGTTTTCGCTGCGCTATCTCGCCGACGTCTTCGGCCTCTCCCGCGGCGGCGTGGCCGACATCCTGGCGCGGATGCGCCGCGAGGAAGAAAGGCGACGCCATGCCTCCTGATCCTGATCCTGATCCTGATCACGTCGAGCCCCGGACCGACCATGGCGCCGCCGGCGCCGGCTCGGCGGCCGAGCCCTTCCGCTTCCCGGACGCCGGCGGGGCCGGCGAGTTCATCCGCGGGTTCGACGACCTGTTCGACGCGCTGGAGTTTGCCCGCGGCCTCGCCCCGGGACATTACGAGGCGATCGGTCGCGACCGCTCCCTCCGCTTCCAGGTCGACGCCCTCGGCCAAGCCGAGGCCGACGTCGATGCGCCGCACGCATGAAGATCTATCGCCTCGCCACCCTCGACGGCCTGGTCTGGGAGCTGCCCGACCTGGCCCTCCCGCGCGCCCTCGTCCGCGGCTACAACGAGACGCCCCGACGCCGGGGCGGGCAGCTCATGATCGCTCGACATCGCTCCCGATTCTTCTATCGCGAGGGTTTCCACCTCGTGAGTCCCGCCCGCGAACGCGCCGAGCGCCGCGCGGCCGAGGGGCTCTCGTTCGGGCCGTGGCGACCGTGCGCGGCGAGCCCGTCGGCTGGCCGGCCCGACGGCCCGGGACGCCCGACGCCCGAGCCGGCCGGCATCGAGGAAAGGCCGATCACATGAAGATCCGTCGCATCGTCGGCTATAGCCCGTTCGGCACCGGCCTCGGCGACTACGACGCGGCCCTCTGCGCCGAGGCGCCCTCCCCCGCGCAGGAGCGGACGGAGGCCGATCTCAGGCTCGCCTACTCGGCGCTCTCGACCGTGGCCGGCGCCGCCGAGGCCGCCGCGGCCGTCGCCCGCTACACGGCGGCCGAGGTCCGGCCCGACGTCGAGGCCGGCCCGCTCCCTCGAGCGGGAGAAGAATCTATCCACAGATGACACAGATGAAATAGATCATTTAGAAATGGATTGAATGATCTATTTCATCTGTGTCATCTGTGGATAGATTCTTCTCCCCCCGAATCAGCCGCGCACCCGGGATCGGCCGGCCAGTGCCCGCGCGGTGGTCGCGAGACCCCGGTAACACCCGAAAGGGAAAGCCCTCGACGGTTAGCGACGGGGTCGCCGCGGCCGGACAACCCCGGCAGCCCCGGCGGCGGAGGTAACGGCCGCCGGCCGGGGACCTGGAATCTATGGACACGCTGCCCCGCCCGACCGCCCGCGACGGCCAAGGCCGATTCGCCCCCGGCTCCTCCGGGAACCCGAAGGGCCGGCCGAAGGCGAAGGGTCGGCGGCTGGCCGACATCCTGCGCGAGCGCCTCGACTCGGACACGTACCTCAACGGCCTGCCGATCGCCGACGGGAAGCTCCTCGGAGACCTGCTCGTCGAGGCATTGATCGGCCATGCGATCCAGGGCACCGGCAACGGCCACCTCTTCGCCCTGATCCTCGATCGCGTCGACGGCCCGGTCCCCAAGGCCGCGCCGCCCGAGGCGTTCTCGCTCGCCGACCTGGCCGCCGAGGCCGCATTGATCGCGGGATCCTACACGCCGGAAGAGCCGCCGGAGTCGTCACCTTGATCGACCGCATCGGCCTCGCCGAGCTGCTGGCCCGCTGCCGTGACGACCCGTGCCTCTTCAACGCCGCGATCCTCCGCCGGCCACCGTACTGGTGGCGACAAGTCGAGGTCTGCCGATCGGTGGCGCGGTACCGCACGACCTGCGTCGTGGCCGGCAACGCGGTCGGCAAGGACTACGTCGTCGGCGGCATCATCCCCTGGTGGCTCCTGACGCGGCCCCGGTCGCTCTGCGTCACCACGGGGCCGAGCCAGACGCTGCTCGGCACGGTGACCTGGAAGGAGCTGCGGCGGGCCGTCGACGGCGCCCCGATCCCGCTGGGCCTCGAAGTCACGCGCGCCGCCAAGGCGAGCCCGCTCCTGGCCCGGCTGGGCGAGGGCTGGCAGGCGATCGGCCTGGCGTCGAACAGCCTGGAACGGCTGTCGGGGCAACACGAGGTCGACCTGCTGGCGATCGTCGAGGAAGCCTCGGGCGTCGAGGAATACGCCTGGAGCGCCATCCGGTCGCTGAACCCGTCGAAGCTGCTCGTGATCGGCAACCCCAACGCGCCGGAGACGGACTACCACCGCCTGGCCCGCCGCGGCCTGGCGGAGCGCGCCGACGCGACGATCCCCGACCACAAACGCGCCGTCACGATCACGATCCCCGCCACCGAGTCGCCCGACATCGGCCTGGACCGGAGCCCGCGCGGCCTCGCCGACCTCGGGTTCCTCGAGGAGGCCGAGCGGACCTATGGCCGCGACTCGCTCTGGTGGCTGATCCATGTCGGCGCCAAGTTCCCCGACCAGGCGTTCGACCAGCTGATCCCGAACGCCTGGGTGGACCGCTGCATCGCGGTGGCCGAGCCCGACCGCCGCGACCGGCCGCTCACGCGCCGGATCGCCGCCGACCTGGGCGAGGGCACCGGCGCCGCGCACACCGTCATCGGCGTCGGCGACGAGCTGGGCCTGCTGGTCGTCGAGGGCTCCGACCGGCTCGACATGGCCGGCACGGCGCAGGCGATCGACCAGCTCATGCGCCGCTGCGGCGTCAAGCAAGAGCACGTCACCTACGACGCCGGCGGCCGGGGCAAGGACCTGGCCCGCTACCTCGAGCAATACCGGATCACCGAGGCGGTGCCGTACTACGGCGGCGGCAAGGGCGGCCCGACGCACGCCAACCGGCGGAGCCTCTGCGGCTGGAGGCTCCGCCAGCGCCTCGACCCGAAGCGGCCCCTCGAACGGCCGCCCGAGCCGCCGCGGCCGAAGTCGCCCTTCGACCCCGAGTCGGCGCCCGCGGCCGTCCGGCTCCAGCCGGCCTACCACGTCCCGCTCGGCCCCTACTGGGCCCGGCTGTCGGAGGAGCTGGTGTCGCTCCGCTACGGGCTCGACGGCAAGAAGATCGCCCTCGAACCCAAGGACGTGATGTCGCGCCGACTCGGCCGCTCTCCTGATTATGTGGATATGTTGATGATGCTCGTGGGGTCCGGACCTTGATCGACTTCGTCTCCGGCCTGGAAGTGGTGCCCTCGCTCGACACGATCGAGGAGGAGGTCCGCGCCGGCCTGCCGACGCATCGGCCGCGGCTCGACGCGGCGCGGGCGAACGCCGACTTCTACAAGCTCCGCAACCTCGCCTACATCGAGCGGCGCGAGGGCGAGGACGTCGCCGATTACGACCGCCGCCCCAAGCGCACGAGCAAGCTGACGAAGAAGGCCGTCGACACGCTGACCGGCTACCTCTACTCGCCGGGGCCGACCCGCGACTTCGAGGCGCCGCCGGCCGTCGCGGGCCTGTTGCGGACGGTCTACGAGCAGAATCACATCAACACGGTCATGCACAAGGCGGACGCTTATGCGACCGTCAACGACGTCGCGATGCTCCAGCTGGTCGGCACCGGCGACCCGGCCCGCCCGGCGCGGCTCTACGTCTGGGGCTCGGAGGCGTTCGTGCCGTTCTTCGGCGACGGGAACCCATTGGTACCCTGGGCCGTGTGCACGATCACGGTGATCACCCGGGGCGGCAAGAAGCGGCGGAAATACGAGGTCTGGAGCGCGAAGGAGCGCCGGGTCTACACGACGAAGCCCGTCGACTGGACCTATTCCTTCGCCACGGCCGGCGGCCTCCGCGCCGAGTACCGGCCCGACCTCTCGACGTGGGTCGACCAGGGCGGCGAGTGGTCGAAGGGCGCGAACCCCTACGGGTGCCTTCCCTTCGCCTTCGTGTTCAACCGATTGCCCGTCGACGACTTCTGGGACTCGGGCATCGGCACGGCACTCCGGCAGGCGAACGCCGAGGTCGACCGCGAGTTGTCGGACCTGGCCGAACACGTCCAGTGGTTCCTGAACCCCCGGATCAAGGCGCGGAACGTCTCGGCCAACTTCCGCATGAAGGACCGCCCCGGCGCGCCGATCCACCTGACGCCGCGGGTCGCCGAGGAGAACGGCGGCGCGCCGCCCGACCTCGAGTACATGCAGGCGACGCTCGCGGTCGAGGAGACGTGGTATAATATCGAGAAGTTTGCAAACCTGACGTTCTACGAGCTCGACGTGCCGCTCTCCGCGGTCCGCGACGACACCGACGGCCCCAGCTCGGGGCTCCAGGTCCACGCCGAGCAGGGCCCGCTCCTCCAGTACACCCGGAACCGCCAGCCGGAATTCGGCGTGTACGAGAACTGCGTGGCGCGGATGGTCGCGCGCGCCGTCGGCGGCTTCCACGGCGCCCCGGCGGTCGTCGCCGCGGCCGACGCGGTCGAGGTCGCGCTGGGATGGGTCGCGCCGGCGCCCGCCGACGCCGGCCCGGCCCGCGACGAGTCCGACGCCTTCGAGCTGGAACAGGGCCTCAGCTCGCCCGTCGAGGTCCTGGCGCGACGGCGGGGCATCAGCCGGGAAGCGGCCCGGGAGGCGGCCGAGCAGATCAAAGACGACAAGGATTTCTGGCGGACGCTTTTCGGCGTGGCGCCGACGGGGGGAGAGGATGTGCGGTCGCGGCCAGGGCGAGGGGAAGGGCGAGGGGAAGGGCTCGAAGGGGACGAGGCGCGGGGGGAAGAAGGGGCGATGACGCCCTCGGGCGCGGCGAGCGACGGCGCGGAGTCCAAATCATGAACGCGACCCGGGCCGCGACGGGCGTCCAGGGGGCCAAGGCCGCCGGCGTGAGGCCGGGCGCGGGCGGGCTCGTCTCGAAACGCTCGAAGACCGGCGACCCGGCCTGCTCGTCGGCGATGTCGGCCTGGGTCCTGGGCCGCGCCTCGGGCACCGTCGCGCCGGCCGTCTACAAGACGCTCGCCGGCTGCCGCGCCAAGGCCCGCACCGACCGGCTCGCCGCGGCGCGGCAGGCCACCGGCAAGCTCGCCCCCGGCCGGGGCACCTGGCGGCGCCAGGAGCGGGCCGCGCGGGAAAGGACGGCCCGCGCGGCCAAGGCGCCCGCGGCCGGCGATCGGTCCACGCCCTCGACGGCGCGGTTCGACCGGCCGGCGCCGGCCGCGGCGGGGCCGGCCGCGCGCCGGCCGACGGGGCCGGGCGCGAAACCGGCGAAGGTCGCGGCATCTCCACCGACGGCGACCCCGGCCGCCGCGCCGCCGCCGGCGGGGCGGTTCGCGCACTACGACGGGGAGCGGGGTTCGGCGCGGTTCGCGCACGGCGTGCTGGCCGCGGCCCATCGGGTCGGGCCGGCCGGCCGCTTCGGCGCCGACAAGGCGTTCATTTCCCACGTGCACGAGCGATTCGCCCGCTCGGGCGAGGGGGCGGGGATGGGCCTCGACGAGTTCAAGCGTCGATTGGTGGCCGCCAACCGCGGCCGGCACCTCGACCTCGCCCGCGCCGACCTGGTCGAGGCGATGCCCGCCCCGACCGTCCGCGCCAGCCACGCCGACTCCGCGACCGGGCAGGGCTTCGGCGCCGGCCGGTCGACCACCGACAGCTTCCACCTCGTCCGGCTCGCGGCGCCCGCGCCGCGGGCGAAGGCCACCAAGTACCCCTCCGGCAAGTAGGACCGACAGGGCGACCGCGATCAGGCCCCCGAAGGCCGCGAAGGCGGCCCGACCGGCGTCCGCGCGGCCGGACCCGTCCCGTCCCGTCCCGTCCCGAAAGGCAACGCCACCCGATGGGTGAGACCGCAGCAACCTTGGGCGACCGCCCCGACATCCGCGCCATCGAGCTCTCCGTCCGCCGCGGCGCGAAGATCAAGGACCTCCGCCGCCAGCTCGCCGAGCTGACCTCGCAGCGCGACGAGGCGATGGCCGCGCTCGAGGAGACGATCACGGACCGCGACGCGCTCCAGGGCCGGCTCTCCGCCGAGCCGAGCGAGCTGCAGGCCCAGCTCGACGAGGCGCGCGGCCAGCTCCGCACGATCAAGCACCGCGACCGCTTCGGCGCGCTCGCGAAGGACGGGGCCCACGGCCTCAGCCCCGACGCCGTCGACGCGGCCTGGGAGCTCTCGGGCTACCAGGCCGAGGGCGACCTCGTCGACGACAAGGCGCTCGTCGCCGCCATCCGGCGGGTCGTCGCGACGCATCCCGTCCTCAAGGCCCCCGCCGAGACGACGACGGCGGCCAGGCCGGGCGGCGACCGGGTGGGGTCGCCGACGAACGGCCTCAACCTGGGGGCCCGGCCCGCGGGGCCCGCCCCCGGCGGCCAGGACACGACGCAGGGCCATCCCGCCACCGTCGCCGACGTCGTCAATCGGCGCGCCGCCGCCCGCGGCGTCCGCACCGACGGCCGGCTCTGCTGAGCGCGGCCCGGGCCGGGCCGCGCAGTCGTCCCCAGGAAGGAACGGGAGGAGCCATTGACGCGCAACGTCCCCACACCACCGCGACCACATGCCCAACAACCTGACGAATTTCGTACCGCAACTCTGGTCGACGAACATCGTCGCGAATATCAACCAGATCAACGTCATGCTCGGCCTCTGTAACACCGATTACGAGGGCGAGATCCGCGAGGCCGGCGACACCGTCTGGGTCCGGACGTTCGGCAACGTCACGGTCCAGAGCTACCGCCGCGGCCAGGCGATCAGCTACTCCGACTTGGTCCCGAGCAAGGAGTCGCTCCAGGTCCTCGACACCGAGTATTTCGCGTTCGACGTCGACGACCTCGACAAGGCGCAGAACGACATCAACGCGCTCGACGGCTACACCGGCCGCGCCGCGGTGGCGCTGAATAACAGCGTCGAGTTCTACTTGCAGTCGTTCTACAACCTCGCCAACGCCTCCAACGTCGTCGACAACGGCGGGTCGCCGTACACGATCGACAGCACGAACGCCTACGCGGCGATCGTCGGCGCCCAGCAGGCCCTCGACAACCAGAACGTCCCGCAGATGGGCCGCTGGATGATCTTGACCCCCGCCTATCGCGCGGCGATCGCGCAGGACGCCAAGTGGTTCATCCGCGCCACCGACCTCGGCGACGAGCTGGTGTACTCGGGCCGGATCGGCGCCAAGGCGAGCGACGCGCCGGGGTTCGTGGGCAAGGCCGCGGGCTTCGACCTCTACCTGTCGACGGCCGCCCCCAAGGACGCGACGGCGCGTTACTGCCTATTCGGCCAGGACAAGCCGATCAGCTACGCGAGCCAGATCCGCGACATGGAGGCCCTGCGCCTCGAGTCGACCTTCGCGACGGCCGTCCGGGGGCTGCTCCTCCACGGCGCCACCGTCTTCGCCGAGAACGCCAAGCGCCTCGGCTACGTCCGCATCGCCCCGACTCAGTAAAGAAGTGCTGAGTGCCGAGTCGGAAAAAGTGCCGAGTCGGAACAAGTCATCAATGCACGTTCTTCACTCAGCACTCATCGCGTTCTCCCGCTCGGCGCTTTTTTATGAGGACAGACCACTCCCATGATGCCGATCCAGGTCGACAAGCGGACCATGTTCGAGGTCTTCGACGACTTCGACAAGCTCGACGACGCCGCGACGACGGGCCGCTGGCAAATCGTCAAGGGCACCGGCGGGACGCTGGCGCTGGCCAACGTCGCGAGCGGCGCCCTGAACGTGCCGACCGCCGCCCTGGCCAACGACTACCAGCTCCTCGCCACCCAGCAACCGTCGTTCAAGATCGCCGCCGAGAAGGGCCTGTTCGCCGAGGCGCGGCTGACGTGCGCCGAGGCCAACACGAACCAGGCGAACTGGTTCTTCGGCCTGATCTCGGCCCCGACCTCGGGCTTCTTGCAGGCGTCGAACGCCGGGCCCCCGTCCAGCTACGACGGCGTCGTCCTGTACAAGGCCGGCGGCCAGATGGCGCTCAAGCTCCAGACGAGCCACGGCACGACCCAGCAGACGTCCACGGTATTGACCCTGGTCTCGGGCCAGTCGTACCGCGTGGGCTTCATCATCGACCCGCCGCAGACGGGCGCCTTCGCGCGCGTCACGGCGCAGGTCTACGACGAGACCGCCGGCAAGCTCTACGACTGGGGCGCCCCCCCGAACCTGTACATGACGATCCCCACCGCCTCGCCGGTGGCGCTGTATGGCGCCTTCGGCGTGATGGCCGGTTCGGGCTCGGCCGAGACGCTCCAGGTCGACTACGTCCGGTTCCTCCAGCCGCGCTAGGCCGGCCAATCGAGGTCCTCCCCATGTCCAACGGCATCGGCGGCCTGGCCGCCGCGCAGTCGCCGCCGCCGACCCCGGTCGGCGGCGGCCTCCCGAAGTGGGCGACGACGGCGATCGGCGCCGTGCTCGGCGCCGTGCTCGGCGCGCTCGGCCCCCGCGCCGCGACGGCCCCCGCGCGGCCAGGCGACCGCCCCCGGTCGGCGCCGGCCGTCGCCGTCGAAGTCGCGACGCCCGCGGCGAGTCGTCCGGCGCCGCCCCCGGCCGCCGCGGAGGCCCCGGGTCCGCGAACCGTCGCGGACGGGCTCGGCACGTATCTCGACGCGATCGACCGCGCCGCCGCGGCGATGCCAACGCGAACCACCCCCTGAGTCGAGCCCCGAGGTCCCCCTTTGGCCATCTCCCCGAACACCGCCTGGGAGGCCGACGCCGCGGTGGGCGCCGACACCAACGGCGGCGGCTTCGTCGCCGGCGCGACCGGCGTCGACAAGACGTATGGCGCCGGCCAGCTCGTGCCCGGCCTGCGACGCACCGACCTGGCCGTGTCGCCGATCGGCACCCCCGCCGCGCCCACCGCCTCGAACGCGACCTCCGGCGGCACGGTCGCCGCGGCCACGTATTACGTCATCATCACGTATTACGGCTCCGGCGGCGAGACCCCAGCCTCGGCGCAGTCGAGCACGACGACCACGACCGGCGCCTCGACGATCACCGTCAACGCCCCGGCCGCCGCGGTCGGCGCCACCGCGTTCAAGGTCTACGTCGCAACCGCCTCGGGCGGGCCGTACTACCTCCAGGACGGGGCCACCGGGAGCACCATCGCCGGCGGCGCCTTCACGATGACGGCCACCCCCGTCGGCTCCGGCGCGAACCCGCCGCTCGCCGACACCTCGAACGTCAACGTGTCGAGCGCCGCCCTCCCCTTCGACGCCACCGACGTCGGCAACACGATCCAGGTCGCCGCGGGCACGGGCTGGACGACGGGCTCCTACCAGGTCGTCGCCGTCGACGCCGGCGGCGGCAAGGCCACCCTCGACCGCGCGCCGGTCGCGGGCGGGACGGCGAACGCCAACGCGGGCACCGGCACGCTCGGCGGGGCCCTGGCGACCTACTCGAAGGCGTCGCGGGTCGCCGCCGGGTCGAACAAGGTCTTCCTGAAGTATAACGCGGCGGCCTACACCAACTTCGCGCAGTTCGGCATCGGCTCCAACGTCACCCCCGGC
>DASZMJ010000081.1:0-5781 GCA_035551935.1 Isosphaeraceae bacterium
TGCCTCTCGGAGCACTGGTGGGCAAGCCACCAGGGCCACCCGGCGACGGCCGGGGCCCGCGCCGCCAGAATCGTTCTCCCCCCTCTCCGACGCGGAGAGGGGGGAAGCGATCAGACCTTGCGGACGATGACCTTGGGCCCCTGGACCTCGATGACCTCGACGAGGCTGTCGGGGTCGATGTAGAAGCCGTCGGCGGTGACGTCGACGAGGAGCTCGCCGAAGCGGGCCTTGCCGGAGGGGCGCAGCGCGGTCGTGGTGCGGCCGGTCTCGCCGATCAGGAAGAGCAGGGGCGGGGCCTCGCCGTCGGGCAGGGGCTTGCCGGTCACGGGATCCTCGGCGACGCCAGGGACCTCGGGCTTGAGGACCATCCGGCTGAACAGCGGCAACGACGGGAAATAACGGCCCAGGATCACGGCGCCGACGCCGACGGCGACGATCGCGATCGTCAATTGCGCCAGCGTCTGGCCCATCTCGCGGTACTCGCTGGCGCGGCTCGGCCAGATGAACGTGTGGCTGGCCATCACCACGCTGATCAGGATGAGCAGGATGCCGCTCATGCCGAAGACGCCGAAGCCGGGGAAGACGAACAGCTCCAGGGCCAGGCAGATCAGGCCGACGACGAAGAGCATGATCTCGAGCTGGTCGGCCGTGCCGCTGAGGTACCGGCTCCAGAAGAAGAGCAGGAACGCCAGGACCGCCAGGATGCCCGGCAGGCCCAGGCCCGGCAGCTTCAGCTCGAGGATCAGCATGAACATGCCGACGAACAGCAACAGGCCGCTCATCCAGCGGTTGTTCAGGTACGAGACCAGCGCGTCGACCCACGTCGGCCCGTCGACGCGGATGTTGCGGTCGCGGAGGCCGTAGATCCCCTGGAATTCGCGCGAGTCCTCGACGACGTGCTGGGTCAGCCGCAGCGCGATCGCCTCGTCGGCCTTGACCTCCAGGGCGTTGCCGGCCTGCTTGATCGTGCCCTGCTCGAGGTAGCGGCCCGGCTCGGCCTTCAACTCCTCGGCGCCGACGAGCACGACGGCGCCGGTCTTGGTGTCCTTGGCCTCGATGAGCACCGAGTCGGCGTCGACCATCGCGCGGGCGACGGCCGGCGGGTAGCCGTTGGCGCGGGCGAGGTCCTCGGCCTTGCGGGCCAGGGCGTGGACCTGGTTCTCGGTCAGGTCTTCCCCCTGGCCGTCGCGGCCGACGAGGATCTGGCGGACGTCGCCCATCCGCCCGCCCTTGACGAAGACGATCTCGTCGCAGGCCAGCGCCACCAGGGTCGCCACGCCGAGGGCGCCGTCGTCGACGAAGGCGACGGTCTTGATCCCCTTGAGCCCGGCGATCAGGTCGGCGACGCCGTCGGCGGCCAGGTCGTTGCCGCCGAGGCTGTTGATCCGGAAGAAGATCAGGTTGACCTTCTCCTGCTTCGCCTGCGCGACCCGGCGCTTGAGGTACGACTCCTTGATGCTGTCGATCGGCCCCTCGATCTGGATCCAGACCGGGTTGAGCTCCTGGCCCAACGTCGGGTCGTCGCCGGCGACGCGGTAGACGTTGATGATGTCGCTGCGGTCCTCGACGGTCAGCTTCGAGAGGCCGATCTCGCGGGCCTTGGCCGCGGCGAGGACGCCGGGGTGGCCGGCCTCCCAGGCCGGCTGGTCCTCCTTGACCTTGCCGTGCGTGCGCTCGAACTCGGGCAGGTTGGCCTTCAGGACGAAGTGCCGGCGGAGGTCGGCGGTCACGACCTCGCGGAGGTCGGCCTGCGGGTCGAGCATGCCGAGCAGCAGGTCGGCCGGCTCGCGCCCCTTGCGCTGGGCGAGCCGCTTGAGGTGGTCGGCGTAGACGGGGTTGACGTCCTTGCCCTCGGGGGTGATCGGGCCGAGGGAGGCGTCCTTGTTCATGATGATCTCGTCGCAGGCCAACGCGGCCAGCACGCCGAAGCCGCTGAGCGGCTCGGGGACGTAGGCGACGGTCTTGGGCTTGGTGGAGAGGTAGTCGGCCAGGTCGAAGGCGACGCCGCCGGAGGTCGTCTGGCCGGGTCGGATCTCGAAGATCAGGACGGGGCGGCTGTTCCGCTCGGCGTCCTCGCGGATCTTGCTGTCGACGGCGGCCTGGAGGCTCTCGAGGACCGCGCTGTCGATCGGCTGCGGGATGGTGAAGAACCGCCCGGCGGCCGGTTGGTCGGGCTTCGGCGTGGGGGTGGGGTTCGGGCCCTGGGCCCGGGCCGAGGACACCCCGAGGCCGAGGGCGACGACGAGGGTCGCGAGCGTCGGCGCGCGGGGCGGGGCAAGCGGGCGGCTCATGGGTGCGGGCTCCCTCCGGGGTCCATCGCGGCGGCGGCCGCGCCCGCCCAGGCCGAGGGACCCGGCCCGCCGCCGGCCTGGTTCGGCCCTGCGGCGGAGCCCCGGGGACGGCTCGAAGGCGGCCTTCGGCCGGATGCCACCCCGACGATTATAGGCGGGCAAGGATGGGGAGTCAAACACGCCCGGAGGGCCGATTTCGCCCGGGAAACCCCGACAAAAAAACCCCGCCGACCCGCCCGAAAGCGGATCGACGGGGCCGGAACAGAGAAGAGGCCGGATGATATCGAGGCGAATGCCCCGGCCGGTCGCAATGGCGGACCATCGGGCCGACATCCTAATTGTTATCGCCCCGGAATGAGCGAGTCAAGGGTCCATTCGGGAATTCTTCCCAAAAAAATACCTCGATTCTTCGCCGCGGCGCGGGGCTACAAACTTGCATGCAGGGCCGCATGCGCCGCCTCGTCGGCGGGGCGGGTGTCGAGGCCGCGGCGGACGGTCAGCTCGATGCGGTCGAGGTACTTGACGTTGGCGCAATCGTCGAGCTCCGACGTGTGGCAGGCGGCCGGGTCGCGGATGATGAAGCGGATCGGCCCGCCGTGCTCGGGGCCGAGCCGGCGGTCGCCGTCGCGGTAGACGACGATGCCCTCGCCACGCACCGGCGCCAGCGGGACCGACACGTGGAAGTCGTCGCGGCCGGCGTGGAGGGTCAGGTAGTTCGCCTCGGACCTGGGCGACGCCCGCGCCAGGAGGGCCTCCAACGTCACGCCGTCCCCCTTGCGGGACGGGTGGAACCGCGAGATGTCGAGGACGTGGTCGGCCTCGGGCAGGGCGGCCAGGTCGTCGAACGTCAGGGCCAGCGGCGTCTCGACGGCGCCGTCGACGGTCAGGACAACGTTGTCTTTCATGAGAATATCTCCGGTTTGAGGGCCTGCTTCGCCAGCGCGACCGCGCCGAGGACGGGCTCGGGCACGCGGGCCGGGACGATCTCCAGGCCGGCGAAGCGGCGGAGGTAGCCGAGCATCGCCCCGGCGACGGGCTCGGCGCCGAGCAGGAAGCCGCCGGCCATCGCCAGGGGCAGGGGTGCACCTTGCCAGTCGAGCGCGCGGGCGACGGCCAACGCCGCGCGGCCGAGCTCGAAGCCGGCGGGCTCGAGGACCCAGCCGAGCACGTCGGGATCGTCGTCGGCCGCCGCGACGACCTCGGGCGCCAGGGCCGCGATCCGCGCCACGTCCCGGCCGCCGCCGATCGCGTCGACGAACCCCGAGGGGTCCGCGACCCCGAGGGCTTCGCAAAGTCTTCGGGTCAAGGCGTCGGGACCCGTTGGCTTCGGTTTCGGCTTGGCCTTGAGGACGCCCAGGGCCTCGCGGCCGTCGAAGCGTCGCAAGGCCAGCCGCAGGCCGGCCACGGCGACGGCGAAGGCGCTCCCCTCGTCGCCGAGCCAGGAGCCCCAGCCCCCGGCGCGGGCCTTGCGGCCATCCGGAGAACGGCCGACGGCGATCGAGCCGGTGCCGGCGATCACGGCCACGCCGTTGCCGTCGGGCGTGCCGGCGGCGAGGACGAGGTCGGCGTCGGTGGCGAGGACGAGCCGGTCGGCGAGCCTCATCCGGCCGGCCCAGCCCTCCAGGATCGACCGCGCGGAGTCGCGGTCGGAGCCGGCCAGGCCGAGGCAGGCCGCGGCGACGGTGGTCTGCGCAAGGCCGGCATCGGCGAAGGCGGCGGCGATCGCCTCGTCGAGCGCGGCGAGGGCGGCCTCGGCGGGGATGCCCTGGAGGTTCGACGGCCCGCCCGTGCCGTCGCCGAGGACCTGGCCTTCCGCATCCGCGAGCCAGGCCGTGGTCGTCGTGCCGCCGCCGTCGACGCCGAGGAGCAAGGGGGTGGTCATTTCGGTTCGCCTCCGATCGCGTCGCGGACGGCCAGCCGGACCTGCCCGCCGTTGCGGTCGAGCAAGGCGCGGGCCGCGTCGGGCCCGACGCCGGCCAGGGCCATCACCAACGCGGGCTTCAGCTCGCCCTCGGCGCGGGCCAGCAGGGCTCCGGCGCGCTCGTCGTCGACGCCGGCCAGCTCGCGGAGGATGCGGCGGGTCCGGATCCGGAGCTTCTCGTTCGTCGGCCGGAGGTCGATCATCCGGTCGCCGAAGGTCTTGCCGAGCCGGACCATCGCCCCGGTCGTGATCCGGTTCAGCACGAGCTTCGTCGCCGTCCCCGCCTTCAATCGGGTCGAGCCGGCGACGACCTCCGGACCGACCAGCGGGGCGATCTCCAGGTCCACGATCGCCCCGAGCAAGCTCGGCCGGTTGCAGGCGACGCCGACGGTCGTGGCGCCGAGTTTTTTCGCCCGCTCGATCGCGCCGAGGACATACGGCGTGCGGCCCGAGGCGGCGATGCCGACGACCAGGTCGCTCGGGCCGACGCCGAGGGCCTCCAGGTCGCGTCCCCCTTGCTCGCGGTCGTCCTCGGCCCCCTCGATCGCCCGCGTCAAGGCCGCCGGGCCCCCGGCGATCAGGCCGACGACCTGCTTCGGGTCGGTCCCGAAGGTCGGCGGGCATTCGGCCGCGTCGAGCACCCCGAGCCTCCCCGACGTCCCCGCGCCGATATAGACGAGCCGCCCTCCGCTTCGGAAGCGGTCTGCGGCCAGGTCGATCGCCCGCGCGATCGCCTCGGCTTCGCGGGCGACGGCGGCGACGGCCCGCGCGTCCTCGGCGTCCATCAAGGCCACGATCCCCCGCGCGTCGAGGCGATCGATCGCCCCGGCCTCCGGGTTGCGCGCCTCGGTCAGCAGGCCGTCTTCGAGGGCTCCCATCGCGGCGTTTCTCTCCCTGGCCACGGTTCCCGACGATCCTACACGATCCGTGGGCCGGGCGGAAAAGCGCCGCGGCCCTTTGGCCGCCATTCTCCCCTCCCCAGGGAACGCGGAGTCAACGACGTACTTCGGGGTGGCCGGGGCAAAGCGGACGCAGCGAGCATGCCCCGGCCATCTGGAGAGAGACGCCGGATTCGTGGAGGGTAGCCGTTCACGGCCCGAGGGCGACAATAGTACAGCATCATCGAACTATGGCCCGCTCGGTGGCGCCGTAACGGATCGCAGATACCTCGGTCGATCAGACCGAAGCGCGCGACCCCTTCTCGGGGAAGACCGGCGGGGACACCACTAGGTCCGCCAGTGTCCGTCGGCTACAATGGGTGGGGAGGTGGACGACTCGACACCCACAGCGCGCAGGGGCGGTGTGTGGGACTTGATATAGGAGTTGTCCGCATTGGGTCGACCAAAGACGAGTCGTCCGGGCGGCGCAAGGTTTTTCTTGACGGCATCAGGCTTCTCGCTCGCCGGCTCGAATCTTTGGTGGTGGCGCAGGGTGTAATGGTTCAGCGTGAAATGGAGAAACCGGGGCTCGGAGATAAATGGTAGGGAACTGGTGTCCAGTATGGTGCGATTTACCGCGTTCGTACCAATCCCGAAGGGAAAGACAGGGCGGCATCGTGCCGCCCTCCTT
>DASZMJ010000082.1:0-17967 GCA_035551935.1 Isosphaeraceae bacterium
CCGCTCTTGCGGACCGATCCCCACGAGACGAACGGGGATCGGTCCGCAAGAGCGGACCCTACGAAGAGCATCGGTTCGCAGCGCGGATCATGACCCTTGCCCCGTCGTCCGGGCCCAGGACGATCCCGTACCGCCTCGCGCGCGACCGGGCGCCTTCCTGGCGACTCAAGCGGACCATGCCCAGGAGCGTGGCGAGCAGGACCTTCATCTCGTAGAGGGCGAACGGCATCCCGAGGCAGACCCGGTTGCCGCCGCCGAACGGGAACCACTCGTTCGCGGCGAACTTCCGCTCCTGGAACCGCTCGGGCCGGAACCGGTCGGGCTCGGGGTAGAGTTCCTCGCGCCGGTGGACCAGGTACGAGCACGGACAGAGGACGACCCCGGCAGGGTATTCGCGGCCTCCCGCGGCGAACGGCCGCACGGTCTTTCGCACGACGAAGGGCACGACCGGGCGCAGGCGAAGGCTCTCGCGGATCGCGCCATCGAGGTACTCCAGAGCCGGCAGGTGCTCGGCCTCGGGCGGCCCGCCGCCCGTGACACGGCGCAGCTCGTCGGCGAGGCGATCGACGACGTCCGGGCGCTCGGCGATCTCGATCAGGGCCCAGGCGAGGGCCAGTGCGGTCGTGTCGTGGCCGGCGACCAGGATCGTGAACAGGGCGTCGCGCACCTCCCGGTCGTCGAGCGGCGTGCCGTCCTCGTGCCTCGCGGCGAGCAGGTCGTCGAGCACGTTCTCGCCCCTCGGCGTGCGATCGCCCCGCCGCCGGGCCTGGATGAGCGCGAAGAGGTCGTCGTCGAGGTCGCTCAACTGCCGGAAGAAGGGGGCCCACCGCGAGCCGATGAACCGGTCGATCGGGACGAGGGTCATGTACACCAGGGCGTACCGCTGCCGGCCGTTGGCGAGGACCGCTTCGATCTTGCGCTCGAAGCGGTCCATCTCCGGCCCGGGCGCGAGGCCCATGCCCGTGCGGAGGATGACGCGCAAGGTGACGCGCCGCATCGTCGGCAGGGCTGGGAACGGCGCGTCAATCGGCCAGCCTCGCACGGCCTCCAGCGTCTCCGCCCGCATCGCGTCGAAGAACGCTCGCATCCGGTCCCCCTTCAGCGGCGGGACCAGGACGCGGCGTTGCCTTGCGTGCGGGGCCTCGTCGAGCACGAGCACGGAGTATTCGCCGACGCTCGCCTTGAAGAGCGCGTTGGCCTCGCCCGAGTGGAGCACCTCCGGGTCGCCGCGGAAGACGTCGCGGACGGCCTCCGGGTCGGACAGCATCACGTAGCGGCCCCGGACGGAGGCGTGAATCGTGAAGGCGTCGCCGAACCGCCGACGGCCCTCGTCGAGCAAGCCCAGCGGATCGCCCGAAAAACGGACGAGTTGCCACCAGCCCGGGGCGCTCAGACCCGGCGGCAGCGCGGACGCCGCCGAGGAAGTCGGGGCCATCGTCTGGGACATGGGTGGGCTCCCATCTCGGTTGGTGCGCCGTCGCGACCTCGATGCACCTTACCAGATCCGAGCCGACCTGTGCATGCTTGAGCCGACGGATCAGCTCGGCTATCGTCGGCGTGAGCCCTCCGCCATCCTGACGCGACGAGGTCACGACCATGAGCCTTCCAGATTCCGAACCAACAAAGAACCCCTTCGCCCCGCCGACGGCCGACCTCGGCCCGATGGCCGCGCTCGGTGCCGGAGACGCACGGGCGGAGGCGATCCGGTGCGCCTGGCGATGCACGGAGGCCTACGTCAAGGCCGTGGGGATCGCCCACTTCGTCTACGCGGTATTCTGCCTATACTGCAATACTGTAAATATAATTTGGTTATACTTTTATAATTTGAAATTGAATTTAGATTTATTATATTCGCACCCTTGCAACGTCACGGGCTTTTTCCTCTTACCGATGCTCGCGGCGACGGGCGTCGCAATCGGCCTCGGCCTGCGCCGTCTCAGGCGCTGGGCTTTGCGACTCGCGGTACTCCAGCTCATTCTCTTCATCGGTTACGGTGGTTGGTGCATGTTCGACTTCGTTGAATTGGGCTACTTCTTCAACGCGGGGATTTGCCTATTCATCAACGCGAGCTATTTCCTCATCACTTTCGGGCTTTGGGGGCCCGACGGGGAGATCGTCACGTCGCCAGAGTATCGCGCAGTGATTCGCGAGACGTCGCATCTCCGCGTCGGGCCCCGATTGCCCGTAAAACTCACGCTGTGCCTCGTCATCATCGCCCTGTCGATCGGCACCCTGATCGCGCTCGGGATCTCGACGAGAAGCCGCGACGCCTTCGGCGGCCGGGTGGCCGGGACGAAGCGAGCGGGCCCCGGATGATGCGCCTCACGCCCCGGGGCCCGCTCGCTGCGCTCGCTTTGCCCCGGCCACCCGGGGAGCACGGTGGACGCGGAACGAATTGAGAATCAGATATGCACCGACTCGCCCAGCCCCTGCCCGGCGGCCTCCATGACGGCCTCGGAGTAGGTGGGGTGCGGGTGCATGGCGTGGAGGATCTCCTCCTCAGTGGCCTCGAGCTTCTTGGCCATGACCAACTCGGCGATCAATTCGGTGGCCTGGGAGCCGATGAGGTGGGCGCCGAGGAGCTCGCCGTACTTGGCGTCGAAGACGAGCTTGACGAACCCTTCGGTCTCGTCGGAGGCGAGGGCCCTCCCACTCGCGAGGAAGGGGAAGCGGCCGACGCGGACCTGGTGGCCGGCCTCCTTGGCGGCGCGCTCGGTCAGGCCGACGCTGGCGACGCCGGGGTCGGTGTAGGTGCAGCCGGGGATGGTGGTGTAATCCACGGAACGCTGGGCGTGGCCGCAGATCCACTCGATGCAGCAGATCGCCTCGTGGTGCGCGACGTGCGCGAGCCAGGGGGGGCCGATCACGTCGCCGGCGGCGTAAATGCCGGGCACGCTCGTCACGTAGCCGTTCTTCGGGTCGGCCTTGATGTGACCCTTGACCAGCTCGACCTTCATCTTGTCGTCGAAGACCCCCTCGACGTTCCCCAGCACGCCGATCGACACGAGCATCGTCTCGGCCTCGACCGTCTGCTTCCCCGTCGGCGTCTCGATCTCGGCCTTGATGCCGTCGGCGGTCTTCTCGACCTTGCCGGTCTTCGAGCCGGTGTGGATCGTCAAGCCGCGCTTCGTGAGGCACCTGGCCAGCTCGGCGGAGACCTCCTCGTCCTCGCCGGGGAGGATGCGGTCGAGCAGCTCGACGACCGTGACCTTGGTGCCGATCGCGTTGTAGAAGTAGCCGAACTCCAGGCCGATCGGCCCGCCGCCGACGATCAGCATCGACTTCGGCTGCTTCGGCAGGCTCATCGCCTCTTTATACGAGAGAATCGCCTTGCCGTCGAACTCGGCCCCCGGCAACGGCCGCGGGCGGACGCCGGTGGCCACCACAATCGATTGGGCCGTCATCTTCTCGTCGCCGACCTGCACCGTGTTCGGCGCGACGACCTTCGCGGTCCCGAGCTTGTGCGCGACCTTGTACTTGCGGAAGAGGCCCTCGACCCCCTTGTTCAAGCGCGCGGCCACGTCGCGGCTACGCTTGATCATTTGCGCGAAGTCCCAGTGCGCGTCGCCGCTGTAGCCGAACGCCTGGCCATGGTTCTTGACCAGCTCGACCAGGTGCGCGTTCGTGAGCAGCGCCTTCGTCGGGATGCAGCCCCAGTTCAGGCAGATGCCGCCGAGCTTGTCGCGCTCGACGCAGAGCACCCTCTTGCCGAGCTGCCCCGCCCGGATCGCCCCCGCATACCCCGCTGGGCCGCCGCCGATGAGGATGATGTCGTAGTCGTAAGCCATGAGTGGACCTGTGGTGGTAGGGGAGGAGAGAATCTATCCGCAGATGACGCAGATGAACGCAGATGAGAAAAGAGGAAATTGAAAATTCATTGAAAATTCAATGATCTTTTTTCTCATCTGCGTTCATCTGCGTCATCTGCGGATAGATTCTCTCCATCTTCTCACAGCAGCATCGCCGTCGGCTCTTCGAGGAGGGCCTTGAGGGTCCTGAGGAACTCGGCGGCGGTGGCGCCGTCGACGGCGCGGTGGTCGGCGGTGAGGGTGACGGTCATGACGGTGCCGATCGCGAGCGAGTCGCCGTCGACGACGGGCCGCTTCTCGGCGGCGCCGACGGCGAGGATGCCGACCTGGGGGAGGCTGAGGATCGCGTCGAACTGGCGGACGCCGTACATGCCGAGGTTGCTGATGGTGAAGGTGGCGCCGGTCATCTGGTCGCTCGTCAGCTTCATCGACCGCGCGGCGTCGTACAGGGCCTCGCTCCCGAGGCGGATGTCGCGGAGGCCGAGGGCGTCGGCGTCGCGGAGCACGGGGACGATCAGGCCGCCGTCGAGCGCGACGGCCAGGCCGATATTGACCGAGCCGTGGCGGATGATGGCCGCGCCCGTCGGGTTGTCGTTGTCCCCCTCGAACGAGGCGTTGACGGCCGGGTGGCGCCGCAGGGCCACGGCGACGGCCTTGGTGACGAAGTCGCCGATGGAGAGCTTGATGTTCTCCTTCGCGAGCTGCGTGTTCAAACGCTCGCGGATCGAGACGACCTGGTCCACGCGGATGTCGACCGTGACGTGGATCTCGGGCGCCTGTCGCTTGGCGGCGACCATGCCGCGGAGGATCGCCGTCCTCATCCGGTCGAGCGGGACGCGCTCGTCGCCCGCGGCCTTCCGCGCCGGCGCGGTCCGGCCGGCGGGGCTAGGCGCCGGGGCCTTGGAGCGCTTCTCGAGGAATGCCTCCACGTCGCGGCGGATCACGCGGCCCCCGGGTCCGGTGGCGGGGATGCTCGCGAGGTCGACCTTCTCGGCCGCGGCGATCTTCCGCGCCAACGGGCTCGACTTGACCCGGCCGCCGTTGCTCGCCGCGACTTGCGCCGGCTCGGGCGCCGCGGCCGGCGCCGGATGGGCCGGAGTGCCTTGGCCATTCGCGGCCGCGGCTTGCGCCTCGGCTTTGGTCTCGGCCTTCGCGGCCGGCGCCGCGCCCGACCCCGTCGCCTCGGCGACGGCCTTGGGGTCCTCCCCCTTCTTCGCGAGCACGAGCACCCGCTGCCCCAGCGCGATCTCGTCCCCCTCGGCCACGTCGAGCCGCGCGACGGTCCCCTCGTCGAACGCCTCCATCGGCATCACGGCCTTGTCCGTCTGGACCTCGGCCAGCGTATCCCCCTCCTTGACCGCGTCGCCGACCTTGACCAGCCAGCGCACCATCTGCCCGCTCTCCATCGTCGGGCTGAGCTTGGCCATCTTCACTTCGATCGGCACGGTCGGATTCTCCAGGTGGGGATCGTTGCTTCATTCGCGGTTGTGGGGAGTTCAGAGGGCCTTGCCGCCGATGAGGCCGCCGATGGCGCCGAAGCCCAGCTTCCAGGTCGTCGAGCATGTCTCGGCGAGTCGCTTGATCTCGTCGGTCTGCTTCTCGCGGAGGACGAGGTAGACGCTCGCGGCCAAGGACAAGAGGGTCAGGCCCAACACGCTGAAGAAGACGAGGCGGAATGCCGGCGTCAACGTCGGGTCGTCCTCGGTCGGGGACTTCCGGCTCCCGCCGCGTGTGGGCGGATTCGATCGCTTCGAAGGCATGAAGTCCCCTAGGCTCGATCTCCGGGCTCCTGCCGCGACCCACCGGGCGTGCTCTCCGGTCGACTTGGCCCGGCTCCCGTCGTCGCGCCTCGGCCCGTGAACAGCAGCGATATGACGGCGCGGGTCCGCGGCGAGAGGATCACGACGATGGCGCCCGCGACCAGGAGACCCGCCAGGATCGTCATATCGACTCGGAATTGATCCCACATGATCTTGCACTCCGTGGTGCGTCTCGGTGCTCGGTGACGCCTTGACGGTCAAGCGGGGTGGGCCGCGTCGCGACCCGGCCCACCGGGGCTATTCTCTATCCCAGAGGAATTCAAAGACTTCGTTGGGGGAATGGACCACGAAAGCATCCGCCATGTTCGGATCCTTGCTGGAAGCAATTCTGCGCATGGCTTCCTTCAGTCGTACGCTTACGGGCTGGATGTCCTTACCCTGGAGGCCCTCGCACACATCGAGAGTCGCTTTTAGAATACGATCAGCATCCTCCCGACTGAGGAAGAATCGGATGATTATCCGATCGGGGTATCTCGAGTCGGGCGTCGTGACGTAGAGGCCCATTGACTTATCCTGAAGGACCCACGCCTCATCCTCCTCCTTGAACTCAGACAGAATATCATCGAGCTCCAACGGCCCGCTCATGGACAGCTCCTCTGTCTCATTTGTACAGGACGTCATTCACCTGTGCGATGATTCGGTCGACGCTCGGGAGCATGGCCGCCTCGAGCTTCTTGGCATAAGGGACGGGCGCATCCTTGGCGGCGACGCGGCGGATGGGGGCGTCGAGCTCGTCGAAGATGCGCTGATAGATGCGGTCGGCGATGCCGGCGCCGAGGCCGCAATAGGGCCAGTCTTCCTCGACGATGACGGCGCGATGGGTCTTCGAGACGGAGGTCAGGAGCGTGTCGAGGTCGAGCGGGCGGATCGAGCGGAGGTCGATGACCTCGGCGTCGACGCCGTCGGCGGCGAGCTGCTCGGCGGCCTTGAGGGTGGTCAAGACCGAGCGGGAGTAGGTGATGAGGGTGACGTCGTTGCCGGGACGCTTGATGTCGGCCCGGCCGATCGGCACGAGGTGCTCGCCGTCGGGGACGTCGCCCTTCTCTCCGTAGAGGTTCTCGTGCTCGATGAAGATGATCGGGTCGTCGGCGCGGATGGCGCTCTTGAGCAGCCCCTTGGCGTCGGCGGGGGTCGCGGGCATGACGACGGTCAGGCCGGGGACCTGGGCGTACCAGGCCTCGGGGCGGTGCGAGTGGGTCGCGGCGAGCGCGCCGGCCATGCCGGAGGAGCCGCGGAAGACGATCGGCAACGTGAACTGGCTGCCGCTCATGTACCGGATGTTGGCGGCGTTGTTGACGATCTGGTCGAAGGCGACGAGGCTGAAGCTATACGTCATGAACTCGACGATCGGCCGCAGGCCGACCATCGCGGCCCCCAGGCCGATGCCGGAGAAGCCTTCCTCGGAGATCGGCGAGTCGACCACCCGGCGCGGGCCGAAGCGGTCGAGGAGGCCCTGGGAGACCTTGTAGGCGCCGTTGTACTCGGCGACCTCCTCGCCCATCAGGAAGACGCGGTCGTCGCGCTCCATCTCCTCGGCCATCGCCTGGTTCAGGGCCTCGCGGTAGGCAAGCACGGGCATGGTCGAGCTCACTCCTGGGGGATGTGCGGGGCCGCGGTGATGTCCTCGTAAAGCGCGTCGAGCTGGGGCTCGGGGGCGGCTTCGGCGTACTCGATGGCCTCCTCGACCTCGGCCTTGACCTTCTCGTGGAGCTCCTCGAGGCCGGCCTCGTCGACCCAGCCGCGCTCCTTGAGGATGGTCTCGTACACGACGATCGGGTCGCGCTCCTTGGCCTTGTCGAGCTCATCTTTCGTGCGGTACTTGGCCGGGTCGCTCATCGAGTGGCCGCGGAAGCGGTACGTGATCGCCTCGATGAAGGTCGGCCCGCCGCCGGCTCGGGCGCGGGCGGCGGCCTCGCGGGTCGTCTTGGCCATCAGCTCGAGGTCGTTGCCGTCGATCGACACGCCCGGGATGCCGTAGGCGGTGCCGCCGCGGACGGTCAGGTCGAGCAGGCACGAGTGGCGCCTGAGGTGGGTACCCATCGACATACCGTTGTTCTCGACGACGTAGATGACCGGCAGCTTCCAGAGGCTGGCCATGTTGAACGCCTCGTGGAGCGAACCCTGGTCCATGGCGCCGTCGCCAAAGTAGCAGATGCAGACGCGGTCCTCGCCGCGGTACTTGATGGCGAAGGCGACGCCCGCCGCGAGCGGGATGTGGCTGCCGACGATCGCGTGGCCGCCGAGGAAGCCCTTCTCGGCGTCGAAGAAGTGCATCGAGCCGCCCTTGCCCTTGGAGCAGCCCGACACGCGCCCCAACAGCTCGGCCATCGCCGGTTTCACGTCCATGCCGCGGGCGATCGCGTGGCCGTGGTCGCGATAGGCGGTGATGACGTAGTCGTCCTCGCGGAGCACGCCGATCGAGCCGACCGCGACGGCCTCCTGGCCGCTATAGAGGTGACAGAAGCCGCCGATGTAGCCCTGCTGATACAGCATCGCCGAGCGTTCCTCGAAGCGTCGGATCAGCAGCATCTGGCGCAGCCAGCCCACGGCCTGGTTCCGCGTGACGATCGGCTTGGCTTCGGTCTGGGCCTGTGACATGGAGTCCGTCTCCTGGTCGATCCCGATTGCGGTCGGCGGGTCGGGCGGGGCCTGATCGGGGGCGCCGACGGCGTGGCCGTCGGCGTCGGCAATGGTGACGGCTGGGGGGGGACCGGCGGGGATCGACCGCCCCCCGAGCAGCCGTCGGAACATCCGTCCTAGTCTAACCAAAGACCCTGGCCTCAATCCAGGCGGGCCGGCGCGCGTTCCGCCCGAGGACGCCGGGGGGGGTCGGGCGTGGGAGGTCGATGCCGGGCCGACGTCAGCCTGGGCCGCCGCGGCCGGAGAGGAGCTGCCGGAGCACATAAGGCAGGATCCCGCCGTGCTCATAATAGCGGACCTCCTGCGGCGTGTCGATGCGGACCGTCACCTGGAACCGGTGGACGCCGCCGTCGGCACGCTCGGCCACGACCGTCACCTCGCGACGGGCGGCGCCGACGGCCAGGGCCTCGGCCAGCCCTTCGATCGAGTAGACTTCCTCGCCGGTCAGGCCGAGGCTGGTCGCGTCGTCGCCGGCGCCGAACTGGAGGGGGAGGATTCCCATGCCGACGAGGTTCGAGCGGTGGATGCGCTCGAAGCTCTCGGCGATGACCGCACGCACGCCCAGCAGTTTCGGCCCCTTGGCCGCCCAGTCGCGCGACGAGCCCGAGCCGTACTCCTTGCCCGCCAGGACGATGAGCGGGACCCCTTCGCGACGATAGGCCTCGGCCGCGTCGAAAATCGACATCGGCTCGCCGTCAGGCAGGTGCCGCGTGACGCCCCCCTCGGTGCCCGGCGCCAGCAGGTTGCGGAGCCGGATGTTGGCGAACGTGCCGCGGACCATGACCTCATGATTGCCGCGCCGCGAGCCGTACGAGTTGAACTCGCCGACCTCGACGCCGTGCTCGATCAGGTACCGACCGGCCGGCCCCTGGACCTTGATCGACCCGGCGGGCGAGATGTGGTCGGTCGTGATGCTGTCGCCGAGCATCGCCAGGACCCGCGCCCCCTGGATCTCGCCGATCGGCGGCGGCTCGGCCGGCATGTCCTGGAAGTAGGGCGGGTTCTTGACGTAAGTCGAGGACTCATCCCATTCGTAGAGGTCGCCGGTCGGCATGTTCAGGTCGTTCCAGCGTTCGTCCCCCTCGAAGACCTCGCCGTATTCCTTGTGGAACATGTCGGCGCGGACGGCCTTCATCATCGTGTCGTGGACCTCGGCCTGCGAGGGCCAGATGTCGCGGAGGAAGACCTCGCGGCCGTCCTTGTCGGTGCCGATGGGGTCGTGGAGGAGGTCGATCTCCATCGTGCCAGCCAGGGCGTAGGCGACGACCAGCGGGGGCGAGGCGAGGTAGTTGGCCCGGACCTCCGAGTTGATCCGCCCCTCGAAGTTGCGGTTGCCCGAGAGCACGGCGACCGTGACGAGGTCCTCGTCGTGGATCGCCTTGGAGATCTCCAGCGAGAGCGGCCCCGAGTTGCCGATGCAGGTCGTGCAGCCGTAGCCGACGAGGTTGAAGCGGAGCCGGTCGAGCGCGTCGGTCAGGCCGGCCTCCTTCAGGTAGTCGGTGACGACCTTCGAGCCGGGGGCGAGGCTCGCCTTGACCCAGGGCTTGGTCGAGAGGCCCCGCTCGACGGCCTTCTTCGCGAGCAGGCCGGCGGCGAGCATGACCGAGGGATTCGAGGTGTTCGTGCAACTGGTGATCGCCGCGATGACCACCGAGCCGTTCTCGACGTAGCCGTGTCGCAACGGGCGATAGGCGGCTGAGGGGGCGCTGGGGTCCTCGGCGCCGACGGCGGTGCCACCGCCCCCTTCCCCTTCGAGCCGGGTCTCGCTCTTGGCGTCGGTCGTCGCGACCATCGTCTCGACGGGCTTGGACTTGGGCGCGGGCCGGTTCTCGAGCATGACCTTCAGGGCCTTCTCCCAGCTCGCCTTGGACTCGGACAACAGGACGCGGTCCTGCGGCCGCTTCGGGCCGGCGAGGCTCGGCTCGACGGTCGAGAGGTCCAGCTCCAAGGTGTCGGAGTACTCGGCCTCGACCGCGCCGACCTCGTGGAACATCCCCTGGGCCTTGAAGTACGCCTCGATGAGCCGGATCAGGGAATCGGGGCGGCCGGAGAGCTTGAGGTAGCGGAGCGTCTCGGCGTCGATCGGGAAGATGCCGCAGGTGGCGCCGTACTCGGGGGCCATGTTGGCGATCGTGGCGCGGTCGGCCAGCGGGAGGCCGGCGAGGCCATCGCCGAAGAACTCGACGAACTTGCCGACCACCCCCTTGCGGCGGAGCATCTGGGTGACGGTCAGCACAAGGTCCGTCGCCGTCGAGCCTTCGGGCAGCTTGCCGACGAGCTTGAAGCCGACGACCTGCGGCACCAGCATCGACACCGGCTGCCCGAGCATCGCCGCCTCGGCCTCGATCCCGCCGACGCCCCAGCCCAGCACGCCCAGGCCGTTGATCATCGTCGTGTGCGAGTCGGTGCCGACGAGCGTATCCGGGTACGCGACGGGGATGTGGTCCCTGGAGCCGGCGACGTCGTGGGTCGTGAAGACCACCCGCGCGAGGTATTCGAGGTTGACCTGGTGGACGATCCCCGTGTCCGGCGGCACGACGCGGAAGTTCTCGAACGCCTCCTGGCCCCACCGCAAGAACGCGTAGCGCTCGCGGTTGCGGTGGAACTCGAGATCCGCGTTGATCCGGAACGCCTCGGGCGTGCCCGCCTCGTCGACCTGGACGGAGTGGTCGATCACCAGCTCGACGGGCTGGAGCGGGTTGATCCTCGTCGGGTCGCCGCCCATCCGCTTCATCGCGTCACGCATCGCGGCCAGGTCGACGACCGCCGGCACGCCGGTGAAGTCCTGGAGGAGCACGCGGCTGGGCCGGAACGCAATCTCGCGGCTCGGTGCCGCCTTCGGGTCCCAGCGGGCCAGGCCGAGGACGTCGTCGCGCGTGACGGCGGCGCCGTCCTCGTTCCGCAAGAGGTTTTCCAGCAAGACCTTGAGCGAGAACGGCAGCCGCTTCAGGTCCCCGCCGTGCTGCTCCAGGGCGCCGAGGCGGTAGAGATGGAACGTGCGGTCATCAACCCGGAGTTCGCCGCGCGCGCCGAAGCTGTCAGCCATGGGAATCGGACCTTCTTCCCTTCCTGCGGTGCCAATGCACGAGGGACCCTCGCGACGGGGGGTGTCGGGGCCCCATTCCCTATCATCCAGGATCGGCCGCGGGACGCAACCCTTGGCCGTGGGTCCGCCCGATTCCGATCAGTAGCGGCTGAAGGCGTAGGCGGGGTTTGCGGGGTCGAAGTCGAGGTCGGTCAGGGGGACGTCGAGCCTCAGGTCGTGGTAGGCATAGTGCTCGGCGAGGTCGAGGGGGCCATCCCGGCCGGGGCGGGGCCATTCGAAGCTGCTGATGCTGACCGGCAGGCCGGTCACGGGGTCATAAAGGATCTCGACGCGGGCGAACGGGCGGTCGTCGTTCTTGTTCGGGTGAGTGTGGATCGACCGGAGGCGGGCCGTGCCGTCGTCGGTGGTCGTGCGGTCGAGGATCGTCACGGCCTCGTCGTCCTCGAGGTCGAGGCGGCGGAAGGCGATGAGCTTCTCGGTCAGTCGCACGAGGCCGGCGTCGGTGATCGGGTGCCGGCTGTCGGCCAAGGCGAGCCGGTCCGTCGGCGCCACGGCCAGTCGCGGGATGAGCCGACGGGTCCAGTCGCCGTTGTGCGCAATCACCTTGCCGTCGTGCCGACCCTCGGCGAAGACGACCTCCTTGCCGGCCCTCGGCGCGAGGAACTTGAAGTAGACCGCGAACGGCCGGTTCCGGACCTTCATCGCCATCGTCTGCTCGGGGCCGAGCCGCCCCTTGATCCGCTCTTGCTTGTGGAACGTCGCCGTGTACCCCTCGACCCGCTCCAGTCGCTCGCGAGCCTCCTGCAAGAACCGCAGGAGCAACCGCTTCGCCGGCTCGCCGTCGAGCGTCGCGGCGGGCCAGGAGGAGACGGCCGAACGCTCGGCGACGGTCCGGGTCGAGGCCACCGGCTGCGCCGCGGTCGTCGCAACCGGAGGCTTTCCCAAGGGTTCGGTGAACCACCAGCACGCCAGGGCGATCAGCGCCACCGGCGCCAGGGCCAGGAGCCACGGCTTCGTCCTCGGCCGGGCGGGCTGGGCGGGGATGGTCGACATCGCGGCACGCTCCGGGAGGCTACCGGCCGGGGCCGGCTCGACGTCTATCTCGATCTCTACACGTTTACGACCGCCGATCCGGGCCGGTTCAGCTTCCCCGATCCGAACCCGTCCGTCAACCAAGTCCCCGCCGGCCGACGGCCCTCGCGCATCTTCGGTCCGCGACCGCACCCGTCTTCAGCCGGAAGGGGCCGAAAATGAGGTCGAGGCGAGACGGCGGGCGTGCTCGCGGACGTCGCCCGGCCAATCCGCGGTCTCCCGGTCGAAGCGCCCGCGGTCGCCCGCGAAGAGGGCGCGGATGGCCTCCTCGAAGCCGGGGAGGTTGCCGGCGATCGCCGACATGAACCGATAGGCCGCCTCCCGCGAGCGTCGCACACGGTCCTCGCCGGCGTTATAGCGCCGCGCCTCTTCCACCAGCTTTCGCAAGGCCACCGACGCTCCGCCCGGCTGGCCGTTGAGCCACTCCCATTGCCTCGGCAGGAGCGTCACCTCCCGCGCGACTACCCCCAGCCTCGGCCTCCCCGGCCCTCGCGGGGCCTCCACGGGCGGAGCGAGCCGCCGCGCGACCTCCTCCGCCGTACCCCGAACGTCGATCTCGACCTGTTCGCCGGTCTCGTCGTCGAAGATCAAGACGGGTGTGCCCGGCCCCCGATCGACCACCTCCTTCGTCCTCGTCGCGACCTCCGCCACCCCACCCGTCGCGATCCGACGGGTGCCCTCGAATGCCGTCCACCTCGTCCCCGGTCGAATCTCCATTGTCTCGGCTCCTGAAAACGACTCTCGAATCGATCCTTGGAGTATTTTACCCGGATAAAATCTCGAAGTCAATTTGACCCGGGTAAAAACTGCGATCGGCCGGGCTGTTCGAGGCGTTCGAGGTGGGCGTTCCAGGAATCGTTGAGGCGGGGAACGTCCTGGCAGAGATGGGGATACGTCAGGAACAAACCCGTCGCGCCGATCGCGAGGCCGGCGAAGGCGGGGGCGAGGTGCCAGGGGTTCTCGTAGCCGACGATGAAATGGACGCCGATGGCGGCGGCGTAGCCGGGAATGCTGGCCAGCGCCAGGGTCCACCAGAGCCAGCGCTCGCCGCGGCGAAGGCCCCAGAGGCAGGCCATCAGGAAGGCGAGGCCGCAGGCCAGGAGCATGCCACCGAGGGTCGCGCGGTCGTGGGCGATCAGGGGGACGATGCGCGGCCCGGCGGCGGCGAGGGCCTCGGCGGTCGTGCCGAGGTATTCGAGGTCCTCGTGGACGAAGACCGTCGTCGCGCCGACGGTGCTGATCACGAGGCCGGCGACGAGGAAGGCGGTCGCCTGGACGATCAAGAGGAGCTGGCCCCACTGAGAATGTCGCCAGGCCTGATCCTCGCGCAGCAGGGGCACCGGCCCGGGTCGGGGGTCGCCGAGCCGGGCGTGCAGGGCAAACAGGAGGATCGAGAAGAGGATCGAGGTGACGAAGGCGTGGAACGGGTCGAGGTAGCCGAAGCCGAGGAAGAGAAAGAAGCTGCCGAAGCCGGCGAAGGCCGACGCGACCACGGTGACCCATGTCCAGTGCAGCCCGCGCCGGATGCCGAAGGCGGCCAGGCCGGAATAGAGGATGCCGATCGTCAGCATCGTACCGGCCAGGCTCGCGCGGTCATGGGCCAGGAACGAGAGCAGGCGTGGGTTGATCGCGGCGAGCTGGGCCCGGGAGAGGCCGGCGAACTGCTCGTCGTACGGCAAGACGACCCGCGTCGCGGCGATCGCCAGGGCCATGGCGCCGCCGAAGAACATCGCGACGCCGAGCAGGAGGGCCCAGAACCACGACCGCTCCGCGGGCCGCTCCTCGGGCGTGGGCGACGGAACCTGCCGCGCGTCGATCGCGAAGTGGAGCGCCTCGTTGACCCGCTTCGGCAGGCCCGGCCCGCCGAAGACGAGGCCGCTGTCGATTGCGACGAGGTCCGCGCCGGCCTCCAGAAGTTCGATCGCGTCCTCCGGCTCGTGAATCCCCCCGGAACCCACGATCCAGGCCCCCGGCCCCGCGTGCTGCCGAAGACGTCGGACCGTCTCGATCGTCAGCCCGCGCGCCGGCCGGCCGATCGCGCGGCGGCCGTCGGCGAACCGGATTCCGCCATCGACCACGAACCCCGCCAGGCCCGCCTCCAGGGCCGCCCCGGCGAGGCGATCGACCGCCTCCGGCGCCGCGTCCGGCCGGACGCCCAGGAGGATCGGTCGAGGCGGGTACGACTCGCGGCCTGCCTGCGCGATCGACGGGAACGGACCGTCCAATCCCTGCGCCTCCGGCCAATCGAGCACGATCGCGTCGGCGAACGGCGCGAGCTGGACGACCAGCCGCCGGCATTCCTCGGCCGCGCGGCCGGGGTCGGCCCCCGGGTTGGGTGCGATCTGGGCGAGGATCGGCGCGGCGACCCGCGGCGACCGCGCCAGGCGCCGGGTCATCGCGAGCAGGCCGTCCCCCGTCGGCGGATCGTCGAGGACGATCGCCTCGCCCACGTCGTCCCGTTCGACCGGCCCGGCCCCGGCCGACGGTTCCAGGCTGATCGGCCCGATCGCGACGAACCCGACCCCGAACCGCGCCAAGGCCGGCAGCGCCAACGCGCCGGGATCGAGGTCGCGGCCGATGCCGACCGCCGAGGGGAACTCGATCCCCGAGAACGTCCGCCGCAGCCTCGGCGACGGCCGCATGTGGCCCATGAAGTCGATGACCGCCCGGCCGATCGCCGATCCGCCGAGCGCCCCCATGACCCCGAGGCTCACCTCGCGCGCCGCGGCCGGCGGCAAACGCCACAGCAACGGCCGCAGGATCGTCCGATAGGACCAGTCCGGCATCGTCCCCCCTCGATCGGTTCGCGGACCCGAGTCGACAACCCCCGGACCGTCGCGCCGTCGCGACATTCACTCGCCGCGTAGACTCGACCGCCCCGGACCATCTGTCAAGGAGGCAGCCGGCGGCCGATTCGGGCGACGACTGGGGGTGGAAGGGTGGGGACCGCTCGGCTAGGATCGGGCGTCGCGAGGGCGGAAAGGGGTCGGCACGGGCGGGGCAGGCATCAAGAGATTCCGAGCGTCGGGGACGACGGGCCATCCGCTCGGTCCGGGTGGCGGTCGGGTGCCACGGCTTCGGCCGCGAACCCGAGGCACCCGCCGCCGTTCGTCCCCGCCCCCCGAGACCCGGCGTGTCCGCGAACGTTTTCGTCTCCGCGTCCTCCTCGGCGAATCTGCTGGGATTCCTCGGGAACAATCATGATTATGCTCCGCTCCCGTCTGGGCCGCGCCTTCGACTTCGCCGCCAGGCAGGTGCGGAAGTCCGTCGAGCGGTCGCCGGACTTCTTCCCGATCTATACCGTCGGCGGCAAGTGGCGGCACGGCGGCGAGCTGTGGACGGACTGGTGCGCGGGGTTCCACGCGGGGATGATGTGGCTCATCGCCAGGAGGACGGGCGACCCGTGGTGGCGGCAGACGGCCGAGCATTATTCGCGGCTGATCGAGCACAAGAAGCACGATCGCAACGTCCACGACCTCGGTTTCATCTTCTTGAATACGTACCTGCCCTGGTACGAGCGGACCGGCGACCCGAAGCTCAACGACGTCCTCATCACCGCCGGCAAGACCCTGGCCCTGCGGTTCAACGCGAAGGGGAAATACCTGCGATCGTTCGTCGCGCCGGAGAGCCTGTTCATCGACATCATGATGAACGTGCCGATCCTCTTCTACGCGGCGCGCGAGACCGGGGACCGAGTCTTATATGATCTCGCCGTCGCGCATTGCCGGACGACGGAGCGTTACCTCGTCCGGCCCGACGGCCGGACGTCGCACGAGGGGATCTTCGACCCGGAGACGGGCGAATTCCTCCGTCATTCGACGCACCAGGGGTTGCGGGCGGACTCGGATTGGAGTCGGGGGCTGGCGTGGTCGCTCTACGGGTTCGGGACGGTCTTCACCTCGACGAACGACCCAGCCGACCTGGCCGTCGCCGAGCGGAACGCCGACCACTTCCTGGACCGCTGCCCCACTGGCAACGTCCCCCCGTGGGATTTCGACGTGCCCGAGGGGCCCGACCGGATCGACGACAGCTCCGCCGGCGCGATCGCCGCGTCGGGACTCTGGAACCTGGCTGGCCTGACCCGCGACCCGGCCCGCGCCGCGCGGTATCGCGAAGGCGCCCTGGCCCTGCTCGACACCCTTTGCACCAGCCGGTACGTCGCCTGGGACGACGAGGGCTGGGAAGGGGTCTTGAAGCACGGCGTCTATCATTTTCCCAAGAGACTCGGGGTCGATGAGTCGGTCATGTGGGGCGACTTCTTCTTCCTCGAGGCCGTCGGCAAGGCGCTCGCGGCGGCCGAGGCCGGGGCGATCGACATCGGCGATTGAGGGAACGCGAGGGGGCATACGTGCGCGTCCTGATGACGGGCGGTTTTGGCTGCATCGGCTCGTGGGTGGCGAAGCAACTGGTCGACGAGGGCCGCGAGGTCTGGATCTACGACCTCCGCGAGGACAGGCACCGGCTCGACCTCCTGCTCGACGAGGCCACCGGGCGCCTCGTCCATTTCGTCCCGGGCGACGTCGCCGACCCGGCCGCGGTCCGCGCCGCGGTCGAGCGGGTCGGGGCGACGCATCTCCTGCACCTGGCAGGGCTCCAGGTGCCGACGTGCAAGGCCGACCCGGTCCTGGGGGCGCGGGTCAACGTGATCGGGACCCTGGCCGTCTTCGAGGCGGCCGTGGCGCTGAAAGGGCAGGTCGAGCGGGTCGTCTACGCCAGCTCGGCCGCCGTGCACGGCCCCCCCGACCCCTCCGCGACCGGGCCGATCGCGGACGAGGTGAGGCTGGCTCCCTTGACGCACTACGGGGCGTTCAAGGTCTGCAACGAGCTGAATGCCCGGGTCTACTGGCTCGACCACGGCGTCTCGAGCGTCGGCCTGCGGCCGTGGACGGTCTACGGCGTCGGCCGCGACTTCGGGGTGACGAGCGAGCCGACCAAGGCGATCAAGGCCGCCGCCGCCGGTCGCGCCTACCGGATCAGCTACGGCGGGCTTCAGGACCTGCAATACGCCCCCGACGTCGCCGCGACGTTCCTCCGCGCGCTCTGCGCACCGTTCGAGGGGGCCGAGGCGTTCAACGTCCGCGGCACGGTCGCGCCGATCGAGGCGTTCGTCGCCGCGCTCGTCGCCGCCGCCCCCGCGGCCGCGTCCCTGATCTCGCACGGCGACCGCCAGCTCCCCATCGCCCCCGACCTCGACGACTCCCGCCTCGACGCCCGCCTCGGTCCCCTGGTTTGTACCCCGCTCGCCGCCGGGGTCGCGGAGACATACGCGCGATTCAAGGCGCTGGGCGACGAGGGGAGGCTAGACCTGGCGGACCTGGGGTGAAAGACGGGAAGAGGGGCTCACCACAAAGGCACAGAGAGCACAAAGGAAGAAGAAAATCTAAAAATCTTCCCTTCTTCCTTTGTGTGGCCTGCCCCACAAAATCTGGTCCAGTCATAATGCAAATCGTACGACTGGCAGAGACCAGGGAGCGATTGCATGCGAAAGCGGACCAGCCCCGACCGGATCGCCTCGATCCTCCGGGACATCCGGGCCGACCTCGACGCCGGATTGAACGTC